>CAYHHH010000006.1:35741-79526 GCA_964356125.1 uncultured Bifidobacteriaceae bacterium | reverse complement strand
ACGGCGACAGCATCTACCGCCTGTTCTACGACACGGTCAAGGGCGGCGACTATCGCGCCCGCGAAGCGAACGTGTATCGACTCGCGCAGCTGAGCGTCGACATCATCGACCAGTGCGTGGCGACCGGCGTCCCATTCGCGCGTGAGTACGGCGGGCTGCTCGACAATCGCTCGTTCGGCGGCGCGCAAGTGTCGCGCACGTTCTACGCCCGCGGGCAGACCGGCCAGCAGCTGCTGCTCGGCGCGTATCAGTCGATGCTGCGCCAGGTCGATGCGGGCACGGTGACGATCTTCCCGCGCCGCGAAATGCTCGACCTGGTCGTCGCCGACGGGCAGGCGCGCGGGATCGTGACGCGGAACCTCATCACAGGCGAGCTCGAACGGCACGAGGGGCAGGCCGTTCTGCTCTGCACTGGGGGGTACGGCACGCTCTACTATCTCTCCACCAACGCCGTGAACTCGAACGTGACGGCCGCATGGCGCGCGCACAAGCGCGGCGCCCTGTTCGCGAACCCGTGCTTCACGCAGATTCATCCCACCTGCATCCCGGTGAGCGGCGATCATCAGTCGAAGCTGACGCTGATGTCGGAGTCGCTGCGGAACGACGGACGGGTCTGGGTTCCGAAAAGCAAGGGTGACAAGCGTTCGCCGGACCAGATTCCAGAGTCGGAGCGCGATTACTACCTCGAGCGCCGCTACCCGAGCTTTGGCAACCTCGTCCCCCGCGACGTCGCGTCGCGCGCGGCGAAGCAGCAGTCGGACGAGGGATTCGGCGTCGGCGACACCGGCCTGTCGGTGTATCTCGACTTCAAGGAGGCCATCGATCGGCTTGGCATCGAGACCATCAAGGCGCGCTACGACAATCTGTTCCAGATGTACGAGCGCATCACCGCCGAAGATCCCTACAAGGTGCCGATGCGGATTTATCCCGCCATCCATTACACGATGGGCGGTCTCTGGGTGGACTACAACCTTGAGAGCACGATTCCCGGGCTGTTCGTGATGGGCGAGGCGAACTTCTCCGACCACGGCGCCAACCGTCTGGGAGCCAGCGCGCTCATGCAGGGGCTCGCCGACGGCTACTTCATCGCGCCGTACACCGTCGCCAACTACCTGGCGAGCGCAACACTGCCGAAGCTGACGACCGACCACGACGCGTTCACAGAAGCCGCGAGCACGGCTCAGGCGCGCATCGACAAGGTGCTGGGCATCAAGGGTAAGCGGACGGTGCGGGAGTTCCATCGCCAGCTCGGCCGCATCATGTGGGACCACGTGGGCATGGCGCGCACCGCCGACGGGCTGAAGGACGCGCTGCGGAAAATCCGCACGCTGCGCGGCGAGTTCTGGCAGGACGTCGTCGTGTCCGGCGAGAAGAACAACCTGAACCCGATGCTCGACTACGCGGGGCGCGTCGCCGACTACATGGAGTTCGGCGAGCTTCTGACGCTCGACGCGCTGCATCGCAACGAGTCGTGCGGCGGACACTTCCGCGAGGAGTTTCAGACACCGGACGGCGAGGCGCTGCGCGACGACGAGCGGTACAGCTACGTGGCGGCCTGGGAGTTTGCCGGCGTCGATTCCGAGGCGACGCTGCACAAAGAGCCGCTCGTGTTTGACGAAGTGCACCCATCGCAGCGGAGCTACAAGTGAGCGGGAAAACGATTACGGTCAATCTGCGCGTGTGGCGCCAGCCGGCCAAGGACCAGCCAGGCCGCCTCGTCGACTACGTTGCGAAGGACATCTCGACGGACATGTCGTTCCTCGAGATGCTCGACGTCATCAACGAAGACCTCATCCGCAAGGGCGAAGACGCGATTGCGTTCGACTCGGACTGCCGCGAGGGCATCTGCGGGGCGTGCGGCTGCATGATCAACGGCGTCCCCCACGGCCCCGATGCGGGCACGACCACCTGCCAGCTCCACATGCGGCGCTTCACCGACGGCCAGACCATCGTCATCGAGCCGTGGCGGGCGAAGGCCTTCCCTGTGCTGAAGGATCTGACCGTCGATCGAACGGCGTTCGATCGCATCATCGCCGCCGGCGGTTACATCTCTGTCGGCGTCGGTGGGGCGCAGGACGCCAACAACCTGCTCGTCCCCAAAGACAAATCGGAAGAGTCGATGGATTCGGCGGCGTGCATCGGGTGCGGCGCATGCGTGGCGGCCTGCAAGAACGCGGCGGCGCACCTGTTTACCAGCGCCAAGATCACGCACCTCGCCCTGCTGCCGCAGGGGGAGCCCGAGCGCGAGCTGCGCGTCGTGCGCATGGTCGGACAGATGGAAGCCGAGGGCTTTGGAAACTGTTCGAACGAAGCGGAATGCGAAGCGGTGTGCCCGAAGCTGATTCCGATTGCGAACATCGCGAAGATGATCAGGGAGTACACGCGCGCAATATGGAAGGGTAACCGCGCGTAGGGGCAAAGGGTGAGGGGTGAGGGGTCATTGCCCCTTGCCCTTCACCCCTTGCCCCTTTCAGCCCTACATCTTTATGACGTCCACCAGTTCCTTCACCGCCGCCGCCGACTTATTCAGCGCCGCCTGCTCGTCCGCGTCCAGCTTGATTTCGATGATCTGCTCGACACCCTTGGCGCCCAGCTTCACGGGCACGCCGAGGAACTGGCCTTTCACGCCATACTCCCCTTCCAGATAGACGGAGCACGGCAGAATTTTCTTTTTGTCTTTGAGAATCGCCTCGACCATCTCGGCGGCCGACTCGCCGGGGGCATACCACGCGCTCGTGCCTACCAGTTTTGTAATCTCGGCGCCGCCCTCGGCCGTCCGCTTGCTGATCGCGTCGATGCGCTCCTTCGAAAGCAGCTGCGTGATCGGAATGCCCGCC
Source organism: uncultured Bifidobacteriaceae bacterium (assembly GCA_964356125.1). Lineage (GTDB taxonomy): Bacteria > Acidobacteriota > Vicinamibacteria > Vicinamibacterales > JAMQPK01 > JAMQPK01. The sequence continues at coordinate 76,689 of CAYHHH010000006.1, read as the reverse complement.
ACCGTCGACAGGCGCGGCAGCGGCACCATCGTGTCTCCATGACCGCCGAGCACGAACGCGTGGACGTTTTCCACCGATACGTTCAGCTCCTGGGCGATGAAGGTGCGCATGCGGGCCGAATCGAGCACGCCGGCCATACCGATGACGCGATGGCGCGGAAAGCCGCTGAGCTTGTAGACGGCCTGGCACATGGCATCGAGCGGATTGGCGACCGGCACGATGATGCAGTTGGGCGAGTACTTCACCACCTGCTCGGTCACCGCTTTCATAATGTTGAAGTTCACGTTCAATAAGTCGTCACGACTCATGCCAGGTTTTCTCGGCACGCCTGACGTGATGACGACGACGTCGGAGTTGGCGCTGTGGGCGTAGTCGGAGCCGCCGATGACGAGACTGTCGGAGCCGATGATGGGGCAGGTTTCGAGAATATCGAGCGCCACGCCCGCGGCTTTCTGATCGGCGATGTCGACGATCACCACGTCGGCGAGTTCTTTTTCCGCGATGCTGCGCGCGACGGTGGCGCCGACGTTGCCCGCGCCTCCGACGACTGTCACTTTACGATTCATCGAAGCTCTCCTAGAAAAGTTTACCGTTCACCGTTTGCCGTTCACCGTTTTCAAATCAGCACACCCGTTGGCACGAGAAAAAACCGCCCACGGTAAACGGTCGACGGTCAACGGTCAACGGTCGACGCCGATTAGGTCAAGTCACTTCACGTAGAAAAAAGTTCTTCACAGAAAGTGTGGAAAACCCTGTTGAAAAGATCGACGAAAACCGCATTGCGCTTCAACAATCCGAAGAAATCAGCAGATTGCACTATCGTGGTGCGATTCACGGCGGCGTAAAACGCGCAACCTGTCCTGAGCGAAGTCGAAGGGCGAAAACCGACGGATTATACTGTAATCACCTCATGAACATTGTCATCGCCGACGGGCTCCCTGCTTCCGCCATCGAGCTTCTCCAGCAGCCAGATTGGCACATCGACAACCGCCAGGGACGTCCGGCCGCCGAACTGACCGCCGATCTGAAGGAGGCGGACGCGTTAGTGGTCAGAAGCGCCACAAGAGTGACCCGCGAGATGATTGACGCGGCGCCGAGGCTGCGCGTCATCGCGCGTGCCGGCACCGGCGTCGATAACGTCGACGTGCCGGCAGCAACGGCCCGCGGCATCGTGGTGATGAACGCGCCGGGCGCAAACAGCCTGAGCGTCGCCGAGCTCGCGATAGGGCTGATTCTGTCGATGGCACGAAATATTCCTGCCGCCGATGCATCGATGAAGACCGCGAAGTGGGAGAAGGCGAAATTCGCGGGAGCGGAAATTCGGTCAAAGACCCTCGGCCTCGTCGGTCTTGGCCGCATCGGACAGGAAGTGGCGGCGCGAGCCCAGGCCTTCGAGATGAAAGTGATCGCGCACGACCCGTTCATCTCCGCCGAAATGGCCGCGACGCTCGGTGTCGAGCTCGTCTCGCTCGACGATGTGTGCGCGCGCGCCGATTACATCTCGCTGCACGTGCCCGCCCTGCCCTCAACCAAGCACCTCTTTAATGCCGAGCGCTTCGCGAAGTGCAAGAAGGGGCTCCGCATCGTCAATACGGCGCGCGGCGAGCTCGTCGACGAGGCCGCGCTGGCCGATGCCATCGAGCGTGGCCACGTCGCCGGCGCCGGCCTCGACGTGTTCGACCCGGAGCCGCCACAAGAGTGGCGCCTCGCAAAGCTCCCTCAAGTCGTCGCCACGCCGCACATCGCCGCGTCGACCAAAGAGGCGCAGGAACAGGTGGGCAGCGAAACCGCCGCCGCGTTGCGCGACTTCCTCAAGGAGGGCATCATCCGCAACGCCGTGAACTTCCCTTCCGTGTCGCCCGAAGCGTACAAACGGCTGCGTCCCTATCTGGTCCTGGCGCGGTCGCTCGGCCTGGTCGTGGCGCAAATGGGCGAGGCGCGGATCAGCGCGATTGGCGTGCGCTACTACGGCGAGCTCGCGGCTGAAGATAACCAGCTGCTCGGCAGCGCGGTGCTCGAAGGGGTGCTCTCGGCGATTCTGTCGGGTGGCGTCACGGCGATCAATGCGCGCACCATCGCCACGGACCGCGGCATCGAGCTCATCGAGTCGCGCAGCACCCGCGCGCGTAACTACACGAGCCTCATCTCGGTGAAGCTGCACACGGACGCCGGCGAGCGCTGGGTCGAAGGCACGGTGTTCGCCAACGGCAGCCTCCGTCTGGTGCTCATCGACGGCGTGGCCGTGGAGTCGCCGCTCGAAGGCACGCTGCTCATCATCAAGAACAACGACCAGCCTGGCGTCATCGGCGACGTCGGCACGCTCCTCGGCCGCCACAAGGTCAACATCGCCAACTTCGCACTCGGCCGCGATCCGGAATGCCGCGTCGACTGCGCCATCGGCGTCGTGAAAGTCGACGAACACCCCGAGACCGGCGCCGGCATGGCGACAGACACGGTGCTTACGGAGATTCGAGCCGTGCCGAACGTGCGATCGGTCTGGAGAGTACGGCTGCAAGACCAGGGATTGGGGACTGGGGATTAGGGATTCGATCCTCCTAACCTCCTACTCTCCTGTTTTGTATTTTGGGTACTACTGAGGCAGGACGAGCCGCTGTTCCACGCCGGCGGCGTCGCGAAGAAGCACCGCTTCGGGATCGATCGTGACGACCGTATAGCGGCCGGCGACCGACTCCCCTTCGCCGACCAGATAAATCTGTCCGTCGCCGGAGAGGATCGCTGTGCGCGTGCCGGCTTTCTGGGCAATGCCCGATAGTTTCAACACCGGGCCGACGGGTGCGATGGGCATCGCCGGCGCGATGGCGGCAGATGGCGCACTGCTCTCGCGCGGCGTGCTCGACGCAGACGATTTTGATGAGCGGTATCTGAAAGGATTGCGCGTCGCGGGGCTGAGTGCGACCGCGGCGGTGCGGTTGTGCAAGCGCGTGGCCAGCGAATTCAGCTCTTCAGCGGTCGGTTCCTTTTGCAGCGCCGGACGCCGGACCGCTGCCGCCGGCGGCGTCGTTGGAATGCTGTGGTTCGGCGACACGGCAAGCCACGTCGCGAGGATTCCGCCCCCGCCAAGCCAGAGCGCCTTGAGCGTCGTTCGCGTCATCACGACTGTTCCATCCTAGCATCTGCCCCATTGGCCCGCCAAAGCTGCGAGCGGCGCGGGGCGCAGGGGCCCCGCAAGCGAGCAGCGCTGAGCGGGGGGAAGGGGCCCCCGCGATTAATCATGTTACTATTCGTCGTGCGTCCCGCAGGTTGCTCAGTTAGCATCCGCGATCCTCTTCAGAACCATACACATACTGTCGCTGTCATCCCCGCCCGCTACGCGTCCACCCGTTTTCCGGGAAAAGCGCTTGCGGACATCGCGGGACGGCCGATGATCGAGCACGTGTATGGTCGCGCGGCTGCGGCCCGCAACGTCGACGCCGTGATCGTGGCGACCGACGATCCCCGCATCGCCGAGGCCGTGGCGAAATTCGGCGGCGAGGTGCGCATGACCAGCACCGAACACCTGACGGGCACCGATCGGCTCGCCGAAGTGGCCGCCGGGCTCGACTGCGACCTGGTCGTGAACGTCCAGGGAGACGAACCGCTCATCGAGCCCGACACGATTGACGCCGCCATCGAGCCCTTTCGTGACGACGCGGACCTGTTGATGTCGACGGTCTCCACGCGCATCCTGAATAACGACGCAATCACCGATCCACACGTCGTCAAGGTCGTGAGCGACGTGCGCGGTTTTGCGCTCTATTTTTCACGGTCGCCGATCCCCTACCCGCGCGGTCCCCGTGGAACCTCGTATAAACATCTCGGTCTTTACGTGTACCGGCGTGAATTTCTGCGACGCATCGCCGCGCTCGAGCCAACCGCGCTCGAACGCAGCGAATCGCTCGAGCAACTGCGCGTGCTCGAGAACGGCTTCGCGATAAAAGTGGTCGAGACGCCACACGACTCGATCGGCGTCGACACCCCGGAGGAGTTGGAACGCGTCCGCCGTCTGTTGACGGCGGACGCTCGCGTCTAGCCCGCCTTCGCAGAGGGTGGGTTGCTCTGCTACGGCGAGGCAAGGAGCCTGACATATACGATGACGAACACTGAAACGCGTCCCGTGAAATACATCTTCGTGACTGGCGGCGTCGTCTCGTCGCTCGGCAAGGGGCTCGCCGCGGCGTCGATCGGCGCGCTGCTCGAGGGGCACGGCTACAAGGTCACGCTGCAGAAGTTCGACCCGTATATCAATGTGGATCCCGGCACGATGAGCCCGTATCAGCACGGCGAGGTCTACGTGACCGACGACGGCGCCGAGACCGACCTCGACCTCGGCCACTACGAGCGGTTCACCAATACCCAGACGACGAGGAATCACAACTGGACGACGGGCAAGATTTATCAGTCCGTTATTCAGAAGGAGCGCCGCGGCGACTACCTCGGCCGCACCGTGCAGGTGATTCCGCACATCACCAACGAAATCAAGGACAGCATCCGCGCGGTGTCGTCTGACGTCGATATCGTCCTCGTGGAAATCGGCGGCACAGTCGGCGACATCGAGAGCCTGCCGTTTCTCGAGGCCATTCGCCAGTTCCGTCAGGACGTCGGCCGCGAGAACACGTTGTACATCCATCTGACGCTGGTGCCGTTCATCGGCGCCGCCGGCGAGCTGAAGACGAAGCCGACGCAGCACAGCGTGCGCGACCTGCGTTCGATCGGCATCCAGCCCGACATTCTGCTGTGCCGGACCGACCGGTTCCTCGACGCGGATCTCAAGAAGAAGATCGCGCTCTTCTGCGACGTCGATCAGGAAGCGGTCATCACCGCGAAAGACGTCTCGACGATTTACGAAGTGCCGCTCGTCCTGGGCGTCGAAGGGCTCGACCGCATCGTGCTGAAGCACCTCAGCCTCCCGATGACCGAAAAGCACATGGAGTCCTGGGAAGAGCTGGTCGAGCGCATCAAGAACCCGAAAGATCGCATCACGATTCACGTCGTCGGCAAGTACGTCGGCTACGAAGACTCGTACAAGAGCCTCAACGAGGCGCTCTATCACGGCGGCTTCGCGCACCGGCTGAAGGTGGACATCAAGTGGGTCGAAGCCGAAGCGCTCGAGCAGCCCGACGGTGAGCAGTTGCTCGACGGCGCCGACGGCATTCTCGTGCCCGGCGGGTTCGGCACCCGCGGCACGCGCGGGATGATGAGGGCGGCGCAGATTGCCCGCGAAAAGGGCATTCCGTACTTCGGCATCTGCTATGGATTCCAGTGGGCGGCCGTCGAGTACGCGCGCGGCGTGTGCGGCTTGACCGAAGCAGATTCGACCGAGTGCTCGCCAGAGACCGAGCACAAATTGATCTACAAGCTGCGCGACCTGCTCGGCGTCGACGACCTCGGCGGAACCATGCGGCTGGGCCAGTACGAGTGCGTGCTCACACCGGGATCGCTCGGCAGCAGGATTTACGGCGCGACCAGCATCATGGAGCGCCATCGCCATCGCTACGAGTTCAACTGCCTCTACGAGCAGGCGCTGACCGACAAAGGCCTGCGCATCTCGGGAAAATCGCCCGACGGCAAATTCGTCGAGATGATCGAGCTGCCCGGGCATCCGTGGTACGTGGCCGTGCAGTTCCATCCTGAGTTCAAGTCGAAGCCGCTGCACCCGCATCCGCTGTTCGCGAGCTTCATCGAAGCCAGCCACCAGCACAAAACGCAGTCGGGGGCGGAACGACCGGCGGAAGCCGGCATCGCCTGATGCCGGAGACGACACGCGTGATGGCCGGAGCGGTCGCCATCGGGGGCGGCGCTCCCCTCGCGCTGATTGCCGGACCGTGCGTCATCGAAAGCGAGGCGCACGCGTCGATGATGGCCGAAGCGCTGGTGACAATCGCCGCGCGCTGCGGTGTGCCCCTCATCTTCAAAGCGTCGTACGACAAGGCGAATCGCACCTCGCTGAAATCATTCCGCGGTCCAGGCATCGAAGAGGGATTGAAGATCCTGGCGGCGATCAAGGCGCGCTTCGGCGTGCCGATCCTCACAGACATTCACGAGGCCAATCAGGCGGCGCCGGTCGCGGAGGTCGCCGACGTGCTGCAGATCCCCGCGTTCCTCTCGCGGCAGACCGACCTCATCGTCGCGGCCGCGAAGACCGGGCGGACCATCAATCTGAAGAAGGGGCAGTTTCTCGCGCCCGCCGACATGAAGCACGCGATCGCCAAGGTCGTCGAGTCGGGAAACTCGCAGGTGTTCGTCACCGAGCGGGGCTTCAGCTTCGGCTACAACAACCTCGTTGTCGACATGCGCGCCTTTCCGATGCTGCGATCCCTCGGCTATCCGGTGGTTTATGATGCGACGCACAGCCTGCAGCTGCCGGGCGGCGGCGACGGCGTCACGGCCGGGCAGGCGGAATACATCGAGCCGCTCGCGTCGGCGGCCGTGGCGGCGGGCATCGACGGCCTCTTTATCGAAGTGCACGACAATCCGCCGCGCGCGAAGAGCGACGCGCAGAACGCGTTACCCTTGGAGCGCGTTGAGCCGCTCTTGAGACATCTCATGCGCATCCATGACGCAGATTAACACTCCGACCGAACGTTCGCTCGCGCGCAAGGTGCTGGAGACCGAAGCCGCGGCCATTCTGGCGCTGGTCGATCGCCTCGACGGCAATTTCGACCGCGCCGTGCGAATGCTGTTCGAGTGCCAGGGGCGCGTCATCGTCACGGGCATGGGCAAGTCCGGCATCATCTGCCGGAAAATCGCGGCCACGCTGGCGAGCACCGGCACGTCCGCCTTCTTCCTGCATCCGGCGGACGCGACGCACGGCGATCTCGGCGTCATTCAACCCAGCGACCTGCTGCTGGCGATTTCGCACAGCGGCGAGACGCAGGAAGTACTTCGCCTGATCGAGGCCATTCGCCGCATCGGCGCGAAGATCGTCGCGATCACCGGCAATCCGGCATCGACGCTGGCCCAGTCGGCCGATGTGGCGCTCGACTGCCAGGTCTCTGAAGAAGCCTGTCCGCTCAATCTCGTGCCGACGGCCAGCACCACGGCCGCGCTCGCGATGGGCGACGCGCTGTGCATGACGCTGCTCGTCGAGAAGGGATTCCGCGAGGAGGACTTCGCCAAGATTCATCCGGGCGGCAAGCTGGGCAAGAAGCTGATGCGCGTCGACCAATTGATGCACGGCGGCGCCGATGCGCCCATCGTCAAGACCGACACGCCGATGCGCGAGGTCATCTCCGAGATGACGAAGAAGACGCTCGGCATGACGTGCGTCGTCAATGCCGCGAACGAGCTGGTCGGCATCATCACGGACGGCGACCTTCGTCGGCACATGGTCGACAACAACGGGCTGCTCGCGCTGACGGCCGCCGACATCATGACCACACGGCCCATCGTGATCGCTCCGTCGACGCTCGCCGCGCAGGCGCTGCTCATCATGGAGCAGCGCAAGATTACGTCGCTCGTCGTCGGCGGCAAGGGACAGAGCGTCGCCGGCGTGCTCCACCTTCATAACCTCTGGCGGACAGACCTGTTTTGAACGCCTATTACCCTTTCCTCGCGGCGCTGGTTGCGCTCCTCATCGGACTGACGGTCGGGAAAGCATGGGAGCGCTACAAACTGCGCGCCGGGCGCCTGATCGATCGGCGCCGCGTCCCCGAGTCGCTGCACTACATCGTCGGTCTGAATTTCCTCGTCACCAACCAGATCGATCTCGCGATCGAAGAGCTGAACAAGGCCGCGGAGAGTCTCGGTGACGCGCTCGAGATCCACCTGCTGCTCGGCAGCCTGTATCGCGAAAAGGGACAGGTCGCGCGTGCCATCAATATTCACCAGAGCCTGCTGCAGCGGCCGCGACTGACGCGGCTCGAACAGGCGCACATCCTGCTGTGCCTCGGCCTCGACTTCAAGCGCGGCGGGTTCGTCGATCGCGCACTCGAGGCGTTCAACGAGGTGCTCCGGCTCGACCCGAACAACCAGTACGCCCTGCTGAACATCGAGAAGCTCCACGAAGATCAGCACCAGTGGCAGGAGGCGTACGACGTGCGGCGCTCGCTCGGCAGCCAGGGCGGGGCCGAGGACGGCCGCAGCCAGGCCATTCTGGCGTTCCTCGAAAACGAGCTCGGCCTTCAGGCGGTGGCGCGCGGCGACTACCCCGGCGCCATCGCGCGCTTCGAGTCGGCGATCGATTTGGACGCAGGCGTGGTGCCTGCGTACCTGAATCTCGGCGACATCCACGCCCGCGAAGACAAGATGGCGCAGGCCGCGCGTGTGTGGGAGCAGGTGATCGAAAAAGCGCCGGAGCGCGCCTACCTCACGTTCGATCGTCTCTCGCTTGCGTACGAACGCCTCGGCACTCCTGAGCGCATTTCGCAACTGTGCCGTCAGTTGATTGCGAGCAACCCGCAGGATTGGCGCGCGCGCCTGGCGCTGGCCCGGCATCTCGAAAGCCGCGACGATGCGCGCGGCTCGCTGGAGCTCCTGTTCGAGGCGCTCGTACACAATCCTCATGCGCTGACCGTGCATCAGGCGATCTGGCAGGTGCTCTCGCGCCTCGAATTCGAGCGCAGCCTCGTGCAGCGGTACGTGGAGCTCACCCGGCACGCGGTCTTCTACATGGATCCCCACATCTGCATGCGGTGCCGGTACCGCAGCACGGAGCTGCTGTGGCAGTGCCCGCACTGCCACGAGTGGAATACCTTCGTCGAAGATCGGATTGCGCCGGCGAAGGAACCTGAAGAGCTGGGAGTCTAGAAGAGTCTAGAAGAGTCGGAAGAGTCGCAAGAGTCCGCGTCTCGCCGCGAAGCACCCACGATCCCTACGCGACCCACGCGACCTACGCGACCTTCTGAAGCGAGACCAGTAGCTCCTCCACCTGCCGGTCCGTCTCCAGCTTCGTGCCGGCCGTACGAATGACGACGTCTCCGCGAGCCTCCTTTTCCTCTGCCGGCATTTGCGCCGCGATCCGTTGACGCGCCTCTTCTTCTAACATGCCGCGCTTGTGCAATCGCTGAAGCTGCATCTCCGGCGGGCACACGGTCACCACCACGACATCGAAATCCCCTTCGCGGCGGGTCTCATACAGCAGCGGAATGGACGCCACGCCCATCGGGCGATCGAGTGTGTCGAACCAGGCGCGGATCGTCTCATAGACGACCGGATGAACGATGGCTTCGAGCTGGCGGCGGGTTTCGGGATGTGCGAAGACGCGCGCCGCAAGCAGCGCCCGATCGATGCTGCCGTCGGGCTTCAGGACCACGCGGCCGAACTGCGCCGCAATGGCTGCCGCCGTTGGCGTGCCCGGGCCGAGCGCCTCGTGGACGATGTCGTCGGCGTCGATGGTGGGAATACCGCGGTCCTTCAACCGCGCAAGGACATACGACTTGCCCGTCGCAATTCCACCGGTGAGTGCGACCTTCAGCATGCCTATCGACCGACGGATAGGCGTAGCTCAGCCGCCTTGATCGTGTTCGCCATCAGCATCGCAATCGTCAACGGGCCGACGCCGCCTGGAACCGGCGTGAGAGCGCCGGCCACCTCAGCGACCTCCGGATGGACATCCCCCACCAGGACCGACCCTTTGCGATCGAACAGGCCGCGCCGCGGATGCCCTTCGTGGAAGATCCCGTGCGCGACGCTGGCATCCGTCACGAGGTTGATGCCCACGTCGATGACCGTGGCGCCCGGGCGCACGAACGGCGCGCGCACAAACCCAGGACGCCCGATCGCCGCAACGAGGATGTCGCCGGTCGCGGTAATCGTGCCGAGATCCTGCGTCCGCGAGTGGCACACGGTCACGGTCGCGTGCCGATGCAGCAGGAGCATCGCGATCGGCTTGCCGACGATGTCGCTGCGGCCAATCACGACGGCGTGTTTGCCCGCGACGTCGATGCGGCTTCGGCGCAACAGCTCCATGATCCCGGCCGGCGTGCACGCCATCAGGTCGGCGCGATTCTGCACGAGGCGCCCAACGTTGTCCGGCGTGACGCCGTCGACGTCTTTCGAGGGATCGATCGCGTCGAACACCTTCTGCATGGCGGCCGGGCCCAGGGAATCCGGCAGCGGCGCCTGGACGAGAATGCCGTCGGTCGCCGGGTCGGCGTTCAATCTGCCGACGAGCGAGAGGATCTCGTCGAGCGCCGTCGAGGCAGGCAGGTGCGAAAGCGTCGCGTTGATCCCTTCGTCGCCGGCGGACTTCAGCTTGCTGTTGACGTAGATCTGCGAGTCGGGTTTGTCGCCGACCAGCACGATGCTCAAGCCGGGCTGCCGGCCGGCGCGGCTGGTAAACGCCGCCGCACGCGACGACAACTCGCGTCGGATGACGCCGGCGACCGCGGTGCCGTCGAGAATTCGCGCAGACATCGATTACTTCGCCGCCCGTTCCAGCTCTTTCAGCGTCTGCGAGCTGCCGAGCACGATGAGATGGTCGCCCTCGTGCAGGACGGTGCTGGCTAAAGGGTTGAACTCCATGTTGCCGTGCGCATGTTGAATGCCCACTACGACGACGTTCATCTTATCGCGCTTGATAACCTCAGACAGCGGGCGCTCGGCCAGGGGCGACTGTTTCTCGATGTGAATCTCCTCGATCGACAACTCCAGATTCTCCGAGCTCGTCGCGATCTCCACGAAGTCGACCACCGCCGGGCGCAGCGCCGTCTGAGCCATTTGGACGGCGCCGATGCGGTACGGAGAGATCACGCGATCGGCGCCCGCCTTCTTCAGCTTGGAGCTCGATTCCTCTCCCTCTGCCCGGGCGATGATGAAGAGATCGGGTTTCAGCACGCGCGCGGTGAGCACCGCGTACACGTTCTCGGCATCGGTGCCGACCGCGGCCACGAGGCCGCGGGCCCGATCGATCCCGAGCTGCTTCAGCGTCTCCTCGCGGCTCGCATCGCCTTCCACGGCGAGATGGCCCCGGCCGTGTGCCTCCGCAACTTTGACCGGATTGCGATCGACGATGACGAACGGCGTGTTCTGCCGCGTGAACTCGCTCGCGACGATCGATCCAATCCGCCCGTATCCGCAGACGACGTAGTGATCTGTGAGATGGTTAATCATGCGCACATACCGCCATCGTTCAACGTACTTCGGCCAGCCGCCTTCGACGACGACCGCGGCCATTGCGGAGAAGGCATACAGCGCGGTGCTGACGCCAACCATGATGAGTGCCAGCGTAAACGCCTGCCCCGCCCGCGACAGTGGATGGACTTCCCGATAGCCGACCGTCGCCACCGTCGTCACGGTCATGTAGAACGCGTCCCATGTGCTCCATCCTTCGATGGCGACGTAGCCGGCGGTGCCGCCGGCCAGCACGATCGCCAGCAGCACGAGCGTGGGAGAGATTTGGGACTTCATGAGAGCGCGCGAAGATATTCCCTGACCCTGGCCTCCGGATGACCGGTCGACAGCAGATCCGAAATCACCGCCACCGACGCGGCGCCGGCGCGAATCACATCGGGTGCCCGGTCGAGCGTGATTCCGCCAATCGCGACGATCGGCGTGGCGCACTCGGCGAGACGCAGAATGCCCGCGGCATCGCTCACGAACGCCGTCCCGACGTCGCGGTACCCGGTGTCCTTCGTCGACGTGCCGAAGATGGGGCCCACGGCAATATAATCTACGCCCATCGCCGCCGCCGCGCGCACCTGATCGGCCGTGTGCGTGGAGACGCCGACAATCGAGGCGCCGCCCAGAATTCTGCGGGCCGAGGCGGGATCGAGATCGTCCTGCCCCAGGTGCACGCCATCGGCCGCCGACAGCTTCGCGATGTCCGCGCGATCGTTGACGATGACGATGGCGCCGCCCTTGCGCGCGCGCGCGACGAGATCTTCGCACATCTCGAGGAAGGCCCCGCTGGCCGCCTGCTTACTTCGGATTTGAATGAAGCGGGCGCCGCCCGCGAGATACGCGTCGGCCAGCGCCGACAGCGTCCATCCCGACCGCCGGGTCACCTCGGCGTCAAGAATGGCGTGAAGAGGGGAAAGGTTCAGACAGCCTCGGCGCGATTCTGGTCCTTGTCGATCGCGGGCGCGAAGCGCTCCATGAACTTGGTGCTCAACCGGCCCGCGAGGAAATCGGGATCGTTCAGGATGCGCAGGTGCATCGGAATCGTCGTCTTGACGCCTTCGACGACCGACATCTCCAGCGCGCGCTTCATGCGCACGACCGCCTCGTGCCGGTCGCGGCCGTACGAGATCACCTTCGCGATCATCGAGTCGTAGTACGGCGGAATCGTGCAATCGGAATGGGCCGCGGTGTCGACGCGGATGCCGGGCCCGCCGCCGAGGCTGAACACGCTGATATGCCCGGGCGACGGCACGAACGTCTCGGGATCTTCCGCGTTCACGCGGCATTCGATGGCGTGGCCGTTGAAGGTGATTTCTCCCTGCCTGGACGACAGGCGCTCGCCGGCCGCAATTCGAATCTGCTCTTTGACGATGTCGATGCCCGTGACGAGCTCGGTGACCGGGTGCTCGACCTGGAGGCGCGTGTTCGCCTCCATGAAGTAGAAGCGCGCCTGATCGTCCATGAGGAACTCGAACGTGCCGGCGTTGGTGTATTGCACCGCCTTTGCGGCATCGACCACAAGATTGCCGAGCTTGCGCCGCTGTTTCTCCGTGAGGGCGGGCGACGGCGATTCTTCGAGCAGCTTCTGGTGCCGGCGCTGAATCGAACACTCGCGCTCGCCAAGGTGCACCACGCCGCCGTGATGGTCGCCGAGCACCTGAATTTCGATGTGGCGCGGGTTCTCGAGGTACTTCTCGATGTACACATCAGGCACGCCGAACGCGGCCTCGGCTTCGCGCTGGGCGGTCTTGATGGCGTGGCCGAGCTCCTGTGGCGTGCGCACGACGCGCATGCCGCGTCCACCGCCGCCGGCTGTGGCTTTGACGATCACCGGGAAGCCGCACGACACCGCGAACTTCAGCGCTTCTTCTTCGCTTTCCACCGGGCCGTCAGTGCCAGGCAGCAGCGGCAGGCCCGCTTTCTTCATCGCGCGACGGGCGCGCGCCTTGTCGCCCATCAGGCGGATGACTTTGGGATCGGGTCCGATGAACCGGATGTGGCAGGCCTCACACACTTCCGCGAGGTAGGCGGATTCCGACAGGAAGCCGTACCCGGGATGGATCGCGTCGGCGCCCGTGATTTCGGCCGCGCTGATGATGGCCGGCACGTTCAGATAGCTCTCGGCGCTGCGCGCAGGCCCGATGCGGACGTCCTCGTCGGCGAACCGCACGTGCAGGGCGTGCTCGTCGGCCTCGGAATACACCGCCACGGTCTTGATGCCGAGCTCACGGCACGCGATGATGATGCGCATCGCGATCTCGCCGCGGTTTGCGATTAGGATTTTCTTAAACATGAGGTTTTATGGCGAAGAGCCGTTCCCCGTACTGCACGGGCTGGCCGTTCTCGACATACACCTTGACGATCTCGCCGTCGTACTCCGAATCGATCTCGTTCATCAATTTCATCGCCTCGATGATGCAGAGCACCTCGCCCTTCTTGACCGTGGTGCCCACCTCGACGAACGCCGCCGCACCCGGCTCGGCCGACCGGAAAAATGTGCCGACGATGGGCGACTTCACGATGGCGAAGTCGACCTCGTCAGACGACGGAGGCGGCGTGCTCGGCACCGCTTCGAGCGGCGGCGCAAGCGCGGCCGCCGGCGGCGGCGGCGCAGCGGGCACCGCCTGCTGAACCATCGGCACCGCGAAGGGCCCCGGCGCGTTCACGAGCGTGCCTTTCTTGATCCTGATCTTGAAGCCTTCGCGCTCGAGCTCGAACTCGCTCAGCTCGTGCTCGCGCACCATGTCCAGAATGCGATTGATCTCGTCAAAGTCCATGCGTATGTGTGAGGCTCGTTGGGACGTTTGTGAGCACTTCGACCCCGTCTGACGTCACCAGCACGTCGTCTTCGATCCGCACGCCGCCCCACCCTGGGAGATAGGCGCCCGGTTCGATGGTGAAGACCATTCCAGGCTCGATCATGTCGTCTGGGGGCGCCGGCGGGGCCCCCGACGCGGCAGCCGCGTCGGGGTGCCCTGGCCCGTCGCCGGTCGCCTCTCTTCGTGGTCCAATCCGCGGCGTTTCGTGAATTTCCACGCCCAGGCCATGGCCTGTGCTGTGCCCGAAGGCCTCGGCCAATCCATGCCGTGCCAGTGTTGCCCGGGCCGCCGCGTCGATATCTCCTGCCCGAACGCCAGGCTTGACCGCCGCGATGGCGGCCTTCTGCGCCTCCAGCACCGCCTGGTAGACCCGCGCCATCTCGGCATCAGGCTCCCCCAGGGCGACCGTTCGAGTGAGGTCGACGCAGTATCCGCCGTAGACCCCGCCAAAGTCCAGCACGACGAGGTCCCCCTCTGCCAGCCTGCGCTCGCCCGGATGGGCGTGCGGGAGGGCTGAATTGGGTCCGCTCGCGACAATGGTCTCGAACGAGCACCGCTCAAAGCCCGCGGATTTGATTCGCCAGTCGATCTTCGCCGCGAGCTCCTGCTCGGTCATGCCAGGCTTCGCATCGGTCATGATGTCGACCGCCACGGGCGAGAGCAACTGCGCGCCGCGACGGAGCATCGCGATCTCGTGCGCGTCTTTGATGATTCGCTGCTTCTCGACGACTGACTCGGTCAGCGCGATTTCGACGGCCGGGCCAAAGCTGCGCGTCAGCTGATTCGCGCGATTGACCGGCACCTGATTGCCCTCGATGCCAAGGCGCTTCGGCTGAAGCGTCTTCACCAGCGCGACGAGCGTTTCGTCGTACGTCCGCTCAACGGGCACGATCTCGGCGTCGGGACATCCATGCGGCCCATCCCAGAATGCTTTCGCAGCCGACGCGTACCGGAAATCGAGGATCAAGAACAGCCGATCGCGCATCGCGACGGCGATGCCGGCCGTGCCCAGAAAGTTCGTCACATAGAAAACGTTCGGCAGGTGCGTGATGACGAGGCCATCGAGATCGGCTGCGACCAGAGCGTGTCGAAGCTTGGCATGGCGAGCCGCGAGGGTGTCGCGAGAAGCAAGGCGCACAAGAAGATTCTAGACCGCCTTTTTCTGGCGGCTGGTATGAATGCGATCGAGAAAGCGCTCAAGCTCGGGAAGAGCGGGGCCTTCCTCGGGTGCGTCGAGGGCGCTAGGGGCGTTGGGTGCGTCAGGTGCGCTAGGGGCGTCAGGTGCGACCTCTGGCGCGAGAGCCGCTTCGAGACCGCCGGGCAGACCCTCGAGCGCAGCGAGGAACTCCGCGCTCGCCTGTTCGAATGACAGGCCGTCGTCGACCACCGGCGTGAGGGCGCGAGAAATCTCGGCGACAGTCTGTTCGAGGTCGGGGTCGTGCCTCGCTAACGCGAGCGCGGCTGTGTAGAACACCAGCGCGTCGGCGAGCTGACCGCGGCGATGGTGGATCTCGGCGACGCCACGGATGGCCGCCAGATTTTCGGGCGCGCTCTTCAGGACAAAGTCCAGCTCCGCGTGTGCCGCGTCGAGATCGTTGATCTCGAGCAGTGCCCGACCCAGCGTGACTCGGGCGGAGAGGTAGCCTGGATGGATCGCGAGGCCAGATCGACACGCCGCGATCGCATCTTCGTAGCTCCCCGCCCGCCGGTACTCCTCGGCAAGCTGCGCGAACGCAATCGACGCCGGGTCCGTCTGGACCCGGCGTCGAAGTTCTTCAATACGGGGATTGTCCGCCACTGTTCGTTACATGTTACGACGTTCGACAGCGCTCTACTCGATCGCCACATCTTCCGTCGTCGTCGCCGTTTTGCCCTTGCTGTCAGTGATCGTCAGACGCACGGTATACGTAAACGATTGCAAGTATGTCGTGGTCGCCGTCGCGCTGGACGACGATGTAAACGTCGAAACCGTGCACGTCACCCCCACGGTGCATCCAAAGTCCCACACGTAGGTCTTGACTGAGTTGGTACCTTCGCCCTTGGAGTCGCTGCCGTTGAAGATGAGCGCCGTGCCGACGCCCGGGTCCGTCGGGGAATAGGTAAACGATGCCGATGCAGCCGAGGCGCCGACGGGCACAGAATTGACGGCCTGATCCGTTTGGCCGACTTCGTCGGTGACCGTGAGCACGACGCTATAGCTGCCTGGAGCCGTATAGGCCCTGGTAACCGTCGAGCCCGATCGGCTCGAGCCGTCGCCGAAGTTCCAGCTCCAGCTCACGAGGCGATGTCCCGTCCCCGCTGACGAGGTACTGCCGTTGAAGAACACGGTCTGCCCTATCGTCGGATTCGCCGGGCTGAACAGGATGACGGCCGTGGGCGTATCACCACCGCCGACGACAACCGATTGAGGCGCACTCTGGCTCGAGATGCCGTTGCTGTCGGTCACGGTCAGCCGCGCCTGATACGAGCCTGCCGCCGTGTACTGATGCGTCGCGGTAACGCCTGTGCCGCTCGTGTTGTCGCCGAAATCCCATGCGTAGCTGGTGATGACGGCGCCGAGCCCGCCGGTCGATGTCGACCCGTCGAAGCGCACATCGCTGAACGCCGCGGGGGTTCCCGGAATGAACGTAAACCGCGCGGTTGGCGCGCTGTTAATGCTGCCAGGTGGAACGAGTCGCACCGTGATGACCCGTCTGACATGCGCTGACGCGTCCTGTCCGGTCGGCGTCACGCTGAGCTGAAGGTCCGGAATGTCGCCTCCCACAAACGACGGCGCCGTATAGGTAAACGTCGCGCGGCCATTGGCGTTTGTCACCAGCGTTCGCGCCGAGATCGTGCCGAAGTCGATGACCTGTCCATCCGCGAGAATTTCCACGCGCAGCGGCACATTCGGCGCCGGCTGCCCGTTGCTGTCGCGTGCCTCGACCGTGATCAACGTCTGCGACGATCCGTCGAGTGACAGCACGTCGGGGTTCGCCGTGACCGTCAGCGACAAGCTCAGCTCTGACGGTCCCGACAGCGGCGGTGGCGTGATATCTGACATCGTGCAGCCGGCCGCAAACACGGCCGTCAGTAACACGAGGATGGACTTGATATATGTAGTCATGAACTCTGTTCCGTTCCCCTGGTTTTCGCGTGTCTCAGCGGTTAACTGGGATCCCCGTAGTCGCTGAAGCTGACGTTCATCGTGCCCTTCACCTGAATGGCATTGCCCAGCGTGTCGACGCCGTAGAACGTGACCTCCGCAATCGTCGTAATGAACAGCCGCCCGCCGAAGCCGGCGAGCGACCGCAGCGGAAGCTCGAGCTTCGCCTGATGGCGCACGATCTCGAACGGCACGGTGACCGGCGTTGGGCCGAGCGTGGCCGTCACCGCACCGTCAATTGGAAACGGCACGTCCACGCCTGGCGTGTTCCGGCCGTCGGCCCTGATGTACGCAATGTGAAACCGATTGATCGTGACGGCGTTCCATGGGGTCGGCGCCAGATTCACGGCCCCGCTTCCCGCATCCTTGGCGATGAGCCGCATGGAGACCTGTGCGATATCGTTGAAGATGGTCGGCACGCGAACCGTCTGACCGCCGATTTGTTGATCAACAAGCGTCTGCACGTCCGACAGGAGAAAACTCGAGAGGTTGCCAGGGTCGGCGCCCGACGCGGCTTCCAGCGAGTCGATGAGGATGATGACCGGCGTTCGATCCTGGCGGACGGTGCCGCACGACACCATTCCCGCGAGCAGCGCGATGGCTGCGATTGTTCTCATGATCGAGCGATGACTGGCGCGCATATCTCCTGCTCCCTTTGCAACGATGCTTAGCTCTTGATGATGCGTGGCGTGATGAAGATCAACAGCTCACGACTTTCTTCCGTGAATTCACGCCGCTGGAACAACCAACCGAGTATCGGAATCTTGTAGAGCCCGGGGGTCCTGTCGTTGGAGGAATCCCGGGCGTTGATGTAAATCCCGCCGATGACCGACGTCTGCCCGTCCGAGACAAGCAGGGTCGTCAACGCGCGCTGCGTGTTGATGGGCGGGATGCCGCTCACCGCGCGGCTGAAGTCCGGCGACGAGTTCTCGAGGACGATCTGCATGATGACCGTGTTGGCCGCGGTAATCTGCGGCGTCACGTTCAGCTTGAGCGCCGCATCGCGAAACGACACCGTGACGGTGTTGTTTGCGACCGTCTGAATCGGCACCTGCACGCCCTGCGTGATTTCCGCGGCCACGTTGTTCTGCGTCGACACGCGCGGCGTCGACAGAATCCGGCCGTTACCCGATTCCTCCAGCGCCGAGAGCACGACGTCGAGGTTCAGCGCGCCGTTCACCGATCCCAGCGCCAGGCCGATCGCGCTGCTCGCCGTTCCGATGCCCAGGTTCACCGCGGTCGACGCGTTGTCGGCCGCCGAGCTGAGCGGCGATCCCTGCTGGCCGCCGGTCCGTCCGCTCAGGCCAATCTGGTTCGGAAACGCCAGGTTGGTCGTATTGCCGATGTCCTGTGCCGCCCGGCCGTTCATGCCCCACTGCACGCCGATGCGGCGTGCAAAGTCGCGCGTCGTTGTGACGATGCGCGCTTCGATCTCGACCTGCGGTTGCGGGCGATCGAGCGAGTCGATCAACTGCGCCGCGCCCTGCAGGCGCGCCGGCAGATCGCGAATGATGACGGTGTTGGTGCGCGTGTCGATCTGAATATCGCCGCGCAGTGACAGCGCCGTCCGCGTCAGCAGCGGCGTCAGCTCTGCGGCCTTGGCGTAGCTCAGCGGCCGCGTCAGCACCTCGAGATCGCCCGCGAGCGCGCGCTCTTCGGCAAGCTTGCGGCGCTGCGCTTCTTCATCGGCGAGCGACGACAGCGGCGCGATACGCACGATCGTGCCCTCGACCGAGTAGCCCAGCTTGTGATCGCGCAGGATGATGTCGAGCGCCTGATCCCACGGCACTTCGTGCAGCGAGACGTCGACCGCGCCCTGCACCGACTGATCGATGACGATGTTGAGGCCGCTGATGTCGGCGAACGTCCGCAGCACGGTTCGCAGATCAGCCCCCTGGAAGTCGAGCGTCACCGGATGACCCGTGAAGCGCCCCGCGCCTGATTGCGGCGGCAGCTGCGGAATCGCGCCCTGCTGCCCCACCTGCCCGAACGGTCCCGCACTCCTCACGGCGCCGGAGGCGCTGAAGGCACCCACCGCACCTGACGTCCCTCGTCCAGCGGCCGCGGCAAGCGCGCCCGCCGCACCCAATCCCCCGCGCGTCAGCAGCGCGTCGATCGGATCGAGCGACGCCACGAATCCCGCCGCGTTGGGCGGCGTGCTGGTGACGAGCGGCTGCACGTCCTCTTCGAAGAGGATGGTGAATTCCTTCTCGCCTTCCTCCGGCGGCGTCACGCGATACGTCGCGGGCCGCAGTAAATCCACGGTGACGCGGGTCGTCGGCACGACGCCGGTCGTGACCACGTGCACCGCTGAGACAGGTCCGCGGCCGACGAACAGATCGGCAGACGCCTGCGAGCGGACATTTGCAAACGAGAGCACGACGCGCGGTGTCCCGTCGCCGAGCGGCGTGACGGACTCGACGAGGAGCTCGCCGTTTCCCGTCAGCGTGATCGCGGCGCCGGTGGGCCTCGATTCGGCGCGGATGTTTTCGAGCATCGTCGCGAACCGCGACGATGCCGCGGTGCCGGCCGCAGCCGCTGACGCGTTACCGACGGAGCCCAGGGGGAACGCGCTGTCGAAATCGATGTGAATGACGTTGCGCCGGCTGCGCACCTGATGTGCGGCCGGCGCGGTCAGGCGGATGCGCACGCGCGCCACGCGCGCGCCGTCTGCGCCCGTGGCTTCTTCGACGGCGGCGCCCGACAGGATGCCTTTGGCGCCCAGCAGCGCGCGGCGCGCGCCGCTCGCGTCGACATCCCGCAAATCGATGAAGAGCGTCAGCGGATCCGGCCGGCTGGTCACGTAAGCCACCGGATCGGACGTCTCGATGCTGACCGTCGTAATGCGGCGCCCCGCGCTCGACGTCATGCCTTTCAGCCGCGGTGCCGGCGCGGCGGCTGTCTCGGGAGGCGGCGGCCCAAACGCGCCCAGCGGCGTCAGGTCTGCGGCCCACAATCCTGCCAGAACGAGCAGCAGCAAGCCGGGTCTAACGAACAAGACCCGGCCTACGTGCGTGGAGTACGTAGGGCGGGTCCTGCTCTTTGGACCCGCCGGCGCTCGGTAATTTTTATTTGCCATCTTCCGGGGTCCTGAGTCCCTTTCGCACTTCGCGCTGCTTCACCAGCGAGAGCGGATCGTTGACTTCCTGCATGATGACAATGCCCTGGGGCGTCACACTTCGGATCACGCCGTCCAGGAGGCGATCGTTCACATGCGCGGAGTACGTTTTGCCGTCCGGTCCTGACAGCAACGCGACGTACGAATTGCGGCTCTGCATAACGCCGCGCAACATCACTTCGCCCGTCGTCAGACCGGACAGCCCAGTCAGTTTCTTGCCGGTCGCCGGTTCGATGCCCCGTGACAGCAGGCTCACGAACGGATCGCGCCGTCCCGCGGGGTCATACGTGTACGCTTCGGCCGCCGGCGCGGGTGCAGGCGTCGCGGTCGCCGGCGCCGCCGGCTGAGGCGATGCCGGCTGCGCGGCGGGCCCGCCCTGCGCGCGCACCACCGCGACACTGGCACATACCAGCGCTGCGGCCGTCACGAACGTCTGTATCCAGGTCGTTTTCAACTTTTTGCTTTCAACGTTTTACTTTTTACTTTCTACTTTTTACTTTTTACTTTCTACTTTCTTTCCTAGTTCGCTTTCGCCGCCGCCGCGGGTTTCGCCGTGTCGAGCAGCACGAATGTCGTCGCCACGCACTCGACGGAAATTGTCGAATTGGGCTCAGGTTTCTCCTTCGCGCGAATCACGATGCTGCTCACGTTGATGATTCGCGAAAACTTGCTCACGCGATCGAAGAACATCGCGAGGTTGTGGTACGTCCCG
This sequence comes from uncultured Bifidobacteriaceae bacterium, assembly GCA_964356125.1. Classification (GTDB taxonomy): domain Bacteria; phylum Acidobacteriota; class Vicinamibacteria; order Vicinamibacterales; family JAMQPK01; genus JAMQPK01. Next base: position 55,837 of record CAYHHH010000006.1, on the reverse strand, counting down.
TCGAGCTGCAGCGCAATCGGCCATTCCGCATGCAGCTGCTTGGTGACCGACGGCGCCGGCTTGAAGCCCCGGATCGCCAGGTTCGACTGTGTCGCCAGCGTCTGGATGCGCCGCAGCAGGTCTGCCACGTCCTTCTGTTCCGGCAGAACCGCTTTGAGGCTCTCGAGGCGCCCTTCGAGCTCCGCCACCTGCTGGCGGAATTGATTCAACTGGTTCGCCGTAGACGAGCCTTTCGCGATGTCGACGCGAAGCGCGGCGAGTCTTTTCTCACGGGCGACCATGCCTGCTTCTGTTGGCACGACGTGAAACCAATAGAAGGCGCCGACCATCCCAAGGCCTATCACGGCGAAGAAGATCACCTGGCCGTACCACGGTAATTTGTCGAGTTTCAGATCCATACGCCTGTCAGTAAGTATCGGGGTGTGGCGAGAAGGCCATTAATCGGCCACTTTCGCCAGCTGCGTCGCCCGTACCGAAAACCGAATCAATTCCGGTGTTCCCGCGCTCGCCGCCTCGACGCGGCTATCGATGATCTCAACCGGCCGTTCGAACAGGTTCGACGCCTCGAGCGCACTGACGAAATCCGACAACGCGTTCAGCGACGTGCACCGCCCGTCGATGTTGATGTCGTTGCCCGACTGCCTCAGGTCCGTCAGCCACATCGACTCGGGCAGCGCCTTGCTGATCTGATCGAGCAGGTGGACCGGCCCGGTCTGCCCCTTCCGGAGCTCCTCGATGAGCGTAACCCGCTGCTGGAGCTGCGCGCGCCGCGCCTCGAACTGCGCGACCTGCTGAATCACGTTCTGCAGCCGCTGCGTCTCGCGCTCGGCGTCGACGATCTGCTGGTCGAGGTCGGCGGAAGTGCGCTGCAGCGACCAGAACCACCAGCCCACGATAAGCGCCGCTGCGACGAGAATGAGGCTGCACGCAACGGTGACCTTCTGCCCGACCTGGAACTTCGCCTTGCGCTTGGCGCGCGCACGATCGACTGTGAGGAGGTTGATGCGAATCAACGGTCACCTGCCCGTCTCAACGCGAGCCCGACGGCCACGGCGGCGGTTGGCGCGATCGATTCACGCAAGTCCGCGGAAAATTTCTTGCCATCGAGCGTCACCTTGCGGAAGGGATCGAACATCTCGACCGTCGTCGCGAAGCGCTCTTGTAGCGTCTCGGCGAACCCGTCGACGCGCGACGAACCGCCGCTCAGCATGATGCGGCTGATTTGATCGGTCGATGCGGTGGCTTTGAAGAAGTCGAAGGTCTTCTGCACTTCGAGCAGCACGTTCTCCGTCATCGCGCGCAGCACGGGAATCACGTCCTCGAAGGTGGCGCCGTCGACCGGAGCGCCCTTCTTGAGCAGTTCGGCGCTCTCGAACGGCAGGTTCAGCTCGCGCTGCACGGCCTCGGTGTATGCGTTTCCGCCCAAAGAGATGTCGCGCGTGAAGACCGACTGCCCGTTGGCGACGATGTTGATGTTGGTGGCGCTTGCGCCCGCGTTCAGCAGCACGATGACCGAGCCGGGCTCGAATCCGTAATTCAGCTCGTAGGCGTTCTGCAGCGCGAACGCGTCGACGTCCACCACCACGGCGGTCCGCCCCGCCTGGGCGATCAGGCCGGTGTAGTCGGCGATCTTGTCTTTCTTCGCCGCGACGAGGAGCACTTCCATCGTCCCCTTGCCGTCACTGGGGCCGCTCCCTGCATCCAGGATCTGGTAATCGAGATTGACATCCTGGATATCGAACGGGATGTATTGCTCGGCCTCCCAGGTGATGGATTCGTCGAGCTCGGCGGCCGTCATCAACGGAAGCGAGATCTTCTTGACAATCACGGCGTTGCCCGAAAGCGAGGCGGCGACCTCCTTCGTTTTGAACGCCTTCGATTCGAACACGCGACGGATCGACTCAGCGACGGCGGCACTATCGATAATGGCGCCGTCGACGATGCTGTCGGGCGGAATCGGCTCGCTGCCGTAGGCGGCGACCCGGAAGCCCTTGCCCGAGGCTTTCAGCTCAATGGCCTTGACGGCGCTCGACCCGATGTCGAGCCCGACGACCGATCGGCTCTTGTTGAACAAGGAGAAATTCATCGCTTGGCGCGCCTCGATGGGGCAAGGCCGGTACCACCCTCACCCTCGAATTCAGTTACGAAAAACGGCGGTGCCGCTTCTCACCGATCACGCTTTTGTCCATAAATGACAAAGCTGTGATCGGCGTCGATATTCCGCCGTCCTAGCTATCGGTCGAGGTGTGTTCAATCTTGATGGGTGCGGTGAATTGAGGTGTGCAATTCGTGGAGGTCGCTCACTTGACAGTGACGACAACAGCCGGTAATATTTGGGTTTACGGTCGTGCCCGTTTTTCCCAGAGTGAATCAGGAAGCCGCCTCCAGGGGGCAGGGCCCCCTGGATTAAAATTGAAGGACCCACGTTTGATGCGGACGTATGTAGCAACCCCGAAAACGATCGACAGCCGTTGGCACGTCATTGACGCCGACGGGCAGGTGCTCGGCCGCGTCGCGACCCTGGCAGCCAGGCTGCTCCAGGGCAAGCACAAGGCCACCTATACCCCGTTTATCGACACCGGCGACCATGTCGTTATTGTCAACGCGGCCAAGGTGAAGCTGACCGGGCGCAAGGAAGAGCAGAAACTCTATCGCCGCCACAGCGGATACGAAGGCGGGCTGCGCGAAGAGCGCGCCACGATCGTCCGCAAAGCGAAGCCGGGACGTATCGTCGAAGAAGCCGTGCACGGCATGCTGCCCAAGACGACGCTCGGCGCGGCGATGTACCGCAAGCTGAAAGTCTACGCAGGCCCGGATCATCCACACATGGCGCAGAAGCCATCGTCACGCGAGGTCGCATAAGTTGTCAGTCACAGAATTTTACGCAACCGGCCGCCGGAAGACGTCGTCCGCTCGAGTCTTCCTGAGGCCCGGCACAGGCGCGGTTACCGTCAATCACCGCGAGTTCGAAGCGTTCTTCCCCACCGAAGCACTGCGAACCACGATTAAGACGCCGTTGGTACTCACCCAGACTGTCGAACAGTTCGACGTGGTGTGCACCGTTGCGGGCGGCGGCATCAACGGACAGGCTGGGGCTGTGCGCCTCGGCATCGCGCGCGCGCTTGTGCTGTACAACGCCGAGCTGCGGAAGGCCCTGAAAAAGGGTGGATTGCTCACGAGAGACGCCCGCGCGAAAGAGCGCAAGAAGTACGGTATGGCCGGCGCGCGCAAACGGTTCCAGTTCAGTAAGCGATAAGGGAGGCTACTTTTTGGCGGTCGCAATGAAAGATCTTTTGGAAGCGGGAGTGCACTTCGGGCACCAGACGAAACGCTGGAACCCGAAGATGAAGGAGTACATTTTCGGCGAACGCAACGGCATCTACATCCTTGACCTCGGCAAGACGGTCAAGCTGTTCAAGGAAGCTGAAGATTTCGTCATGAACCTGGCCGCAGAGGGCAAAACGCTGCTCTTCGTCGGCACGAAGCGGCAGGCGCAGGACGTGATTGCCGAAGAGGCCGCTCGCTGCGGCATGTACCACGTGAATCAGCGCTGGCTCGGCGGGCTGCTCACCAACTTCAACACCATCCAGCGCAGCCTGGCACGGCTCCGCGACCTCGAATCGATGATCACCGACGGCCGCTACGACACGCTGTCGAAGAAGGAAGTCGCGCGGCTCGAGAAAGAGCGCCGCAAGCTCGAGAAGAATCTCGAGGGCATCCGCGGCATGTCGCGCCTGCCCGACGCCGTCTTCATCGTCGATACCCGCAAGGAGAAGATTGCGGTCGACGAAGCGCGCAAGCTGAAGATTCCGATCATCGGCATCATCGACACCAACTGCGACCCCGACGAAGTGGACTTCCGCATCCCGGGCAACGACGACGCGCTCCGCGCGATCCGGCTCTTCGCCTCGAAGATCGCCGACGCGGTCATCTCGGGCCGCGGCGTGCGCGAATCGGCGCAGGCCGAAGCGACCGCCGAAAAGGACGAGGCCGACGACAAGCGCGGCGCGCGCGCCCCTCGCCGGGCTCCCGAGCCCGCGACGTCCCCCGCCGGCGTTTAAACAGGTTCCACGTTCCGGGTTCCAGTTCCTCGTTCGAACCCGGAACCGGAACCAGGAACCATCCCGCCGGTCGATAGCCGACCGGCGCTTTTTTTGTACCTGGAGATGAAATGGCAATTTCTGCAGAGCTCGTAAAGACGCTTCGCGACATGACGGGCGTCGGCTTCATGGAGTGCAAGGCCGCGCTGACCGAAGCGAATGGTGACCTCGACGCGGCCGTGACGCTGCTGCGCAAGCGCGGGCTGGCCTCAGCCGCGAAAAAAGCCGGGCGCACGACCAGCCAGGGCTCGATCGGCAGCTACCTCCACATGGGCGGCAAGATTGGCGTCCTCGTCGAGGTGAACTGCGAATCGGACTTCGTGGCGCGCACCGATCAGTTCGCCGCCCTCGTCAAGGAGATCGCGATGCACATCGCCGCGGCCGACCCGAAGTTCGTGCGCCGGGACGAAGTGCCGCAGGATGTCCTCGACAAGGAAAAAGAGATCTATCGCGCCCAGATGGCGCAGTCGGGCAAGAAGCCGGAGATCATCGAAAAGGTCGTCGAAGGCAAGCTCGACTCGTACTACGAGCAGGTCGTGCTCGTCGACCAGAAATCGATTCGCGACCCCGGCGTGAAAGTCTCGCAGCTCATCGCCGAGGCCACCGCGAAGATGGGCGAGAACATCACGGTCTCGCGCTTCGCACGGTTCAAAATCGGCGAAACGGCCGAGTAAGAGTCGAGAAGAGTCCGACAGAGTCGGCGGAGTCTTGGAGTCGACTCCCCGACTCTTAGACTATAATTTCCTTTCGACATGCCTCAGCCCCCCGCCTACAAGCGCATCCTCCTCAAGTTGTCCGGCGAAGCGCTGATGGGCGAGCAGCAATTCGGGATCGATCCGAACGTCACCTCCCGCATCGCCGCGGACATCGCTGAAATTCAAGCCCTCGGCGTACAGGTGGGGATCGTCATCGGCGGCGGCAACATTTTTCGGGGCGTGGCGGCCAGCGCGAAAGGGATGGATCGCGCGACCGGCGACTACATGGGGATGCTCGCCACCGTCATCAACGGACTCGCCATGCAGGACGCGCTCGAGCAGCACGGCATCCTGACGCGCGTGGTCACCGCCATCGAGATGCGCGCGGTCGCCGAGCCCTTCATCCGCCGGCGGGCCATTCGCCACCTCGAAAAAGGCCGCGTCGTCATCTTCGCGGCCGGCACGGGCAATCCCTACTTCACGACCGACACCGCCGCGGCCCTTCGCGCCATGGAGATGAAGGCCGACGTCATCCTCAAGGGGACGAAGGTCGACGGCATCTACACCGCCGATCCCATGATCGATAAGACCGCCACGAAATTCGACAGGATTTCCTACCTGCAGGTCATCGACAAGGGATTGCGGGTCATGGATTCCACGGCCATTACGTTGTGCATGGACAACCGCCTGCCGATCATCATCTTCAACCTCAGGACGCCGGGAAACCTGCGCCGCACCGTCATGGGTGAGCAAATCGGCTCTCTTGTGACTGCATAATGGTTGGCGGGTCTTAAGAGCAAGACCCGCCCTACGTACGTAGGCCGGGTCTTGCTCTTAAGACCCGGCAGTGGAGACGCATATGGATGTGAACGATCTCAAAGGATTATTTGCCGAAGTCAACAAGCGCATGGACGTCGGGCTCGAGCGCGTCAAACACGATCTCGCCGGTGTGCGGACTGGGCGGGCGTCGACGGCCCTTCTCGACCACGTCCACGTCGAGGCCTACGGCACAAAGGTGCCGCTGAACCAGGTCGCGGGCCTGTCCGTCCCGGAGCCCACCCTCATCGTCGTGCAGCCGTTCGATCCGTCGCTGCTGGCCGGTGTCGAGCGGGCGATCCGCATCTCCGATCTCGGGTTGAACCCCGCCAACGACGGGAAAGTGATTCGCGTGCCGATTCCCTCCCTGACCGAAGAGCGGCGGAAAGAGCTCTCACGGCACGTGCACAAGCTCGCCGAAGAGGGGCGTAATACCGTCCGGGGAGTGCGCCGCGATGCGAACGATCGCCTGAAGAAACTGCTGAAAGACTCGATGATCTCCGAAGACGACGAGCGGAAGGGTCTCGACGAAGTTCAGAAAATCACCGATCACCACGTCAAGCTGATCGACGACGCGCAGAAGAAAAAAGACGCGGAGTTGCTCGGGCACTAGTCTTGCACTTTGAGGGATACACCCCAGCGAAACAGCAGTGTCCGCCTTTAGGCGGACCCGCGATCGCCGAAGGTAATCCCTACCGCGCGTGCTGTCCGGATGAGATCGAAGTCCGGCGGCACGCGCTTTTGTTTTCCGCCCACCATTTCGAGCGGCACGGTGACGATCTCCGGCGGCTGCGAGGCCACCATGACGTCGAATTCCCCTTTCATGACGCACTCAACGGCCTTGCCGCCGAAGCGCGTGGCGAGCTGGCGATCGTGGCTCGTCGGGGTGCCGCCGCGCTGCAGATGACCCAGTACCACATAGCGTGATTCCCTGCCCGTGAGCGTCTCGAGCTGGTGCGCGCACACCGCGCTGAGGCCCCCCAGCCGCTCCGCCGTCGCCGCATCCCCTTCGGCGATGATGGACACCTTGCCGCCGATCGGCGCGGCGCCCTCGGCGACCACCACGATGCTGAATCGCGCGCCGAATTGTTCACGCTCACGCAGCCGCGCCGCGACGATATTCAGATCGAACGGAATCTCGGGAATCAGAATCACATCCGCGCCGCCGGCGACACCGGCATACAGCGCGATCCATCCGGCATACCGCCCCATCACTTCGACGACCATGATGCGATGGTGCGCTTCCGCGGTGCTGTGGAGTCGATCGATGGCGTCGGTCGCGAAGTTCACCGCGGTATCGAAGCCGAAACAGCTGACGGTGCCGACGATGTCGTTGTCGATGGTCTTCGGCACGCCGACGATGGGAATGCCTTTGTTCGAGAGCTCGTGCGCGATGGCCAGCGTGCCGTCGCCGCCGATCACGACGAGCGCGTCGAGGCCGAACTTGTGAAAGTTCTCGACGACGCGCGCCGAGTAGTCGACTTCGCCGGCACTCGTGGACACGGGGTACGCGAACGGATTGCCGCGATTGGTCGTGCCCAGAATCGTGCCGCCGAGGCGCAGAATGCCGGTGACGTCCTTCGGCAGGAGCACCCGCGCGCGCCCGGGCTCGATGAGTCCGTCGAAGCTGTCCTCGATGCCGAGCACTTCGACACCGCGATTGCAGGCAGACTTCACGACCGCGCGGATCACCGCGTTCAGCCCCGGAGCGTCTCCGCCGCCGGTGAGCACGCCGATGCGCCTGATTGGTGGCATGGGGATTAAGGGGTGGCCTGCATGGACGTAGCTCGCGTGAAACGCGAGCGAAGTCTGGTGGACGGCAGGGGGATCGAACCCCTGACCTCTGCATTGCGAACGCAGCGCTCTCCCAGCTGAGCTAGCCGCCCTACCCTGTTTGCGCCGATCATTACCGGCGCAAACCTGGATTTTAGCACAGTGAAACCGGCAGGCCGATAGGCGGCCCGGGGCAATTACTCCTAGAATCGCCCCCGCTGCACCCCCTGGCAGCGAATCTACGTATTAGTAGATACACATGCTGACGGCCGCTGCCTCGCCGCATGCCTCCGCCCCTTCCGGGGATGAGCTTCTGGCGCAGGCGCGCACCGGCAGCGAAAGCGCCTTCGCCGCGCTCGTACGGGAGCACCAGGCGATGGTATTCGGGCTGGCGTATCACTTTCTGCACATCCGGGCGCAGGCCGAAGAGCTCGCCCAGGACGTGTTCCTCGCCCTGCATCAGAATCTGCCGCGCGTGGAATCGGCGAGGCATCTGGTGTTCTGGCTGCGCCGCGTGACGAGCAACCGCTGCATCGACTCGGTCAGGAGCGCGCAGCGCCGCCGCGAGCTGCCGATCGACGAGGCGCATGAGCCGGCCGTGGCGCCGCGCTTCAACGATCCGCTGCTCGGCGATCTGCCGCGCGGGTTCGACGACAGGGTGCTCGCGAAGATCGCCAGGGGCGAGACAGCCCGTATCACGGCGCCAACGCGCACCTGGACGCACGCCTTCCTGCCGATTGCCGCATCGCTGATGGTCGCGGCCGGTGCGACGTATTACGTGCAGCAACAACAGCTGCGGCAGGCGCGCGCGGCACAGGCGGCGACCGAACGGACCGTGAGCGACGTCGTGCTCGCACTCCAGGTCGCGAGCGAGACCGTCGCGGCGGCACAGGCCAAGGTGGAGGAGATGACCCGATATGAACCCACGAACGATTACGCGGCATCTACGTCAAGAGCTTCCAGTTCGATGTGCCCGGCGCGTACACCGAGAACGATATCGAGCTGATCCGAAAACAGGTCTCGGGATCCGGCTGGTCGCGCGTGGTGGGCGTCCGCGGAAAGCAGGAGCTGACCGAGATCTATTTCTTCAGAGACCGGGACGTGTCCGGCGGGCTCGTGGTCATCGCCGCGCAGGCGAGGCAGTTGACCGTCGTCAACATCGTCGGGCGCGTCGATCTCGCGTCGCTGGGTGCGATCGCGCCGATGATTCCAAAGTTGCCCGGAGCCATGCGCAAGGCGATACCGAAATAGCTATTTGACCGTAATCTCGAACACGCGGGGCCAGAGTTTCCCGGTCACGAAGATCCGGTTCTTCTGGGCGTCGAACGCAATGCCGTTGAGTACAGCTTCCGAGCTCAGCTTTGCTATCGGCGCGCCGAGCAGCCCCTTGAGGTTGATCCATCCGAGCACGCGCCCCTCTTTCGGCGAAATCCGGACGATGTAGTCGGTCTGCCAGACGTTGGCCCAGATTTCCCCCCGCATCATTTCGAGCTCGTTGAGGCGCTCGATCGGCACGCCCGCGTCCATCACCTTGACGCGCCGTGTCTCCCGGAATCGCGTCGGCTCGAGAAACCGCAGGGTGCTGGTGCCATCGCTCAGGATGAGACCGGCCGGCTCGTGCGTGAGCCCCCATCCCTCGCCGAAGTAGCTGAAGTTTCTGATGAACTTCAGCGTCTTCGCGTCGTAGACGAACCCGGTTTTGTCCTGCCAGGTGAGCTGAAAGACTTTGCCTTGCGCGATCGTAATCCCCTCGCCGAAGTACTGAGGGTGCAGCCTGGTGTCCTGCACGACCTTCCCCGTCTCGATCTCGACCTTCCGCACGGCCGAGCTTCCCTTCAGGCCGGTGCCTTCGTAGAGAAAGCCGTCGAAGTACTCGAGGCCCTGCGTGTACGCCTTGGGATCGTGCGGATAGCTGCGCACGACGGTGTAGCCGTACTGCGGCGCCTTCGACCCGGTCGGCGGAACGGGGCGCGGCGCTTGCGCGCGCAGCCCGAGCGACGCGACACAGGTGAGGGCGGCGGCAAGAGTGATCTGGCGCATGGCCGCATGCTACTACAATGACTCACATGGCTACGACGGCTCTGGATCCCGCCAGCATCATCGCGAGCGTCGCCTACTCTGGCGGACGCAAGATGGGAGAGGTCGCGCTCGACGACATCAGCGACGTGGTCGAGCGTCCCGATACGTTCGTGTGGATTGGCCTCTACGAACCGACCGAGCCGCTCCTCCGGAAGATCCAGGAGGAATTCGGCCTGCACGATCTCGCCATCGAAGACGCCCTCTCCGCACACCAGCGGCCGAAGGTCGAGCGCTACGACAATTCACTGTTCGTTGTCATGCGCACGTCGCAAATCGAAGATCCCGAACCCAACAAGCCGTGCGACGTGCGATACGGAGAGGTGCATATGTTCCTCGGCCGTAATTTCATCGTGACCGTCCGGCACGGATACGCGACGTCGTTCTCGCAGGTCCGTACGCGCGCCGAGTCGACGCCCGACCTGCTCAAGCAGGGTCCCGCATTCGTGCTCTACACCATCATGGACTTCATCGTCGACCAGTACTTCCCGATCGTCGATGCGCTGGGCGAAGAGCTCGAATCGCTCGAACAGCGCGTATTCACGCAGCCCTTCAGTCGCCGAACGACGACGCAGATTTACAAGCTGAAGCGCGATCTGATTTCTCTGAAGCGCGTCGTGGCGCCGGTCATCGAGCTGGCTGCGCGCCTCATCCGCCTGGATGACGAGGATCTCATCCCGACGACTGCGCGTCCGTATTTCCGAGACGTGTACGATCACACGCTGCGCATCAACGACATGATCGATGGGGTGCGCGACCTGCTGGGAACCGCGCTCGAAGCGCACCTCTCGCTGATCTCGGTATCGCAGAACGAAGACACCCGCAGGCTGGCCGCGTGGGCCGCGATTTTCGCGGTCCCCACGGCCATCGCGGGCATCTACGGGATGAACTTCGAGTACATGCCGGAGCTGGAGTGGAGGATGGGATATCCCCTGACGCTGGCGCTGATCGTCGGCCTGTGTCTGACCCTCTACGTGCAGTTCAAGAAGGCCAAATGGTTGTAACAGCTAGAAGGACTGATCTCTGAGGCGGTGCTGGAGCTGGCCGATGGCCCGATCGTCGGCCATGCTTCTGGTTTCGCCGGTCGTTTCGATGCCGATGTCGTGGGTGCCCCCGTGCTCGTCGAGCACCTCGAGCACCTGTGCCTTCCACCCCTTGTCGTGAGGTTCCGACACAATCCAGAACTTCCGGGAGCCGATGCTGACTTCGCGTGCCATAGGTTCACCGTATGTTTCGGTCGAACCGGGCTCGACCCATATGGGGGGCCCGTTCCCACAACTGCAGTACGAAACACGTAATCCCGAGTGCCATATTTGGGCACAAGCCATAAGAAGGGGCTGATATGCGCGAGCACTATTGGATGGGCACTCTGTGCAATTTATTCGGGAATTTGTCAACTGAGTGATCGCGAGCCCGTGTGCGCGCCGGCGGTACTCTCCTTGCGTTAAAGGAGGTTGCGTATTGCAAAGTAGAGGTCACTCATGTGGAACTGGTTGAACTGCTATCTGTCGGGACGTCATGACTTCGGGGTCACCTGTGCGTCTGGCTCCATCTTCCTTCGCTGCATCCACTGCGGAAAGCGGTCGAACGGCTGGTCGGTGCACAACGAGCAGCCTGCGCTGGTAACCGTGGCGGCGCCGGCCGTACGCCAGCAGGCGACCAGAGGGGCGCGCGCGCTGCCCTTCGTCGGCCGCGACATTGCCCCGCAACAGCGCTCCGCATAGACAGCCCTAAAGGGCTGTGCCACCAGGTGGCACCACCACGCACCTTGACGGCCACTCCACGCACGGCGAGAATAGCGCCGTGCCCGTCGAACGCATCACCAAAGAACAACTCAAAGAACGTATGGACCGGGGCGACACGCCCACGATTCTGGACGTTCGCCTGAAATACGCCTACGAACACAGCACGGTCAAGCTGCCGGGCGCGATACGGGTGCCCCCATACGCCATCGATTCGGTCGCCATTCCGGCGGGCGGCGATGTGGTCGCCTACGACTCGGACCCCAACGAGCTGGTCAGCACGCGCGTCGCGGGCGAGCTGCTGCGGAAGGGCATGAAGGTCAGCGTCCTCAAAGGCGGGGTTCCCGAATGGCTCGCCGCCAACTTTCCCATCGAAACGAAGGAAGCGCCACGCTCGGCCCCGCCCGAACCCGGATCCCTCAGCAAGGGCTAGTCGCCGCGTGCCTCGCGGTGGTGGCGTTCCTGTGCTACTACCGCACGCTTCTCCCCGGCCTCGACCTCGGCGATAGCGCGTCGTTTCAGACGATTGCCGGGTCGCTGACGTTGAACCCGCGCCAGGCCTATCCCCTCTATTTCGGCCTCGGACATCTCTTCGTCTGGCTCCATCCGGGCGAGCCGGCGCGCGCCATGAACCTGGCATCGGCCGTGTACGGCGCGATTGCCGTGGGCCTCGCGTCCTGGCTGACCGCCCGACTCACCGAGTCCCTGGTCGCGGGCATCGGCGCGGGGCTGTTTCTCGCCTTTTCCTACACTTTTTGGAGCCAGTCCGTCACGGCCGAGGTTTACACCCTTCACCTGATGATGGTGAGCGCGGCGGGGCTCGCGGTCATGGCGTGGGCCGATCGCCCGACGAGGGGGCGGCTGGCGCTGTTCTACGCCGTCTTTGCGATCGGATTCGGCAACCACCTGAGCATGGCGCTCGTGATCCCGGCCTTTACGGTTTTTCTCCTGCTGCACCGGCGCCCCGGTGCGGCCGATCCGCTTCGTCCCCGGATGCTGATGATGGCCGTCGGCATCGCCGCACTCGGGGCCCTGCAATACGCATGGAATCTCCGGGGGCTCTGGGCGGAGCTCGAGCCCCCGGCGACCCTTGCCGAAGCGCTGGCGACATTCTGGTTCGACGTCACCAAGGAGGACTGGCGCGAGACGCTCGTCAATACGGTGTCGGAGACCGGGCTTCAATTCCGCCCGGCGATGTACTGGTTCGATCTCCGGCAGCAGATTGGCGTCCCAGGCGTCGTGTTCGCCGCCATCGGCTTCGGCTATGTGCTGTGGTACTGGCCGAAACGCGCCGTGTTTCTTCTGCTGTTCTACGCGGCGAATCTGACGTTCGCGTGGACGTACAACGTCGGCGACGCCTACATCTTCTTTCTCCCATCCCACTACAGCGTCGCGCTGTGCGCGGGTGCGGGGATTGCGGCTGCAGGCAGCCTCGCGTCCCGAGTGTCGAATCGCACGCTCGGTGCGGCCGCGAGCGTCTTGCTGCTGTTGTATCCCGCGTGGCGGGGATACGACACGTTGCCGGCGGTCGATCGGAGCCGGGACAGACGCGCCGAGCAGCTACTGGACGAATTCACGAAAGATCCGAGCGCCGTGTACGGCGTGGACACGAACTGGCAGGTGCAGAACGCCTTCGAGTACTTCATGCGCGAGCGGAGGCCCGGGATCCCGTGGTTTTACACCGAAGAGCTCGAGTGGCTCCAGGAAGGCGATCGCGTCGCCCGGTTCAATACATTCCTGCAGGCCAACGTGGAAATCGGCCGAAGCGTGATTGCTACACAGAAGACGGCTGAACTAGTGCAGTCCGACGTCAAGGCCCCCGTCGTTGAATTCAGCGATCGCGTCACATCTGTTCGACAGGGAACGCCCTATGTCATCGCGGTCCTGCGATCCGACCGGGAGTTCTCGCTCAACACCGCCGGGCTCGCCCGAGCGTGGGAATGGCTCGCGCCAGAGGTGACGCCGCCGGACCCGCGCCACTACACCGTGATGGTCGGCAGAGTTGGCGGGCGCCCGGTGCTGATCGAATCGCAGGATCGTCCGTATCGCGTTGGCGCCTGGTTGGACCCGTTCGACATCGACGTGAGGATGGAATCCTGGCTGCCCACAGACACCATTCGCCGCGCAGGATTCGGCCACGTCATCGTGAATCGCCGCCACATGCTCACCCTGGAGCGAGGCATCAGCTTTATTGCGCTGGGACCCGGCAGTAGCGGCCCGATCTACGAATCCGGCCTGTTCGCACCCATCCGGAAGTATTTGTATTAGAGCGTGTTATCGTTGATCCACTGTGAGCCCACGGCTGCTCGCCCTTGCCCTCGCCGTTCTCCTGACAGTCTCGACCGGCGCGCAATCGCCCACCGCGGATACCGTTGCGCGCGACCTGCAGCGCAAGTACGACAAGGTCACCGACTTTTCAGCCGATTTCGTCCATAGCTATCGCGGCGGCGTGCTGAAACAGCAGGCCACCGAGCGGGGCACGCTGCTCGTCAAGAAACCCGGAAGAATGCGCTGGGAGTACACCGCTCCCGAGAAGAAACTGTTCGTGTCGGACGGCCACAAGATCTACTCGTACATCCCGCAGGATAAGCAGGTGATCGTCGGCACGATGCCTCGTGACGAACATGCCCCGACCCCCGCCCTGTTCCTGACCGGCAAGGGAGATCTCACGCGCGATTTCACCGCGGCTTTTGACACGGTCGCAGAAGCGCCGGCGGGGTCGCTCGCGTTGAAGCTGATCCCCAAGCGCCGCGAGCCGGAATACGAATCGCTGACGCTTGTCGTGGATCCGAACACATTGATGCTTCGCATGCTGATCACCGTCGATGCACAGGGCGGCCGGTCCGCCTTTACGTTCTCGAATCTCAAGGAAAACGTGCGCATTGCCGATAATCAGTTCGTGTTCAAGATGCCCCGCAACGTCGACGTCGTCACCGACGGAGGCCGATAGCGTGTTGAGCCGATTCGCGCCGGCACGCTGGTTCGCAGCAGTCACGATCGTCCTCACGCTTTCCGCCTGCATCACCAGCGCGGCGCTGCGCGACGCGCGGCGGGCCGAGGAACGGCAGGACTATGACCTCGCGGTCGTCGAATACACGCGCGCGCTTCAACGCGATCCGGACAGCGTGAATGCGCGAACCGGATTGCAGCGTGCGAAGCTGCGCGCGTCGCAGGAGCATTTCACGCGGGCGCGCCGCAATGTCGCGAACCGCAGGCTCGACGAGGCTGTCGCCGAGTACAAGCTGGCCGCTGAACTGAATCCCGACAACAGGGTCATCGCCGAAGAGCTCCAACAAGCGCAGAATCAGCTGCGCACGCAGGTCGTGATCAGTCGAGACGGCAAGACGGAGCTCGAGGCGCTGGTGGACCGCATGAAGGACCAGCGCATGCCTGGCCTTTCGGTGCCGGCCGACCCCTTGCCCGAGGGGCTCAATTTCCGCAGCGCGAACAACGATGTGATCATCCGCGCCCTGGCGACGTTCGCGAACGTGAACGTGCTGTTCGATCCGGCGTTTCGCCCTCAGTCGATTTCGTTCCAGGCGCGCAGTCAACAGACGTTCGCCGAAGCCCTGCAGTCGATCACCTCGAGCACGCAGAATTTTTATCGCATGACGGGGCCGCGGACCGTGACGATCATCCCCGACACGCCCGCCAAGCGGCGCGAGTACGAGGAAGACGTCGTCCGCACGTTTTATCTCAGCAACGCCGATCCGAAAGAAGCGATGGATCTGCTGCGCATCGTCATCGACGCGCGGAGAATCGGGTTCATACCAGGGGCGAACGCGCTGACCATCACCGACACGTCCGAGCGCATCGAAGCCGCCGGCCGCCTCATCAGCATGATCGACAAGGCGCGCCCGGAAGTGCTCATCGACGTCGAGCTGCTCGAGGTGAACCGCACGCGCTTCGCTGAGTACGGATTGCAGTTTGCCTCGCCCAGCTCGTCCGGCATCAACGGGGTTGCGGACGTCAACAGGCCCGGGTTCACGCTGCGCGATCTGCCGAACCTGGACAAGTCCCAGATTCTGCTGACCCAGTTGCCCGGCTTGTATTACCGCCTCTTGAAGAACGACTCGAATACCCGGGTGCTTGCGAATCCTCAAATTCGCACTGTCGTGGGCTCCGCGGCGCAGGCGCGCTTCGGTGAAGAGGTGCCAATTCCCGTTACGACGTTCTCACCGATTGCCACAGGCGGCGTTGCGCAGCAGCCCATCACGTCCTACAACTATCGAAACATTGGCGTGAACATCGACATCACGCCTCGAACCCATTTTGACAACGACGTCACGCTGCAGCTGGCGATTTCGGTCACCAGTCTCTCGGGCACTGGCTTCGCCGGGATTCCCACCTTCGGGAACCGCGAGCTCAAGACACAAATCCGTTTGAAGGATGGCGAGACGAATCTGCTTGCAGGCTTGATACGAGACGACGAACGCCAGATTCGAAAAGGGATTCCCGGCTTGAGCGATCTCCCAGGTGTCGGGCGCATATTCGGGCACTCCTCTGATGAACGCACGCAGACAGATATCATCCTCATGCTGACGCCTCACATCATTCGCGTGCTCGAGTTGACCGAGGACGACCTGCGCGCGTTTCAGATGGGGCGCAATCCCGGAGCGGCCGGTGCCGGTGTGGGCGGCGGCCGCTTCGGCGGCGCGCCCGCTGGCGGCATCGAACTTACGTTGCCTGAGGAGGATCCCGACCGTCCCGATATTCAGCCTGATCCTGTCCAGCCGCAGCCCGGCGGTTTCAACGAACCGGCGCGGCCGTTGATGCCACCGGCACCACCGCCCCAGACGCAGCCCAGCCGCGGGCAGGCGCCACCTTCCCGTTAGCCATGTTCCCGGTTCTGCCCCCGATCGTGGCGCGTGCCTGCGCTCACAGCACGGGTGTGGCCATCGTCGACCGCACGGGCGCGTACACCTACGACCAGCTCGATCGCGCCTCTGGACACGCGGCTGCCCGGCTGCTCGAGGGCCGCGACAACCTGAACGAAGCGCGCGTCGCGTTCCTTGTGACGCCGGGATTCGAGTACGTGGCCGTCCAATGGGGCATCTGGCGCGCCGGCGGCATCGCAGTGCCGTTACCGATATCGCACCCGCCGTCGGAGCTGGAGTATCTCCTGCGCGATTCTGAAGCGACGATCGTGATCGCGGATGCGGAGAACGCGTCCGTCATCGAACCACTAGCGAGCGCGGCAGCCGCGAAGTTCATCGCGTCGGCCGACCTGAAGGTCGGCACTACGACAGCGCACCCAACGCACCCAACGCACCCAGCGCACCCAACGCACCTAGCCAGGCGCGCAATGGTCGTGTACACCAGCGGCACGACAGGCCGCCCGAAGGGCGTTGTCACCACGCACGCCAACCTCACAGCGCAAATCGAAGCCCTCATCGCCGCGTGGGAATGGACGGCCGCCGATCGCACACTGCTCGTTCTGCCACTTCATCACGTCCACGGCATCCTCAACATCGTCTGCTGCGCGCTCTGGAGCGGTGCAACGCTGGAAATGCTCCCGAGGTTCGACAGCGACACAACGTGGGATCGCATCAACTCCGGCGAGCTGACGGTATTCAGCGCGGTCCCCACCATTTACCATCGACTGATTCGATCGTGGGAAGCGGCCGGACCAGGTGTGCAGCAGGAGCGCTCGCGTGGATGTCAGACGCTGCGGTTGATGATGAGCGGCTCCGCTGCTCTTCCGCGCACGACACTCGATCGATGGAAGGAGATCAGCGGCCACGTCCTCCTCGAGCGTTACGGCATGACCGAAGTCGGGATGGCCCTTTCGAACCCGCTGCACGGAGAGCGGCGTCCGGGATTTGTCGGCCAACCGTTGCCAGGCGTGTCCGTCCGTCTCGTGGATGGCGAGCTGCAGCTCAAGGGTGCCGGCGTGTTCTCGGAATACTGGCGGCAGCCCGACAGCACGCGTGATGCGTTCACCGGCGGATGGTTTCGCACCGGCGATGCGGCCGTGATCGAAGACGGCGCGTACCGCCTGCTTGGGCGATCGAGCGTCGACATCCTGAAGAGCGGCGGCCACAAGATCTCCGCGCTCGAGATTGAAGAGGTGCTGCGCACGCATCCCGCGATTGCGGAATGCGTCGTCGTCGGCGTCGAGGATGTCGAATGGGGTCAGCGCGTGTGCTGCGCCGCCGAGCTGCGCCCGGGCATCACGCTCGAGCTCGATGAGCTGAAGGAGTGGGCACGGGCGCGCCTGGCGCCGTACAAGATTCCGAGAGAGCTCGCCTGTGTCGCTCAGCTGCCCAGAAACGCCATGGGCAAGGTCGTCAAACCTGAAGTGTCGACATTCTTTGCTCGACCTGCTCCACCTGCGCGCCCAGCATCTTGAGCCGTGCAACCAGTTGCCCGTAACCGCGCTCGACGGTTTCGAGCGGGCTGAGGCGGCTCTGCCCTTCGGCGGCAAGGCCTGCAGCGATCAGCGCCATTCCCGAACGCAAATCTCGGCTATCGAGCTTGCGGCCTCTCAGTTTGCACGGTCCTGTCACGATGATTCGGTGCGGGTCGCACAGGAAGAGATCGGCGCGCATGCCGCTGAGCTGCTCGAGCGCGAACAAACGCAGCTCGTACATCCAGTCGTGAATCAGCGTGCGGCCGTCGGCCTGCGTGGCCAGCACCGTGACGAGGCTGACGAAATCGCTTGGAAAGCTCGGCCACAATCCGGTGGTGATTTTCCCCGCCGCAACGGGCCGCGACTTCTGAATCGTCATCAGACCATCTTCGAACGTACACGCAACTTTCATGCGCTTCAGGACGAACGCGATGCCCTCGACATCTTCAGCCCGGGCGCCGCGCACTTCGATTTCGCCTCCGGTCACTGCCGCCACGACCGCCCAGCTTCCCGCTTCGATGTAGTCGCCGTTGAGCTTGTGGGTGACGCCGCGCGGCTTCCTGGTCCCTTCAACGCGAATCGTCGACGATCCGGCGCCGGTGATGCCGACTCCCATGGCCTGGAGGAACTCGCACACCTCGACGACGTGCGGCTCAGTTGCTGCGTGACGGATCACCGTCTCGCCCTCGATCATCGCGGCGGCAAGGAGCGCCGTTTCCGTTCCAGTGACCGACGCTTCGTCGAGATACATCGACGCGGCGTGCAGTCCGTTCGGCGCCTCGAGCGCATGTCCGGTCGACGGCAGGGCCGTCGCACCAAGATTCACGAGCGCATCGATGTGGGTGCCGATCGTCCGCCTCGCCGGAAAGTCCCCGCCGGGCATGCCGAGCACCGCGCGGCCCGTTCTTGCCAGCAACGGACCGAGCAGAAGGACCGACCCACGCAGCTTGCCGACAAGCTCGCTCGACGGCTCGGACGTCTTGATGTTCTTGCACCGTACGCGGACGGTCGTCGTGCCCAGTCCGTGCACTTCGGCGCCGATCTCCTCCAGCAAGTTCGCCATCACGCCGACGTCGCCGATGCGGGGCATGTTCGTGAGAACGCACTCTTCCGTCGTCAACAGGCACGCCGCCAGCAAAGGCAGCGCGGCGTTCTTGTTGCCTTCGACCTCGATCGTGCCAGAGATGGCTCGGCCGCCTTCAATCAACAGACTCGACATCAAAAGTCTCCCAGGTAGACGATCTCCTCCTGCAACGCCACACCGAATTGCTCGCTGACGCGGGCGCGGCACACATCGATGAGGCCGCGAATCTCCGCGGCTGTGGCGCGTCCCTCGTTGACGATGAAATTGCCGTGGGTCGGCGACACGCGCGCATCGCCTCGCGCGGTTCCCTTCAGTCCCGCTCGATCGACGAGCGCCCCGGCGGAGGCTGGAATATCCGCGGGCACCTCTGCCCGTTCAGGATTCCGAAAAATACAGCCGGCGCTCGGCGTGTCGAGGGGCTGCGTCTTCTTGCGGTACGCCAGCGATTGCCGCGCGATATCGCGAAGCGCCGTCGGATCGCCGCTCGATACGTGGAAGACGGCCGACAACAGCACTTCACCGGTTTTCTGCAAGCGGCTTCGATCGTAGCCGAATTCCATTTCGTCGCGGGAAAGATCGCGCGCGTTGCCGTCGCGGCCGGCCAGCCGCACCGACTCTACCAGCTCGCCAATCAAGCGGCCGCCGAAGTGCGCGTTGCCGAAGATCGCGCCGCCCACAGTGCCTGGCGTGCCGGCCCACGCTTCCAGCCCCGCGATGCCTCGCTGCACCGTCCATCGCACCAGGCCGTTGATCGTCGTCGCGGCGTCCGCGCGCACACGAACCGAGTCGATGTGTTCAATCACTCCGCCGCGCGGCCTCATCACGAGCCCTCGGACGCCGCGGTCGCCGATCAGCACGTTGGATCCGCCGCCGAGCAGCGTGACCCGCACGTCGTTCGCGTGCGCCACGCGCAGCGCGTCGACGATCTCCGCCGAGCTTCGCGCTTCGACAAACCATTCGGCAGGCCCGCCCACCTTGAACGTGGTGTACTGCGCGAGCGGTTCCTCGGCGCGAATGCGATCGGCCCCGAATCGCGCGGCCATCTGTTCGAGGAACGCGCTGCTACGCGCCGACAAGCGCGGCCTCCCGTCGACGCAACTCCGCGGTCGCGGTGTCGAGTGAACACGCCTCGAACTCAACCCAGTCGCCTGGCGCCAGCTGGCCCGCCATCGGCAGGTCGGCCGCAATCACCACGCCGGCAATCGCGTATCCGCCCGTCGTCGCGCGATCGTTCATCAGCAGGATGGGCTGCCCTGTCGGCGGCACCTGAATGGCACCTGTAGGCACCGCCGTGGAAATAAGCTCGCCATGCCACCCCAACGCGGCTGCCGCGTTGGGGGCCCCGGCCGTCGGCGCATCGGCAATGCTGGTGCCTTCAAGGCGGTATCCCATGCGGTCGGACTGGGGTGAGATCTGAAACCGCTGCGAGGCGAGACGCGCGAACAGGTGCTCGTCGGC
>CAYHHH010000006.1:20537-35641 GCA_964356125.1 uncultured Bifidobacteriaceae bacterium | reverse complement strand
CCGCCCATGCCTGTAAGGACGTGCGTGGAGCGGCTGCCGAGGACTGGCGGGACGTCGATACCGCCCGCCACCGCGACGTACGCGCGCGCGCCGCGCAGGCGCTCGCCGAATTGTAAAATTGCACCCGACCCCGCCTCGACCATGCGGTTCATCTCGACTGGCACATCGTTCAGCGTTAGACGGAACTCCGCTCCGGTCACGGCGAACGCGGTATCCGTGTCGAATCGCACCTGCGGTCCCATCACAGTCACTTCCAGCGTCGCCATCGCCGGGTCATTTCCCAGCAACCCGTTCGCGAGCCGATGCGAATACCAATCCAACGCGCCGCTTACCGGCACGCCGCGAGACTGGAAGCCCCATCGGCCCGTGTCCTGCACAGTGGTGAACATGCCCGGACGCAGTATCGACAGCGCAGGCATGCTTCACGCGGCGACGAACTTCACGTAGTCGCCGGCTTTCAACAGCGCCGGTTCCGCTCGTGCCGCGTCGAACATCGTCGACGATGTCCGGCCGATGATGCGCCACCCGCCGGGCGTGTCGCACGGGTAGATGCCTGTCTGCTCGCCTGCGATGCCGATCGACCCCGCAGCCACGCGCATCCGCGGCGTGTCGAGCCGCGGCATCGCAATCTGACGCGGCACCGATCCCATATAGGCGAACCCGGGAAGAAACCCGAGCATGTACACGCGATACCGTACTTCGGTGTGCAACCGCACCACTTCGGCCTCGGAGCACCTCGCGAATTCCGCGACCGCTGACAAATCGGGTCCCGCTGTTCCGCCATAGGCGACCGGAATTTCGACGGTTCGCGCGTCATCGTCCGCGGCCGAAGACGTCGCAGCGGCGAGCCGCTCGATCTCGGCGTTCAGCAGGAGGCGATCGATCGCCAGCGGATCGAAGTGGACGGTCACGGCGTTGTACGAGGGGACGACATCACGAACCCCGCGAAGGGCGCGCGTCTCGAGTGCCGCCGCCAGCGCGATGCACCGAGCGTTCACCATGGGCTCAATGACCGCCGCGAACTGCAGCGAGACGCACGAATCGCCAACGCTCACGATCCGAGACGCGCTCATGCGCTGAGCGCCTGAAGGGTTTTCTGATGAATGCCGCCAAACCCGCCGTTCGACATGAACACGACGAGGTCGCCGTCCTTCCGCTCTTTCACAATGGCGGAGACGATTTCGTCGATCGACGCGGCGGCTCTGGCGCGCTGGCCCGCGCCTTTGAGATCCGAGACCAGTTGCTGCGCTGACAAGCGCTCGTCCTCCGGCAGGCTGGTGCGAAACACAGGGGCGATGATCACTTCGTCTGCCGGACCGAACGCGCGGGCGAAGTCCTGTTGAAACACCCGCCGGCTGGACGAAGCGGACCGCGGCTCGAAGATCGCCCAGATGCGCCGATGGGGATTGGCCGCGCGAAGCCCCGCGAGCGTCTCCGCGATGGCCGTCGGATGGTGCGCGAAGTCGTCGTACACGGTCACTCCCGCGGCCTCGCCGAACATCTCGAGCCGGCGCTTCACACCCTCGAACGTCAGCAGCCCTTCGGCGATTGTCGCAGCCGGCATGGACAACGCGTGCGCGACCGCGACGGCGGCCATCGCGTTGCGAACGTTGTGCAGCCCGAACAGCGGAATCTGCAGCGTCGCATAGCGCGACCCGCCATGGAGCACGTTGAACGACTGCCCCGCCGCCGAGACCGTCACGTCTGTTGCGCGCCAATCGGACGACTCCGACAGGCCGAACGTCTCGACCGGGCTCACGGCGGCCTTCTTCAAGGCCAGCGCATCGGGCGAGTCGGCGCCAAGCAGGAGCAGGCCCGAGCGCGGCACAAGATTCACGAGACGCCGAAACGCCAGCCGGACGGCATCAATGTCGGCGTAGATGTCGGCGTGATCGAATTCGACGTTGTTGACGACCGCGATCTCCGGCAGATACTTCAGGAACTTCGCGGTCTTGTCGAAGTACGCGCTGTCGTACTCGTCCCCTTCGATGACGAAGTCCTTGCCTTTTCCCAGCCGGTAGCTCGAGCCATCCTCTCCCAGATTGCGCGCGATGCCGCCGACGAGAATGCTCGGATCGAGCCCGCCGTGCACGAGCAGCCATCCGGTCAACGACGTCGTCGTCGTTTTGCCGTGCGTCCCGGCGATGACAATCGACCTCGAGCTCCAGAGGAAATGCTCGCGTATCGCTTCGGGCAGCGAGCAGTACCGCATCTTTCGTTCGAGCACCGCCTCGAGCTCGACATTGCCGCGCGAGATGGCATTGCCGACGACGACCAGCCCGATCTTGCTGGTGATGTGGTCGGCGCTGTATCCGCTCAGCGTGCGAATCTTCTCCGAGGCGAGGAACGTGCTCATGGGCGGATAGACATTTTCGTCCGACCCCTGCACGTCGTGCCCCTTCTGCTTCAGGAGCGCGGCCAGCGTGGCCATGGCCGTCCCGCATATGCCAATGAAATGAATCGTCACTCGACGCCCGCCTCTTCGATAATCACACGTGGGTGGCCGTTCGCCACGACGCGAGCGCGCACGCCGAACGGAAGGGTGACGAGCGGTCCGCGCGTATGCCCCGACGGAAACCCGTGGACGACCGGCCCGTTGAAGTCTTTCAGCAGAGACGCGAGCACCGCCTTCGCGGCGAGCGCTCCACCCGGCTCGTCGCAATCGACGAAGTCGCCGAGCACGATCGCCGCGGCGCGATCCAGCACGCCGGCCAACCGCAGTTGCGTGATCATGCGATCCAGGCGGAACGGGCGCTCCGCGACATCCTCGAGAAACAGCACGTGCCCCTTTGGGGGATCGAACGCGTACGGCGTGCCGAGCGATGCAACCAACTGCGCGAGCGTGCCGCCCGTCAACGGGCCGGCGGCTTCTCCCGTGTTGAACGTCTCCAGCGCCGGCGCGGCCAATTCCCCAAGCGGCTCCGCGCTCGTCAGCGCTCCCACAAACGAGTCGCGATCGTAGGCGTCGATGCCGCGGCTCAGCCGGCGATCGAGCATCGGTCCGTGAAACGACACGATGCCGCAGCGCCCGGTCAGATACGTGAGCACGGTTGTCAGATCGCTGTAGCCGATGAAGGCCTTCGGCGTCTGGCGCAGATCCTCTTTTTCGAGAAAGGGAAGGAGGTGTACGCTGCCATAGCCGCCGCGCACGGCGATGAGCGCGCGCACCGACGGATCGCGCCACGCACTCAGAAATGCGGCGGCGCGCACGCGGCCCTCGCCCGAGAGATATCCGCCGTGCTGCGCGAATACGGTCTCTTCGAACACCGGCTCGAACCCGAGCCGCTGAATCTCGGCCACCCCTTTGTCGAATTCTTCGCGCAGAAACGCGCTGGCCGGCGAGACGATCGCCACCTTGTCGCCAGGGCGCAGCCTCTTTGGCTTCAGCATCCCGATCAGGCGAACTCCGCCATCTGCTCGGAGATGGCGCGATGCTGCTCCGATCCGATGACCGTCCGCAGCTGGGCCGCGGTGGGCGGCCGCCACTCGCGCAGAAAGCGCTCCTTCGCCAGACGGTTGCGCTCGAGCGCCGCCTCGACACGCTTGAGCGGCAGACGCTCGTCCTCGACCGCATGAATCAGCGCTTCGAGCGCCGCCCCCTGCAGCTCGACGTCGGCCGCCTTCCCGCTTCCGCACATCAGCACCGCATCGCAGCCGGCCGCGATGGCCAGGACGGCGGCCTCACCGGGCGGGTACGTATCCGCGATCGCTTTCATCTCCAGGTCGTCCGAGACGATGACGCCGTCGTAGCCGAGCTCGTCCCGCAACAGGCCCTGAACGATTTTCGGCGAGAGCGTCGCCGGCCGCTCATCGTCGATCGACACGACGAGCACGTGCGCCGTCATGATGAAGGCGACGCGTGCCTCGATCGCGGCTTTGAACGGCGCGAACTCGATCGCGCGCAACCGATCGGGCGCATGTTCGACGATGGGCAGCTCGAGGTGTGAGTCGGTTGCCGTGTCTCCGTGCCCGGGAAAGTGCTTGCCGCACGCTGCGACGCCGGCCCGCTGCAGCTCTTCGATGATCACGCGGCCGAGCTTCGACACCAGCTCCGGCTCTTCGCCGAGCGCGCGATCGCCGATGACCGGATTCCTGGGATTGGTGTGGATGTCGAGCACCGGCGCATAGTCGAGCGAGATGCCGACGGCTGCCAGCTCTGCCGCGAGCGCGCCGGCGAATTTGCGTGCAAGCGCGGGGTTGTCGCTGCGGCCGAGCACCGCCATCGGCGGCCACTCGGTAAAGGGGGATCGGAGGCGCGCGACGCGCCCGCCTTCCTGGTCGATGCCGACCCACGCCGGCAGCTCCCTGCCGAGGCTGCGGACATCGAACGCCAGCCCGGCGACCTGCTCCGGCGTTTCGATGTTTCCGAGCCTCCCGAAGACGGTAATGCCGCCCATATCGAACTCGCGCGCGAGCGATCGCATCTCGACGGGGACGTCGGAGCCGGCGAAGCTGCCGATCAGCAACTGGCCGATGCGGCGTCGAAGCGGTTGAGGCGACACGACTTGTCATTATAGAGTTGTTACGCGATTCATGGAGAAACCCACCGACGCCCCCACGTCCGATCCCGCGTGGGACAGGCGCAGTCTGCCGGAAGTCCACGGCACGATCTCAATTCCTGTCGGCGGCCCCCCCTGGCGAAAGATGCTCGCGTTCGCGGGACCCGGATACCTCGTGGCCGTCGGCTACATGGATCCCGGCAACTGGGCGACCGATATTGCCGGCGGCGCGCAGTTCGGATACACGCTGCTCAGCGTCATCGTCCTGTCGAACTTCATGGCGATCCTGCTGCAGTCGCTCTCGGCGCGGCTGGGCATCGCCAGCGGGCGCGACCTCGCGCAGGCCTGCCGCGATACCTACTCGCCCGGCACGACGTTCGTCCTTTGGATCCTTTGCGAGATCGCGATCGCCGCGTGCGACCTCGCCGAAGTGCTGGGCGCCGCCATCGCGCTGCAACTGCTGTTCGGCATTCCACTCTTGTGGGGTGTGTGCCTGACGGCGACCGACGTCTTCCTCGTGCTGTATCTGCAGAACCGCGGCTTTCGCTACGTCGAGGCGATCGTGCTGACGCTGATTCTCGGCATCGCCGGATGTTTTGCGATCGAGCTGTGGATGGCGGCACCCGATCCGGTTGCGCTGGCGGCCGGCATCGTTCCAACCGTGGACATCCTGCGGAACCCGGAGATGCTCTACATCTCGATCGGCATTCTCGGCGCGACGGTCATGCCCCACAACCTGTATCTGCACTCGTCGATCGTGCAGACGCGCATGTACGGCGATTCGTTCGAGGGCAAGAAAGAAGCGATTCGTTACGCGACGATCGACTCCACCGTCGCGTTGATGTCGGCGCTCTTCATCAACGCCGCCATTCTCATCATGGCGGCCTCGGTGTTCTACCCGGACCCGCAATACCGGGAAGTGGCCGACATCGGCGACGCGTACTTGTTGCTCAACCCGCTGCTCGGCGCGACGGTCGCGAGCACGCTGTTTGCCGTGGCACTGCTGTTCGCAGGACAGAACGCCACGCTGACCGGCACGCTCGCCGGTCAGATCGTCATGGAAGGATTCCTTAACCTTCGACTGCGGCCGTGGCTGCGCCGGCTGATCACGCGGCTGATCGCGATCGTGCCTGCCGTCATCGTGATTGCGATCAGGGGAGAAGAAGGTTCAGGCCCGCTTCTGGTGCTCAGCCAGGTGATTCTCAGCCTGCAGCTGCCGTTCGCCATCTTCCCGCTCCTGCAGTTCACGAGCAGTACGACGCTCATGGGACCGTTTGCGAATGGGTTCTGGATCAAGGCGCTGGCGTGGCCGGTCTGCCTTATCATTGCGGCGCTGAACGTGTACCTGCTGTACCAAACGTGTGTTCAGATGTTCGGGGCCTGACGTGTATCAGCACATCCTCATTGCAGTCGAACACTCGAAGGCTGACGACGCCATCATCGAGCACATCGTCCGCCTCGCGCAGATGACGAAGGCGCGTCTGCTGCTCGTGCACGTCGCCGACGGCTTCGCCGCGCGCCACTTCAACGACCTGCAGTTGAGGGAGTCCGAAGAGATGCGCGACGATCGCGCGTACCTGGCCAGGCGGAAGGACGAACTGGAGAAAGCCGGACTTCAGGTGACCTCGCGGCTGGCCATGGGAGATCCGGCGACGGAAATCATCAAGATCGCGGCCCAGGAAGGCGTCGATCTGATCGCCATGTCGACGCACGGCCATCGATTCCTGGCCGACATCATCCACGGCACGACGGTCGACAAGGTGCGGCACACCGTGCGCGTGCCCGTTCTGCTGCTGCGTGCGCCGAGACATGAAGCAGATTAGAAGCTCAGCCCCGACACGCATCGATCTCGCCGGCGGCACCCTCGACATCTGGCCTTTGTATCTGTTCCACGAGCGCGCCCAGACACTGAACGCGGCGATCAGCCTGCGCGCGCACGCGGAGATTCAGGAGCGCACCGACGGCAGGATCCGGCTGGAATCGATCGACACAGGCAAGACAGTCGAGGTCGCGCGCTGGCAAGACCTGTCCGACGACCGGGTTCTCCCACTGCTCAGCCGGCTCGCGCATTTCTTTCATGCGGAGAACCTGACGCTGCGCACACGCGGGGAGTCCCCCGCCGGCGCCGGCATTGCGGGATCGTCGGCCCTGAACGTGGCCGTGTGTGGCGCGCTCGCCGAATGGGCAGGGATGCTGCTCGACGGCGAGAAGCTCCTCACGATTGCGATGAACGTCGAAGCGCAGGTCATCAACGTGCCAACGGGCCTGCAGGACTACCGGCCGGCCTACTATGGCGGCGTCTCCGCCATCGAGCTGCGGCCGGAAGGCATCACACGCACCGCGATCGCTGTCGATCCCGTGGAGCTTCAAGGGCGCATCGCGCTGGCCTACACCGGCGCGCCGCATTTCTCGGGCACGAACAACTGGGAAATCATGAAACGCCACATCGATGGCGATCGCCACGTCTTCGACTGCTTCGAGCGCATCGTCGAAGCCGCAGGTGGCGTCCGCGGCGCCCTCACCCGCGGTGATTGGCACGGCGCCGCGGCGCAGATCAACCTGGAGTGGGACGCGCGCAAGAAGCTGGCACCCGGCGTCACCACGCCCATGATCGAGACGCTCATCGCCGGTGCGTTCGCGGCCGGCGCACGCGCGGCGAAAGTCTGCGGGGCCGGCGGCGGTGGCTGCCTGTTCTGCGTGGCCGATCCGAAGGACATGTCCGCCGTCGAGCAGGCGCTTACCGCCGGGGGAGCCCGGCTCCTGGAGTACCGCGTAGAGACCGAGGGACTGCGCGTTCATTCCAGCTAGTCATGGAGAACCTCGCGATTGCCCGCATCTTCTCAGAGATCGCCGATCTCCTCGAAATCAAGAGCGAGGAAAGGCCTCGGACCGAAACAGGAGCAACTCATTCTCCGCGCGTGTTCCGAGCGCAAGCAGCATGCGGGGCGCCACCTCCTCCCTGACGCCGCCGAGGCCGCGGCGCGGACACCTCGGGAAACATCGACATCCCCGCAACCGGGACCGACGCGTATGTGGCGCTCGAAATCAACTGCCAGGCCCATCGACTGGATCTCTCCGACGCCAACGCGAACGCCGCACGCCGCGCCTGGCTGACGAAAGACAATGTGCTGAATACACGGTCGGTGGAGGATTTTCGAGCGGCGCTGCGGAGACATCGGACGCGCAACTAAAGTTGCGCCCTACGTACTACTTTGTCCTTTCCACTTTTTACTTTTTCCTTTCTTCGTGGGCATCGGACTCCTCGCCTGCCTTGCCCAATCCGATCGCATCTGCGACAGGCCGTCCATGTAGACGGCCACCCGCTCCCTCTCCTCCTCGGTCGACATTGTCTTCAGGAGGTCGATCGCCTTGGCAAAGTCCTGTTTGATGCTGGCGCGGGACGTCTGGTAGTAGAGGCGCTTGATTTCGGCCAGCTTGTCGCCGGCCGAGAGCATCCGGATCATTTCTTCTCTTGAGCCTCGGTGATGCGCCTGCGGACAAGCTGCTTCAGCGGCTCATGCACATTGCGATCGAGCGCGATCATCTTCAGGTCGCGATCGCTGAGCCGCTGCACGAACCGCATGCTCACGGCGAGCGGGGTTTTCGGGTTCTTCGACAGCGCCGCGATGACGCCGTAGTTCTTGGTCCACCCGCGATTCTGGCCGATCGTGCGCAGGACTTCCTCAGAGACGTTGGCGAGCTTGGCGATGTTCTCGACTTCCGACTCCGTGAGCTTCGGGCTGCTCAGCACGGCCGCCGACACGAGCTTGTTCGGGTCGCGAATCAAAACGGCGCGCTCGGATTTGGAGCCCTTCATCGCCGCTTTCATGCGTTCGGCGACATTCATCAGCGCCAGCTTCTGCGTCATGCTCTGGTTGTCTTCTTCCTCCTCCGCGCCTTCGCCGTCTTCGGACGCCGTGGTGAGCCCGGCGGCGGCTTCGGCGTCTACCAGCGGCTCGTCACCGGTGTCGCCGCCCGGCGCCGGCTCGATGCCGCGCGCGCGGAAGAACTCACGCAATCCTTCGGGGACATCGGATCGTCCGAGGAACCCTGCCATCGATTCGTTTGGAATGGATGCGAGCGTGGCTTCAGCAGCCGCGCGGATCTCCTCATCCCCGTCGTCGGTCAACATCGCGAGGAGCCCGATCTGGTCGAGCGCGCGCGGCGCAAGCGCACCGCTGGCGGCCAGCAGGCGAACATCCTTGGCGACTTCTCCACGCCTGAAGAAATCGAGCATCGGGCTGCGAAGACCGAGATCCATCAGGGCGCCAGGAACTCTTGAAGGTTGGCCAGGGTAATGCGGGTGCTGATGACTTCGCCGGGCGCACCCAGCGCTTTGCCCGGGCGCCCGTTCAATGTATAGATGAAGGCCCCGGCATCGCCGACGTTCAGCGCGATCTGTTCCTTAGCGGTGACGGTCCGCTTGTCGCCGGCATTCATCAGGCCCGAGAACACCTGCTCGCCGTCGGCGTTCAGCGACACCCAGCACGTGGCGGTCGGCGCAATCGCCATGGAAATGCCCCCTGCCTGCGGCGGAGCGGCCGGCGCAGGCGCCGCAGCGTCAGGGACTGCCGCAGCGGGCTCCGCCGGCCGTTGCGGCTCCACCGGGACGTCCGCTGCAGGCGCGTATGACTCGGTCACAGGCGCCGCCACACGTGCAGGAGCTGGAGCTTCTCTCTGCGTGCCGTAATAAATCACAAAACCGATGATCGGCACGCTCACGAGCGCGAGGCGCAGGGCGGTCGCCACGGCCCTTCGATCGCTGTCGAGTTTCTCGCCGTCTTCGATGGCGGCCGGGTGCGCGGTCGCCGTCGCCGCGTCGGGCGGCAACTCGGCGATGAAGTCCTGAATCGTGCGGTCGGGATCGAGGCCCACTTCCTGGGCATACGCGCGGATGAAGGCTCGCGTGAAGATGCCGCCGGGCAGGCGCGAGAGATCGCTGCGCTCGAGCGCCTCGAGCGACATCACGGAAATGCGCGTACTGTTCGCGATTTGCCGGAGAGAGACGCCCCGCTTCTCACGCGCTTCACGGAGGCGAGCGCCAACTGTTCGGGCGGGGGAACCCTGGGGCATTAGATACTATGCCCGCCTTCGCGCGAAGCGCTTCGGCGGGTCTCGCCGTAGCCAAGGCGGAGGCGGAGGCTCAATGTTAGGAAACCGTTTCGCATGTGTCAAACGCCCGCCGAAGGCCGGCGACGATCATTCGCACATGTTTATCGGCCGATTCGCCCGCGGGCGGTACGAAGAGGCCGATACCGGCAATACCGGATGCGCCGGCGCGGGCCGCGTCTGCCGCGCGCTCGACCGTCATCCCGCCGATCGCGAGCACCGGCAGGCCGACCCGAAGGTCGGCACTACGTACAGGCGTAGTGCCGGCCTTTAGGCCGGCCGCTGCTCGGCAGGCGGCGGACAGCTCGTCGAGCGTGGCGACCGGATGCCCCGCATCTTTCGATGGGGTCTGATGGAGCGTGCCGAAGATCAGGTAATCGACCCCGCCCGCGGCCGCAACGGCGGCAGCTTCGTCAGGGTCGTGCACCGAGCGGCCCACGAGAGCGCCGCCGCCAAGCAGCGATCGGGCTGCCGCGGCGCCGATCGAGTCGCTTCGGAGATGCACGCCGGCCGCGCCCGCCGCGACCGCCACGTCGGCGCGATCGTTCACCACCACCCTCGTGCGGGTTCCTGCCACCGCCGCAACGCAACGCCTCACGAGCGCGATGAGATATCGCGCGTCGAGATCGCGCTCGCGTACCTGAACCAGATCGACACCGGCGCGAGCCGCGGCTCCGACGAGATCGACCAGCCGATCGATGGCAGCGCCGCCGAAGGACAGACGCCGGCGATCGGTCACCATGCAGATCATGACTGCTCGATCGTCTCCATCGTGTCCATGCGCCGCCGCGCAAGGAGGAGCGACGCCAGCTCGTTGAAGCCCATCAGCAGATTGACCACGCCCAGACCGGAGACCGCGCCTCGCAGGTAGTTGTTGCGAACGATTTCGAGCAGCGCCGGAAACGCCGTGAGGAAATAGTTGCGTTCCCAGAACGGCGACCACGGCACGAGGACGAGCAGCAGCCCCACCTCGATGAAATACGCAACCAGCAGCAGGCGCTTCAGCATCAACCGTTCATTTGCACTTTGAGCTGCTCGAGCTTGCTCGAGACATCCCGGTACTCGCCCGCGTCGGACTGCAGCTCGAGCAGCACCGCGAGCGCCCTCGCGCTCTCGCCGTGTGCTTCGAGCACCGAGGCCAGCTCGTAGAGCAGCGCGTGATGCGCCATGGGGGACGGCGAGGGCGCCTCGACGGCGCGCTCGTACCACTCGATGGCGTGGACCCTGTCGCCGCTATCGAGATATGCCTTCGCGAGCATCGCGCCGGCGCGGAAGCAGTGCCGGGGCGAACGTGCGGCGACTTCGAGCGCCTTCATCGCCTCGTCCTGCATGCCCATGTCGACGTAGGTCGCCGCCAGCTTGAAATGCTGCTCCGCTGTCTCGGGCGAGGCATCGTGAGCGGCCTCGTCGCGCATGCCCTTCAGCACGCCCTCCATCGGTTGAGACGGCTTGCCGGCCGGCGGCGCGGGCGCCGTCTGCCCGGTCCGCAAATCGTGAAGCACGTCGTTCAGATCGACTTCCTGCGATTCAGGCTTCGGCTGTGCGGCCTGCGCTGATTTCTGCTGAGATGCGATGTCGGCCAGCACACTGCCCATGTCGATCGCGTAGGCATCCCTGGCGGGCCCACGGGGCGCCGCTGCGGGTGGTGGAGCGTCGACGGGAGCCGGCACCGGCATCGGCGCCATCTCCGATCCTCCCGGGTCCGACGGCCACATGAAATCGGTGCTCGTGAACGGCGTCTGGCCGCTGAGCCGGTCCGCGATGATGGCGTCGATATCGGTTTCGCCGAGCAGCGCGAGGGCGCGACGGAACCGCTCGATGTTCGACCGATCCCACGGCTCGCGGGCCACGAGATCCTCGGCGATCACCCGCGCCTCCACGCCGGCACCGACCGACAGATACGCGTCGGCCAGCTGGGCCTGCGCGCTGTGCATGGTCGCTTCGAGCCCGCCGTCGACGCAGATCTCGACCAGCCGCATCAACGCAGGAATATGATTCGGCACGCGGTTGACGAATTCGTTGAGCGCGGCCGCCGCCGATCCCCACTCGTCAGCGGCGATCGCGGTGCGGGCGGCCACCTCGATGCACTCGTATCCCGCATCCGGATTGACTTCGGCGATCGAGCACCCGAGGATGACCAGCGCGTCGCGGCGGCTGGGATCGTCGGCAAGCATCTTCTGCAGCAGCGCCGTGCCTTCCGGGATGCGGCCGTCACGCAGCTCCATCTCAGCCAGGAGCCACAACAGCTCCGGATCGTTGCCGGCCACTTCCGGTGTGAGCAGCGTGCGAGCGCCCGCCGTATCGCCCCGGGCGACAAGCCGCTTGACCAGCTCCATGCGAACCGCCGCGTCGGTCGGATCGGCGTCGGCCGCGCTGGCCAGCACGTTGAGGCCCTCGTCGTCGCGCCCGAGACGAAACAACTCCGCTGCGAGATGCCGCAGCTCCTCGGCGCTCGTGGCGAACTGGCACGCCGCATCGAAATTGCCGCGCGCGATGTAGGCCTGCACGAGCAGCTGGCGCAGCGCCAGATCACCGGGATCGATTTGCGCCGCCTCGGTCAGCATCCGCAGCGAGTCGGCCTCTTTGCCCTTGTCCTGGAGATCGGCGGCGTACTGCTTAAGGCGATCGACCGCCGCTTTCGGATTGCCAAGCTCGACGCGGGCGCGGACGCCCGCCAGCCGGGTCTCCAGATCGGCGCCGTCGAGATCGCCGAGACGAATCTGCACCTCCGCAACGCCTTTCGTGTCGCCGCGCTTCCGCCGGCGCTCGACGAGCGCGACGAAGTTTGACCGGGCGTCCACCAGCAGCCCCTGGCGCGCCCCGATGTTGCCGAGATGCCACATCGCCCGCTCTTCGTCGGGCTTGATCTTTAGGATTTTCTTGTAGAGGGCGACCGCTTTCGGAAAAAACCCTTCGTTCGCCAGATGGGCGGCGATGTCGTTGTATTGCGCGATCGCCTTGTCGAGCTGGCCGGCGCGGAAGTACAGGTCTCCCAGCGTGTTGGCAGTATTCCAGTCGGAGGGCTGATCCTCGATGACCTTGCGGTACTCCGCGATGGCCGGATCGAGCTTCCCTTGGCGGAGCAGCTTCTCCGCATTGCGGAGCGTTCCCTCTCGATCAAATGGCACAGGCAGCAATCCTGAAAACGGAAGGCGAGCGTCAGTCAGTCAATCGTATCAAATTCCAGCGGCAGCGCAGGCGGACTGAACGACCGGCGGTGCACGGCGGAATAGCCGAATTGCCTGACGGCGGCGATGTGGTCGGCCGTCGCATAGCCTTTATGCCGGTCGAACCCGTAGCGCGCGTCCTGGGCGTGCAACTGCCGCATCTGGCGGTCGCGCGTCACCTTGGCCACGATCGAGGCCGCGGCGATCGCCGAGCACCGCTGGTCGCCATGGACGACCCCCCGCTGGGCCATCAGCAAGTCCGGGATGCGAAAGGCATCGACCAGCACCAGATCGGGCAGCGGCGCCAGCGACATCACGGCGCGGCGCATCGCCTGCAGCGACGCCTGATGGATGTTGATGGTGTCGATTTCCCCCGGCGAGGCCTCGGCCACGGCCCAGGCGATCGCCCGCGTGGCGATCTGCTCGAAGAGCGCCTCACGCTCAGCCGCGGGAACGGTCTTCGAATCGCTCAGCCCGGGAATGTGCCGATCGGGATGTAGCACCACCGCGCCGGCCACGACGGGACCGGCCAGGCATCCCCGGCCGACTTCGTCGACGCCACACACGCGGTTGAAGCCCAGCTTCCGCAGGACGTTCTCGAGCGTCCGTGTCGCCGCCACTCGTGTCATTTCCCCACGCGCCCCACGATCCTCACGCGACCTACGCGACTTACTTCGCCCCTTCGCGCATCCGGGCCGCTTTGCCCTTGAGATCGCGCAGGAAGTAGAGCTTGGCGCGGCGCACTTTCGCCGAGCGCACGACTTCCACCTTCTGAATGATCGGCGAGTGCAGCGGGAAGATGCGCTCGACGCCCTGGCCGAACGACACCTTGCGCACCGTGAACGAGGCGCGCACGCCGCCGCGGTGCATGCCGATGACGATGCCCTCGAAAATCTGGATGCGCTCTTTGTCGCCCTCGCGCACCTTCACGTGCACTTTCACGGTGTCTCCGGCCGACATCTGCGGCCGCTCGGTCATCTGTGTCTTCTCTACGACTTCAATCGCGCCCATGGGCGACTCCCTTCTTCGCGTCCATCAACTCTCGCAGGATTTCCTGCTCTTCCACGTCCAGCTCCGCGTCGGCCAGCAGATCGGGCCGCCGCAGCAGCGTCAGCTCCAGCGCCTGCCGCTTGCGCCACTTCCGTATCTCGCCGTGATGCCCCGAGACCAGCACGTCGGGAACTTTCCACTCTCGAAACTCCGCCGGCCGCGTGTAGTGCGGGTAGTCGAGCAACCCGCGCGAGAACGAATCGCCCGCGACCGAATCTTCATCTCCGACGACCCCGGGAATCAGCCTCGCCACGGCGTCGACGATGACGAGCGCCGGCAGCTCGCCGCCGCTCAGCACGTAGTCCCCGATCGACAGCTCCTCGGTCGCGAGGTTCTCACGCACGCGATCGTCGATGCCTTCGTATCGGCCGCAGAGGATGACGACGCGATCGAGTCCGGCCAGCCGCGCGGCTTCAACCTGCGTAAAGCGCCTGCCTTGCGGCGAGACCAGCACGATGGCCTGCGGCGCCCCGACGTCCTCTCGAATCGCGTCCACGGCCTTGAACAGCGGCTCGGGCTTCAGCACCATCCCCGGCCCGCCGCCATACGGCACATCGTCCACCGTGCGGTGGCGATCCTCCGTGAACTCCCGCAAATCTCGCGCGCGCACGGCAAGCACGTTGCGCTGAATCGCCCGCGCGAGAATCCCTTCGGCGAGCGCGGCCTCAATCATGCGCGGAAAAATCGTGACGATATCGAAACGCATCGGAACCTGAGATCTACAATCTGAAATCTAACAACTAAAATCCAGAGCGTTTCGTGACGTTCACGTCGAGCAGCCCTTCAGGCGGCGCGACGACGATCCTCCTGCCGGCGACGTCGATGGTCACGCAGATCCCTTCCACCATCGGAATCAGCACGTGGCCGTTCGGGCTCTCGACAATGAGCCGGCTGCTCGCTCCATCGCCCTCGACGCCCCTCACCTCGCCGATCCGCTCGCCGTTTGGCGTTTCGACCGCGCACCCGATCAAATCGTGGTGGTAGTACGAACCCGCCGGGAGCGGCTGCAGCGCGTCGACGCCGACGCGAAGCTCCATGCCGGCGAGCGTGTCTGCCGCGTTCATCGTGCCGATGCCCGCGAGCCCGATGATCGGCCGCCCGCGATGGAACCGGACGGTCTCGACGGTGACCGCCTCGGTCGCGTCGCCGCGGCGGATGTGCAGTACCGAACCCGCCTTGAACCGCTCGTCCGGAAAATCTGTCGCCGGATCGACGATGACCTGCCCGCGAATGCCGTGTGCGCGCGCGATGCGCCCCACCAGCACCATGTCGTCCCACT
>CAYHHH010000006.1:0-20437 GCA_964356125.1 uncultured Bifidobacteriaceae bacterium | reverse complement strand
CCCCATCATCGAGCCGAACTTTGCGCGGGCCTTCCAATCGGGCTTGCCGCTCGTCATGCCGCCCATCATCTTCAGCATCTTGCGCATCTGCACGAACTGCTTCAGCAGCTTGTTCACGTCCTCGACCGTCGTCCCGCTGCCGCGCGCGATGCGCTTGCGCCGGCTGCCGTTGATGACGTCGCTGCGGCGCCGCTCGTGCGGCGTCATCGAGCTGATGATCGCTTCGATGCGGCCGATCTGCTTATCGTCCGGCTTGTTCTGCGCGAGCTGCTTGATGTTCCCCATCCCGGGAATCATCCCGATAATCTGCTCGAGCGGCCCCATCTTCTTGATGGCCTGCAGCTGCTCCCGGAAATCTTCCAGCGTGAACTCGTCCTTCCGGACTTTCTCTTCGAGCTTCTGCGCTTCCTCGATGTCGATCGCCTGTTCGGCGCGCTCGATCAGCGACAGCACGTCGCCCATGCCCAACAGCCGGGACACGAGGCGATCGGGATAGAACTGCTCGAGATCTTCCAATCGCTCGCCGCTGCCGACGAACGCAATCGGCACGCCGACGACGGCGACGACCGACAGCGCCGCGCCGCCGCGCGCATCGCCGTCCAGCTTGCTCAGGATGACGCCGCTGACGCCGAGGCGGCGGTTGAACTCGCCCGCGCTCTTGATGGCGTCCTGTCCCGTCATCGCATCGGCGACGTACAATAAATCGGACGCCTGCGTCGTGTCGCGAATCGCCTCGAGCTCCGTCATCAGCTCGTCGTCGATATGCAGGCGGCCCGCCGAGTCGACGATGACGACGTCGTACCCGAGGTTCGTGGCTTCGGCGACGGCGCCCTTCGCGCGCGCGACCGGATCCATCTGCCCTGCCGGATCGTGCACGCGAACGCCGAGGCCCGCTTTCTCGGCGACGACGTTCAGCTGCTGAATCGCCGCAGGCCGCTTCACGTCGGTCGAGACGAGCAGCGCGTGCTTGCCCTGCTTGGTCAGCCACTTCGCAAGCTTGCCCGCGGTGGTCGTCTTGCCCGCGCCCTGGAGGCCCAGCAGGAGGATGACGCGCGGCCGCTTGTGGCTCGGCTTCAGCCCGCCTTCGGTATCCCCGAAGAGCGCGACCATCTCGTCGCGGACGATCTTGACGACCTGCTGCGACGGCGACAGGCTGCGCAGCACGTCCTGTCCGAGCGCGCGATCGCGCACGCGGTCGACGAACGCCTTGACGACCTTGAAGTTGACGTCGGCTTCGAGCAGCGCGAGACGGATCTCGCGGAGCGCAGCTTCAACGTTCTCGGGCGTCAGCCGAGTCTCGCCCCGAAGGGTCTTGAAAACGTCTTGTAGGCGATTGCTCAGCGACTCGAACATCTTCGGGTTCCGGCCTGCAGGTTCCGGGTTCCTGTTCCGCGTTCCACGTTCGAGGAGGCGTCCGGATTCCCGAGCGCATCTTCGTTTTTAAAAAAGACGGCGTCAGGTTCCAGCGCCCACCGCGAACGCGGAACTTGGAACCGGAACCTGGAACCGTATGCGCTCTAAGCTGCTCTAACGCAACCGCTTATCGTAGCGGATGAGAGGGGAAACTGTCAATGAAGGGGGAAGGGGCGAGGGGTAAGGGGTACTCGGTTTGCCCCTCGCCCCTCACCCTTGGCCCCTGGTTAGTGCGGGGGCTCCGCCTCGTAGGAGTGCGACAGCTCCGTGTAGCCGTTCATCGCCAGGCGGCACGACGGCCCGATGCCGGCAAAGCTCGCCAGGTGGAAGCGCATCTTCGGCACGTACACGATGTCGCCTTGATCCGCTTCGAAGACGGGAAGCCCTTCGATGTTGTACCGAATCTTGTTGAGGAGGATGAACCAGAACTCGCCGCTCTCCGGATGAAAGTGCCCTTTGTTGGTCAGCGGCGGCGGCGCGATGCCGGGGCCGATGATGATGTTCGCCACAGCGCGATCGTCGTGCACGAAGCGGCGCGTTTTGTCGGTGCCGGCCACCACCGCGTTGAAATCGACGAACGGCTGGTTGCCTTCCGAATACGTGCCTTTACCGGGCAGACGCACCGGAACGAAGTTGAAGCCGGCAATCGGCACGGGCTTCACGTCCATGGGATACATCTTCCGCGCCTTCGCGATGTTCACTTCGAAGCGAAGCGACGGCAGATCGCCCACGGTTTCCATCGTGTACATGGTGCGAAATGGCACCTGCACGAGGTAGCCCTTCGACGCAACGAACGGTTCCTGTCCATCGATCGTGAATCGAATCTGGCCGTCCTGCACGATCCACCACTCGCGGGTATCCGCGTTCATGCGGCGCGGCGTCTTCTGGCCGGGCCCCATGGAGATGTAATCAGCGTGCAGGTTGTCGTCATCGACGACTGGCTCAACCCAGTCCGCGCGTCCTTTGTGCTTCGCCAGCACTTCGGACAGCTTGGTGTGCGGCGTGTGCGGCGCCACGTACTCGGTGAGCTTCGCGGCTTTCGGCGCGAGCACGAATTGCTCCTGAGGCCCGGCGCCGCGCCCGCCACCGCGCCCGCCGCGCGCGGGCGCCTGCGGTGCGTCCTGCGCCGATACGACTGTGAAACCGGCGACGACGAGCACGAGACCGACGATGCGCTTCAACATGGCAGCTCCTACTTTTTACTTTTTACTTTTTACTTACACCGAAGACAGCTTGTGCCCGAGTTTGTCTTTCTTGGTCTTGAGATATCGCCGCGTCGAGTCCGATGCCGGGATCTCAAGCGGGATCCATTCCGAGATGCTCAGCCCGTATCCCTCGATGCCGACCAGCTTCCGCGGATTATTACTCAGCAGGCGCATCGTCCGCACGCCCAGCTCGCGGAGGATCTGCACGCCGATGCCGTAGTCGCGCTGATCGGCCTTGAAGCCCAGCTTCTCGTTTGCCTCGACGGTATCGAGCCCCTGGTCCTGCAGCTCGTACGCGCGAATTTTGTTCGCCAGACCGATGCCGCGCCCTTCCTGATTCAGATAGAGCAGCACACCGCGCCCTTCGGCGGCGATGCGCCGCATCGCGGCGTCGAGCTGGCCGCCGCAGTCGCAGCGGAGCGAATGCAGCACGTCGCCGGTCAGACACTGCGAGTGGACGCGGACGACGATGTCCCTGCCATCGCCGACCCCGCCGAACACGAGCGCGACGTGCGTCTGCTTGTCGAGCTGGTTTTCGAACGCATGCACCTCGAACTCGCCGTACTCGGTCGGAATCTTCGCCTTGGCCACTTCCTTGACCATCGACTCGTTGTGCATCCGGTATTTGATGAGATCCGCGATCGTGATCATCAGCAGCGTGTGCCGCTTCGCGAATTTCGTCAGCTCCGGCACCCGCGCCATCGAGCCGTCGTCGTTCATGATTTCGCAGATCACGCCGGCCGGATACATGCCGCCGATGCGCGCGAGATCGACGGCCGCCTCGGTCTGGCCGGCGCGAACGAGCACGCCGCCCGACTCGGCGCGCAGCGGGAACATGTGGCCGGGGCGCGCGAGATCCGACGGCTTCGTTCGCGGGTCGATGGCGGCCAGCACGGTGTTGGCGCGGTCGCCGGCGGAGATGCCCGTGCTCGTCGAGTGCTTCGCTTCGATCGTGACGCAGAACGCCGTGCCGAGCCGCGCGGTGTTCTGATTCACCATCAGCGGTATCTCGAGCTCGTCGAGGCGCGCGCCCGTCATCGGCATGCAGATGAGGCCGCGGCCGTGCTTCGCCATGAAGTTGATCGCCTTTGGCGTCACCTTCTCGGCGGCGAGCGTCAGGTCCCCCTCGTTCTCGCGATCTTCGTCGTCGCAGACGATGATGATCTCGCCGGCGCGGAAGGCGTCGATGGCGTCTTCGATGCGCGCGAACGGACCCGACTTCGTGCGGCCTTTCGCGATCTTGAGTGGTGGCGTCATACCTTCTGTCCCATGAATTCCATCGCGCGAAGAACGTACTTGCCGACCATATCGCATTCGAGGTTGACGCGGTCTCCGGCGCGCAGCGCCCGCAGGTTCGTGTGCGACCAGGTAAACGGGACGATCTGCACGTCGAGGGTCGCCTTCTCGAGGGTCGCAATCGTCAGGCTGATGCCGTCTATCGCGACCGATCCGCGATGGATAAGATACGGTGCGAGCGCAGCGGGATAGTTCACGGTCACCCACCAGAAATCGGCTTCCGGGCGGATCGATTGAATCGTGCCTGTTCCATCGACGTGCCCCAGGACGATGTGGCCGCCGAACCGGCCGTTCGCAGGCATCGCCCGCTCGAGATTCACGAGCGCTCCCGGCTTCAAACCGCCGAGGCTTGTGACCTTCGCGGTCTCCGGGCCGATTTCCGCGGAAAAGGATCCCGATTTGATTTCCACGACCGTCAGGCAGACGCCGTTCACGGCGACGCTCTCGCCGCGCTGCAGATCGGCGGCGATGGCGGTCGCGATGCGCAGGGTGTAGCCGGCGTCGACCGGAGTCACCTCGGCGATCTCGCCGACCGATTCAATCAATCCCGTGAACATAACCTTCCATGAACACGTCCGGGCCGAGCGGCGTGACGCGGCAATCGACGAGCGACGCGATCGACACGGTGTCGGTCTCGAGCCACGACACCGCCTCCTCTCCGAGCGTCATCGGCGCCACGTACAAGTGCACGGCATCAACCAGTCCAGCGTTCCATGCCGCCGCCTGCAACGCGACGCCCCCTTCGAGGACGAGCGACACAATCTGCCGATCGGCGAGCCGGCTGAACGCCGAGGGCAGGGCTCCATCAGTTATCGGCTCGAATTCGGCGCCGGCCCGCTGCAGGTCCGCCGCGCGGGCTTTGCTGCTGTCGAGGCTCTCGGGCGTCGTGACGATTATTACCGGTCCCGCGTCGAGCGTCGAGAAGACCCGCGCCGAGGGGGGCGTCCGCAGGCGGCGATCGAACAACACCCGTACCAGCGGGCGGCGCCGGTGGATTTCGCGCGCCGTCAGGAGGGGGTCGTCGGCAAGGACGGTGCCCGAGCCGACGGCTATGGCGTCGATTTCCGCACGCACGGCGTGCGAATGGCGCAGTGAATCATCAGAGCTGATGCGCGTGCGGGCCCCCGCTTTTGCCGCCACGCGATTGTCGAGGCTCGTTGCGGCCTTCATGATGACGAACGGCCGATGCTTCGTCGTGAAGACGAAATACGGACGGTTCAGCCGGAGCGCGCGCTCGCGTCCTGTTCCGACCGCCACCGCTATGCCCTTCTGACGCAGGAAGTCGAATCCGCGCCCGCTCACACGCGGATCGGGGTCGCCTGTCGCTGCCACGACGCGCGCGATGCCGGCGGCCGCGACGCGTTCGACGCACGGCCCGGTCCGTCCCACGTGCGAGCATGGCTCCAGGGTGCAATACAGCGACGCGCCGCGCGCGAGATCGCCGGCGTCATTCAGCGCATGTATTTCGGCGTGCGGCTCTCCTGCCCGCTCGTGATAGCCCTGCCCCACGATCGTGCCGTCTTCGCGCACGACCACAGCGCCGACCATGGGATTCGGACTGGTGGTGCCGCGCCCGCGCTCGGCAAGATCGAGCGCGCGATTCATGTACTCGAGATCGGGCAGCACACCTACCATTTGGTTTCAAACAACGCGTCCACGTACTCATTCACATCGAACGGAATGAGATCGTCGATCGTTTCGCCGACGCCGACGTAGCGGACGGGCAGCTTCAGCTCGCAGGCGATCGCGACGGCCACGCCGCCCTTCGCGGTACCATCGAGCTTGGTCAGCACCACGCCGTTCACGCCGGCCACGTTCATGAACTCGCGCGCCTGGCTCAACCCGTTCTGTCCGACCGTGGCATCGAGCACGAGCAGCACTTCGTGCGGCGCGCCGCTCACCTCGCGCGCGGCGACACGACGAATCTTGTCGAGCTCGTTCATGAGGTTGACCTTCGTGTGCAGTCGCCCGGCGGTGTCGACGAGAACCGGATCGCGCCCTTTGGCCTTCGCCGACGCAATCCCGTCGAACACGACGGCGGCAGGATCTGCGCCCTCGCGTGCGCGAATGAGATCGACGCCGGCGCGGGTCGCCCAGATCTCCAGTTGCTCCACCGCCGCGGCGCGAAAGGTATCGGCCGCGACGACGAGTGGTTTCTTGCCCGACGACTTCAGCAGTTGGGCCAGCTTGCCGACCGTCGTCGTCTTGCCGGTGCCGTTGACGCCGACGATCAACACCACGTGAGGCTGGTGGCCGTTCGACACGGCCCCGGATGCAGGCGTCACCGACGCGAAGATGGCGCGGATTTCGTCCTTCACCGCGTCACGCAGCCCCTTGCCTGCTGCCGTCTGCGTCTGGACGGCCGCGATGATGCGGCCGGTCGCCGCAACGCCCACATCGGCCATGATCAGCAGCTCTTCGAGCGCCTCGATCGTGTCGACGTCGATCGGCCGCCCTTTCCGGGCGGGCGCCTCCGATTGCGAGACGATCTCGTCGAACCGTTCGACGATCTGTTGTGTGGTTTTGGAGAGCCCTTCGCGGATGCGATCGAAAACACCCATTATGTGACTTCAGTTTTCTGCGGGCGCAGCATCAGCTCCTCGACGGCCGCAGCGGCGCTGCGGTTGCCGGCGAGGACTTCCGCCATCTGCGTGGCGATCGGCAGCTCGACACCGTGCCTGCGTCCGAGCGCCAGCGCGGCCGTCGTGGTCTTCACGCCCTCGGCCACCATCTTCATGCCGGCGACCACTTCGGAGATCGGCCGGCCGTGCGCCAGCTCGACACCGACGTGCCGGTTGCGGCTGAGCGATCCCGTGCACGTCAGCACGAGGTCGCCGAGCCCGCTTAATCCCGCGAGCGTCTCGCGCCGTCCGCCGACCGCGCACGCGAGCCGCGTGATTTCCGCCAGGCCTCGCGTAATGAGCGCGGCAAGCGCGTTTTGTCCGAGGCCGAGGCCTTCGACGACGCCGGCGGCGATCGCGATGATGTTCTTCAGCGCGCCGCCGATTTCCACGCCGACGACATCGGTGCTGGCGTAGAGCCTGAAATACGCCGCGCGAAATTCGCGCTGCACGTCTTCGGCGAGCACGGGATCGGCGCACGCGACCGACACCGCGGTCGGCAGGCGGCGGGCGACTTCGATCGCGAAGCTCGGCCCCGACAGAACGGCGACCGGGCGCGCGCCCCGCACTTCCTGCGCGATGACCTCGGAGACGCGCAACAGCGTGTCCTGCTCGATCCCTTTCGTCGCGCTCACGATGAGCGCCTGGCGTGAGATGAACGGCGCCGCCGAGCGGATGACCGCGCGGGTGCCGTGCGACGGCAGCGCGGCCACGACGATCTCGGCGCGCTGAAGCGCCTCTTCGAGCGAAGCGGTCGGCACGACGCCGGGCGGCAGGACGATGTCTGGCAGGTACACCGCGTTCGCGCGGCGCGATTTCATCTCTTCGATGAGCTCGGCATTTCTGCCCCACAACCGCACGTCGTGTCCCGCGCTCGCAAGATGAAACGCCAGCGCCGTCCCCCAGCTTCCCGATCCCAGCACCGC
The DNA here is from genome assembly GCA_964356125.1 of uncultured Bifidobacteriaceae bacterium. Classification (GTDB taxonomy): domain Bacteria; phylum Acidobacteriota; class Vicinamibacteria; order Vicinamibacterales; family JAMQPK01; genus JAMQPK01. The sequence goes on along the minus strand of CAYHHH010000006.1, from coordinate 12,976 downwards.
GATTTTCATGCGCTTTGTCCCAGGCGGCGCTCGATTCCCGCAAACACCCGCCGCAGGTTCGATCGGTGTCGATGCACGACGATGGCGGCGACGAGGATCGCGGCGATGACGGTCACCTCGGGCGCGCCGTAGACGTAGGCGAGCGGCGCGAGGATCACCGATCCGGCGACCGATCCCAGCGAGATGTATCGCGTCCACCACACGAGCGCGAGAAACACCAGCGTGGCGATGGCCGTCGCCTGCGGCGCGAGAATCGAAAACACGCCGCATGTGGTAGCCACCCCTTTGCCGCCGCGCAGCCCGAGCCAGACCGGGTAGATATGACCGAGCACGGCGGCGATGCCCGCGACGGCGGGGCCCGTCGTGCCAGGATCGATCTGCCGCGCGACGAGCACGCTCGCGATCCCCTTGGCGACGTCGAGCGCCATCGCGCTGACGCCGATTTTCTTCGTGGTGTTCCGCAGCAGATTGGCGGTGCCCACGTTGCCGCTGCCGGCAAGGCGCAGATCGATGCCGCGATGGCGCCGAGCCAGCAGGTACGCGAACGGGATCGATCCGAACAGGTACCCGACGGCGAGAGCGAACAATGTGTTGGCAGTCACGGCTGTAACGGCGCCTCCGCGAGCGGGACATAGGTCTGTCCTGCCGGTGAAAGGCGGCTTTCGTACAAGGTTACACGATCGATCCGCGATGGCCCGGCCGAGGCCGGAATATGGGCGATTTCCGCGATGTTCGCGCGGGAAACGCGGTCTCTGAAGCGAGGCCAGCGTGAGATGGGGCGTAAAGGATTCGGGCCCGACGAAGTGTTCGCCTCGATCGCCTCGCGCACTGCGTTCGAGATGCGACCCACCTGCACGCGCGTCGCCTCATCGATATCGACGGCGATAAATAATCTTTTCCCCACGCGACCCTATTCCGTCAGCCAGCGCCGCACCATGTCGAGCGCCGCCTGCGATGCTTGAAACCTCACCATCTCGCGCCCGCCCACGAAGTTGAAGGTGCGCACCCGCGTGTCGATCGTGCCGCTGCGCGACCAGGCCGTTGCAATCGCCACCATTCCCACCGGTTTCTCCGGCGTCCCGCCTGTCGGGCCAGCGACGCCTGTCACGCCGACGGCCACATCGGTGCCTGCGAGGCGGACCATACCCGTCGCCATCGCTTCGGCCACGGCCTCGCTGACGGCGCCGTGCGTGGCTATCAACGACGCCGGCACGCCGAGCAGATCGACTTTGGCCTGGTTGCTGTAGACGACGACGCCGCGATCGACATAGTCGGAGCTGCCGGGCACTTCGGTGAGCCGCGTCATCACGAGGCCGCCCGTGCACGACTCGGCCGCGGCAATCCTGAACCCGCGCGAGCGCAGCAGCTCGCCGACAATCTGCTGCATCGTCTCGCTGTTGGCGCTGAACAGATCGCGGCCGAGCGTCGCGCGCACCTGGGCCACCGCCTCATCGAGCGCCCGATGACCGTCACCGGCGTTCGACGCCATCGCCGTGAGGTGCAGCTCGATCTGCCCGAGCGACGCGAGAATGGTCGTGGTAATGCGCGCCGGCGCGGAGAGCCACCTGGCGTACAGCGGCTGCATCTTCTCTTCGACGTACGACTCGCTCTGGCCGGTGATCCGCAGCAGCCGCCGGAACAGCCGCGAGGCGCCGACGTGCCCGAGGAGCCGCTCCTGCACGACGGCCTCGAACATCGGCTTCAGCTCGCGCGGCGGCCCTGGCAGCAGGACGATCAGCTTCCGTTCGTGCTCGAGCCAGAGGCCGGGCGCCGTGCCGTTCTTGTTGGGGAGCACCGCCGCGCCTTTCGGCACCATCGCCTGACGCCGATTGATTTCCGGCGTTCGAAGACCGCGCGCGGCAAAGCGTTGTTCGATCGCCTCGAAGATGTGCGCGTGATACTCCAGCGGGCGGCCGATGAGATCGGCCACCACCTCGCGCGTGAGGTCGTCGTCTGTGGGTCCGAGGCCGCCGGTGAGAATCAGCAGGTCGGTTCGCCCGAGGGCGTCCGACACGATCGCTTTCAGCACGTCGCGGTCGTCGCCGGCGATCGCTTTTCCCTGCAGGTCGATCCCGATCTCGTTGAGCCGCTCGGTGATGAACAGTGAGTTCGTGTCGACATGCGTCGGCGTGAGCATCTCGCTTCCGACGGCGATCACTTCCGCTTTCATGACAGCCATCCTGGCACGAGGTAATACGCCCCGCGAAGGAGGATGTGCGCGTACATGGCGGCCATCGCGTCGTCAGCCATCACGCCGAAGCCGCCGTGCAGCCGCTCGAGCTGCCGGGCCGGAAACGGCTTGAGCACGTCGAGCGCCCGAAACAGCAGGAACCCGAGAAGGATGCCGCCCCACCCGACGGGGATCATGAACAACGTGATGAGCATGCCCATCACTTCGTCTATGACGATCGGGCCCGGATCGATGCATCGCAGCTCTTCCTCGCACGGCCGCGTCAGAATGGTGCCCGCGACTGCGAACGCCACGATCACGATCAGATCGAGATACGGGACGGCGACGCTCCGCGCGGCCAGGTACACCGCCACTCCCGCCGCCGACCCGACCGTGCCAGGCGCGACAGGAAAAAAACCGATGTACCCAAAGCTGCAGACAAACACCGCTAGACGACGCATGCGCTGGCGTTAGGTGGACGAGGGGCGCACGACGCGCGTGTGGGCGAGGCGATCGTGCAATGCGAGGCGTTCGGCTCCGATCACGCCGGGGAGAAACCCGGCGCCGAGCGGCAGCGCCGAGACGAGGTAGGCGAGCGTCCGAACGGTAGCTCGCCCGATCGGCACGGCGTGCTCTTCCTGCGAGATCACTTTGATGCCGAGCGCCATCTTGCCGATCGATTGGCCACCGACGGTCGTGAAGGCAATGAAGTACCCGCCGTTGAGCAGCAGGAAGAACGCGATGAGCGGCAGCAGCGGCAGCTCGAATATTTGCGAGGTCGCCAGCCCGAGCAACCGCAGCGTGAAGTACAGAATCGATGCGTCGAGCGTCGACAGCAACGCGACGTCGACGAGCGCCGCGAGGATGCGGCTGAACGGCGCGGCCAGCGTTTCGCCGCTCGTATCCCCGAATCGCGAGGCGGCGAGGGCGCGGCCGATCGCCACCGGCGGTGTTTCAAACAGCGTTTCAGCCGTGGTGGGCGTCTTCGTCGCGCGCGGTCGTGCGCGCGGCACCTCGGGAGTGGTGCGTCGCACGCTGAGCGGGGCGCGCGGCCGCGCGGCCGCACTGACAAGCGGCGCATCATCACCGAACAGCGGAAGGTCGTCAGGCTGCGCGGGTTCCGGCGCGCCGATGATGCGATCGAGATCCAGGGGCGGCCGGGGTTCGTCCGGGCCGAGGTCGAGGGCGAGATCGAACGGATCCAATTTCGCAGCCGACAGTGAGAATTCGTAGCCACAGTTCCGGCAGCGGTCGCCGCTTTCAAACCCCAGATATCCACACTTGGGACATTTCATTGCTTAGTCGCGGGGGCTCCCTCGCCCCGCTCCCGCCGCTTCGCTTGCGCCCCTCGACTCGCGCTCGGGGCGCCCTGAGGCCTCTCGAAGGGCGGGGACGCCCCGCGCCGCTCGCGGCGTATTGCTGAGCAGTTCGGCGCCGCCGGGCGATGTTTGAAATGCAAGGAGCTCTTTCTGGATATCCGCCTTCAGCTTCTCGGCGTCGCCGCGTAGCGGATCCGCCGCCCTCACCAGGTCGACGGCACGGATCGCATCGTACAAACGTCCTGATGCAAAGAGCGCGCGTGCGCGCTCGATCGCCGTCTCTGAGCTTCGCGGCACGATCAGCGGCTCATGCACCACGCGCGCGGGCGCGAGGCCGTCCTGCGCGCCGGTGTTCAGCGCCGGAATCCAGACGCGCAGCTGATCCCACGAGACGATGGCCACGGCCGCCGTCGCGATCAGCATGCTGACGAACATCGCGATCACCCACCGCGACCCCGTGCGCGTGGATGCCACCGTGCGCGGCCGGAACGGCAGCCTCGACGGCGGCGCGATCGGGGCCCGCTGTGCCGGCGTCGCGGCATGAATGCGATCGATGCGCGTGAGGAACGCGAGCGCGACGTCGTGCGCGCCGCCGCGCTGCACCGCGGCATTCAGCATCTGCCGGGCCGCCTCGATTTCTCCCCGCTCGAACGCGGCCACGCCGTTGTGCAGCAACTCCTCTGACTCGCGCTGCTGCTCGGCCATGGCGCTTCTGGCGCGCTCGATGTACGCGCGTGCGCGCGCGTGACTTCGATCGAGAAAGAGCGCGCGCGTCCAGATGTCGATGGCTTGTGCGTAGTCGGCGGCGAAATACTGATCGAGACCGCCAAGCAGAAGGCTCTCGATTTTGGCGTCGCGTTCGGCGTCGCCGTCGGTCGAGGCGGTATTCTCGGTTGGATTCGTGCGAAGCGGATCGGACATGCTCGCGGGCAAATTATGCGGCAGAATCAGCTGTGATACAAGGGCCTAATGCCGCTGATTGAGTGCGTGCCCAACGTGAGCGAGGGGCGCCGCGCCGACGTGATCGCCGCGATTGGCGACGCGATCGCGGCGCCCGGCGTCCGCATGCTCGATCGATCGTCGGATCCGTCGCACAACCGTTCCGTCTACACCTTCGCCGGCGAGCCGGACGCAATCCGCGACGCCGTGCTGCGCCTGTTCGCTGCAGCCGTCGCGCGCGTCGACCTGCGCGCGCACGAGGGCATCCATCCGCGCATGGGCGCGGTCGACGTCGTGCCATTCGTCCCGCTGGAGAGCACGACGATGGAGGAGTGTGTGGCGCTGGCGAAGAGCACCGCCGCGCTCGTCGCAGAGCGGTTTCACGTGCCCGTATTCCTGTACGAAGAGGCGGCGGCCACCGACGAGCGGCGAAGCCTGGCGGACATCCGGCGGGGAGGCGTGAACGGCGTGGCGCTTCGCATGAAGCAGGCCGCATGGCGCCCCGACTTTGGACCCAGTCAGCCGCATCCGACCGCCGGCGCCACGGCGATCGGCGCGCGCCCCATTCTCATCGCCTACAACGTGAACCTCGCGTCCAACCGGCTGGGTGTCGCCAAACGCATCGCGTCCTCGATTCGCGCGAGCAACGGCGGCCTGCCCCACGTCAAGGCGCTCGGCATGCAGCTGGACAATGGAACCGTCCAGGTGTCGATGAACCTGACCCATTACAAAGAGACATCGATGGTGACGGCGTTCGATGCGATCGTCCGCGAAGCCGCCGTGGATGCTGTGCGCGTGCTGGAAAGCGAGATCGTCGGGCTCGTGCCGGCGGATGCACTGCCCGCGGATCCCGCGCAACGGTTGAAATTACGTCCGGACGATCTGAACAAGGTGCTCGAGATGCGCCTCGCAGCACAAATCCCCAATCCCTAATCCCTGTTCTTAGACCGCCTCTTCCGTATCCTCCGCCGCATCTCCCCGTCTCGGCGCAATCCCGAACGCGCGCATCTTTCGATACAGATTGCTTCTCTCCACACCCAGTACTTCGGCGGTGCGCGAGATGTTCCCCTGCTGGCGCGTCAGCTCTCGGAGGATGTAGTCGCGCTCGAACTGGTCGCGCGCGGAGTACAGCGGCACCGCCGGCGCCGCCGGGTCATCGACGGTCTTGTCGGCGTGCGTATCGCCGGCCAGAAACGCCAGATCGCGCTCGGTGATTTCCTCGTCGGGTGCCATGATGACCACCCGCTCGATGACGTTGCGCAGCTCGCGGATGTTGCCGGGCCATCGATACATCTTCAATCGCGCCATCGCCCCCGGCGTGATCGTCTTCGCGCGCTTGCCCTCGGCCAGTGCGAAGTCGGCCACGAAATGCTCGACCAGCAAGGGAATGTCTTCGGCGCGCTCGCGCAGCGGCGGGACGAAAATCGGGATGACGTTGAGGCGAAAGAACAGATCCTCACGGAAATTTCCCGCGCGAATCTCGGCCTGGAGATCCTTGTTGGTCGCGGCGAGCACGCGCACGTCGACCTGCACCCGCGCCGTGCTCCCGACCGGCTCCGTCACCTGCTCCTGCAGTACGCGCAGCACCTTCGCCTGCGTCTTCAGGCTCATGTCGCCGATCTCGTCGAGGAAGATCGTGCCGGTATGCGCCGCCTCGAAGCGCCCTTTGCGATCGGCGACGGCGCCGGTGAAGGCGCCTTTGACGTGACCGAACAGCTCGCTCTCGATCAGCTCTTCGGGAATCGCCGCGCAGTTGACCTCGATGAACGGCTGATTGCGCCGGCGGCTCAGCGCGTGCACGGTGCGGGCGACGAGCTCCTTGCCGGTGCCGTTCTCACCGAAAATCAGCACGCGGCCGTTGGTGGGCGCCGCCATCGCGACCTGCTCGCGCAGTTGCCGCATGATGAGGCTTTCCCCGACCATCTTGGTCGCGCGATCGACCCGCGCGCGGAGCGCGCGGTTTTCCGCCTCGAGATGGCGCTGGCGCAGCGCGTTGCGGATGACGAGCACCGTCTTCTCGAGCGACAGCGGTTTCTCGACGAAGTCGAAGGCGCCGGTCTTGATGGCCTTCACCGCCGACTCGATGTTGCCGTGCCCCGAGATCATGACGACCTGCGAGTCCACTTTCATCTGGCGCAGCCGCCCGAGCGTCGCGAGCCCGTCGAGCCCCGGCAGCCACACGTCCAGCACGATGACGTCGAACACCTCGCGGACGACCCGATCGAGACACTGCTCGCCGCTCTCGACGGCGTCGACCGTGTAGCCTTCGTCGCGCAGCACGCCGCTGAGCGCGGATCGCACGCCCGGCTCGTCGTCCACGATCAGAATCGATGCTTTGTTCACTCACGCTCCTGGAACCTGGAACCTAGCATGGCAGTTCGATCGTGAATTTGGTGCCTTTCGGCTCGTTGTCGCCGACCTCGATCGTGCCGCCATGTTCGGCGACGATGCGCCGGACGATCGCGAGACCGAGGCCGCTGCCGCGGCGCTTGGTCGAATAATACGGCATGAACAGTTTCTCCCGCTCGGCCGCGGGGATGCCTGGCCCGTTGTCGGCGACGATGAGCCTGACGAGCGACGCGCTCGCGTCGTGATGGGTCTCGATCGTGATGACGCCGGATCGGTTCATCGCCTCGATCGCGTTGTCCACGAGGTTGATGATCACGCGGCGGATTTGTTCGCTGTCGACGCGCACCTTCGGCAGCTTCGGCGCCAGGTGCCGCTCGAAGCGCACGTCGCCGAGGAGGCCCTGATAGAGCGCCAGCGCCTCGTTCAACACGGCGTGCAGATCGGTGGGCACCGCACGGGGCGCCGGCATGCGGGCGAACTGTGAGAACTCGTCGACGATCGCCTTCAGTGAATCGACTTCGCCGACGATCGTCGACGTGCATTCCTCGACCAGATCGAACGTCGGACCGGCCGTCGTGCTGAAGTGCCGCCGAATGCGCTCGGCGCAGAGCTGGATCGGCGTGAGCGGATTCTTGATCTCGTGCGCGAGACGCCGCGCGACCTGCGTCCACGCCGCCACTTGCTGCGCCCGAACCAGCGGTGAGAAGTCGTCGACGACCAGGACCATGCCGTCGGAGCCCCCGGTGCCGCGCAGCGTCGTCGCGACCGCCGCCAGCTGCAGCTCGCGATCGTCGCGCGTCAGCGGAATCTCCAGCGTCGACGGCTCCGTCCTGCCCGTCCCCGCCGTGCGCAGCAGCGCGCCGAATGGCTGGAGATCGTCGCGGGCAAACACATCGGCCGCGGGCTGGCCCACGGCGGACGCGCTCAACCCCAGCAGCCGCATCGCCGCACTGTTGAGCGTGCTGATCTTTCCCGACGCGTCAATCGACACGACGCCCGTGGCGATGCGCTCGAGAATCGTTTCGATGTAGCGGCGGCGCCCCTCGACCTCGAGGTGCTTGCGCTCGAGATCGACGGTCGAGCGCTCGAGACGCCGGCGGCTCTTCCCCACTTCGCTCGCCATGCTGTTGAACGCCTCGACGAGCGACCCGAACTCGTCGTCGCTCACCGTTTCGCGATCGACGCGGTAATCGAGGTGGCCGGCCTCGATCTCCCGCGCCGCCGTCGCGAGCCGCAGCACGGGCTCGGTGATCCGCTTGGCGAGATACAACCCCATCCAGATGGCGCCCACCAGGATCATCAGCGTCATCATCAGAAAGAACGACAGATAGACGCCGGTGAGCGGCTGCCGCAGCACTCGGAGCTGCGTGTAGTCCTCGTATGCGTCCTGAATGAGCCGCGCCCGCGACGCGAGCTGGCCCGTCAGGAAATCGCTGGCAATGACGATGGCAACCGGGTCCGGTGAGCCAGCGCGCCGGACGACGGCCGCCGCGCGAATCAACTCGCCCGTCGTCGGCAGTTGTTCGGGCGTCGGCGGCTCGACCTGTCCCGACGCCGCGTGGGCGGCCATGCGATCGGCGACGGCGCGCGCGTAGCCGCGAGGCATGTCGGGCGCGGCGACGTCCACATACGGCATCACGTCAGGCGGCTCGGTGCCCGGTGTGACGCGGTACACCTCCACCATCTTCACGCGTCCCTGCGTCACCTCGAGCAGGATGCGATCGCGGACCGCGCCGATGTCCGCGCCATCGAACGCGGCGCCCGCCAGGCCCGCGGCGAGCCGCTGCGCCTCGGCGGTCACGCGCGTCTGCCGATCGCGGTAGTAATCGGCCGCGATGAGATCTGCGGAGGTGAGCACCTCCTCCACCGGCGCGTTGAACCAGCGATCGACGCTGTTGCGGATCAGCTCGCTGCCGACGAGCAGCACGAGCACGGCCGGAATCAGCGTCATGCCGAGCAGCACGGCGACGAGCTTTCCGCGGAATCGCGCGAACGGCAGCGCGCGGCGCCGCTCGACGATCAGCTTGATCACGTTGCGCGCGAGCACGAACGTGAGGCCGAGCAGAATCGTGAGGTCCGCAGCCCACAGGCCGTACAGAACGGTTTCGGTGAGGAAGTCCGGTGCGAGACCGGCGGAGCTGTTCGCGAGCGCGACGATGCCGACGAGCGCGGCAAGCAGGACGATCATGCCCGCCAGGATGAGCCGCGGGTTGTCGCGCAGCGGGCGGCGCGGCGGGACCATCGTCAGGGAATGAACGTGAAGTTCACGTTCGTCGATACCAGGCCGCTATCCCACGGCCAGACCATCAACAAGCCGTGCGGCTTCACCCGCGCGCGCACGCGCACGTAGTATTCGGTGTTCGCCTCGAGATGCGATGTCGGAAACAGCGGCGCCGCAACCAGGCCCGTCAGCCAGCGCCGGACTTCCGCCTCGTCCTCGGTCGACTTGGTCGCCTCGATGCGGCCGTCGAAGGTGCGCGCCAGCGAGTGACGGCGCGTCAGCGTGTCGAAGGTCACCGTCATCGCAATCGTCACGGTGTTGAGCACCCTGTCGGGCCAGAACGCGACGCCCCTGCGCAGGTCGACGTCGTAGGTGAACGTGACGGGCAGACCCGAGAACACCGCCTCCCGCAGTTCCGGCGTCAGGCCGTCCTCGACGCCGAACGACACCCACACGCGCCCCTCGCGCACGAGCGGCGTCACGCGCACGTCGGCCGCGGCAACCTGGACGAGGGACAGCACGAGCAGCGTGGCGGCGGCGATCTTCATTCTTTCGCGTTCAGCAGATCCTTCAGCTCCGTCATGAACTCGCCGATGTCGCGGAAATGCCGATAGACCGAGGCGAATCGCACGTAGGCGACCTTGTCGAGCTTCTTCAGCTCTTCCATGACGAACGCGCCGACTTCGTGGGTGCTGATTTCCTTTTCGGCGCGCTCCTGCAGCGTGCTTTCGACGCGATCGGCGACTGCTTCGAGCGAGGCGACGCTGACCGGGCGCTTCTCGCACGCCTTCAGCAGCCCGGCGATGAGCTTCTGCCGCTCGAATCGCTCGCGCGTGCCGTCCTTCTTGACGACCATGTAGGGGATCTCGTCGATCCGCTTGTAGCTCGTGAAGCGCTTGCCGCAGCCGAGGCATTCGCGGCGCCGGCGAATGACTTCGCCTTCGCGGCTCTCGCGCGAGTCGACCACTTTATCGCCGAGATGAGCGCAATAGGGACACTTCATTTGCTTTCCGCCGCGGCGTGCGCCAGATTCCGCATGCCGCCAAACCCGAGGCCGTCCTGCATGATGAACAGAAACCCGAGCGCAATCGTGGGCAGCATCGAAACCGCGTGGAGCACCAGCGCCGCGCCGACCGCGCGGTCGTTCGGGACGTCATAGAACGACGTCAACCCGATCTGCACGGCCGCTTCGAAGCCGCCCACACCGCCCGGCGTTGGAACGGACACGCCCACCACGAGCAACGCAATCAGGAGGAACGAGCCGGTAAACGGCATGTCGATGCCGAATGCGCGGGTCACCGCCCAGATGCCCAGTACGATTGAGAGCCACAACGGGAACGACAGCAGCAGGGCCAGCGCGAGCCGCTTCGGAGTACGCACGACGGCCAGCCCTTCGGCGAACTTCAGCAGCGCGCCCGCGAGCTTGTGCGTGAACGTTCCGGGCAGCAGATGCTCGACCTTGTAGGCCCATCGGCCCACGGCTTCCGGGTCGCGTGCCGCCACGAACATGCCGCCGAGCACCACCAGCGCGAGCGCGCCGACGGTGACTCCGCCGACCTCGACCAGCCAATACAGCCGGCTATCGGCGCTGTCCATGCCGGGGTCGAAGAACAGCACGAACGAGGCCAGCAGCATGACGCACGTCACCGCATCGAGCACCCGCTCGATGATGACGGTGGCAAAGGTCGCCGTCGCGCTCAGTCCTTCCTGACGCGCGAGGAGATACGGGCGAATCACCTCGCCGGCGCGCGCCGGCAGCACCGCGCTGGCCGCAAACCCAATCATGGTGGTGCGAAACGCGGGCCCGAATCGCGCGTGCCCGATCGGCTCGAGCAGGTACTGCCACCGAAGCGCCCGCAACACCATCGTCAGCACAGTAACGGCCGCCGACACCCAGATGAGCCACGCGTTGGCGTGCCGGATCTCGGTCCAGACGACATCGAGGTGGGCGCCGCGAAGAAAGACCGCGAGCAGGCCAAGCGAAAGAAGGACAATGACGACGGTCCGGAGCGATTTCTGCATTGAATTCCACACGAAAACAGCCGGTCTACTATAAGGGGGGTTCGTGGGAATGCCAAGGACGCATTAGTAGTGGTGTTGTCAGCTTCCTGCGTCCCCGATATGATCGGCGCTGTTCGCCTTCATCGAGGTTCTTCCATTGCCATCGTCGCCTCTGATTCTCGAAACATCACTCGCCGGCCTGACTCGCCATTCACAAGGCAAGGTTCGCGACATCTACGCCTTTCCCGACGACCCGAGCGTCCTGCTGATTGTCGCGACCGATCGGATTTCCGCCTTTGACTACGTGCTGGGCTCGGGCATCCCCGACAAAGGGAAGGTGCTCACGCAATTGTCGGCGTTCTGGTTCGGCGAGACGAGCGACATCGTGTCCAATCACATGCGCTCGACACGCGTGGAAGACTTCCCCGCCGCGGCCCGCTCGCACGCCGACGTGCTGAAGGGACGATCGATGCTGGTCCGAAAGACGGAGCCGTTCCCGATCGAGTGCGTGGCCCGCGGGTATCTGTCCGGGTCGGGTTGGAAGGAGTATCAGCAGACCGGATCGGTCTGCGGCGTCAGGCTGCCGGACGGGCTGCGCGAATCGGACCGATTGCCGGAGCCGATCTTCACGCCGGCCACCAAGGCGGCGACGGGACACGACATCAACATCAGCGAGGACGAAGCCGGCCAGATCGTCGGACGCGAGGCGATCGACACGCTGCGCAATCTGACGCTGAAGCTGTACTCGCGCGGCGCGGCGCACGCCGAGCATCGCGGCATCATCGTCGCCGATACGAAATTCGAGTTCGGGCGCACGCTCGACGGCAAAGGCGACATCATCCTGATCGACGAGGCGCTCACGCCAGACTCGTCGCGCTTCTGGCCGCGCGACATCTACACGCCCGGCGGCCCGCAGCCGAGCTTCGACAAGCAGTTCGTCCGCGACTACCTGGAATCGATTCGCTGGAACAAACAGCCGCCGGTGCCGACGCTTCCCGACGACGTGGTGGAAAAAACGCGCGAAAAGTACGTCCAGGCGTTCCGCCTGCTCAGCGGCCTCGAGCTGGAATAAGTGAACGAAAAACTTCAGAAACTGGTCGATGAAATGGTCGAGCGGGGCGTGCGCTTCCCGGAGGCGACCCGCGAGTTCGAGCGGCGGTTCATCTCCCGGGTGCTGGCCGACGCGGATGGCAACCTGTCCAAGGCCGCCGACGCCCTGGGCCTGCACCGCAACACCCTCAGCCGAAAAATGGCCGAATATCGCATTAAACGGCGTCCTTAGGCCCCACGCGACCCACGAACCCCACGCGACCTGCGAACCCGTACTTGACAGCGCTAAAACGCTTTCGGTAAATTAGCACTCTTGTAAGGTGAGTGCTAATTCCCGCCGTCGCTCGCGTCGCGAGCCATGGCGAGGCAGGCCCTCGGAGATGTCCTCGTACGAAAGTAAACACGTCATTCATTCACACAGCTGGAGCGACCTATGAACGCTAGACCGCTACACGACCGCATCCTCGTACAACGCATCGAGGAAGGGGAACAGAAAGTCGGCGGAATCATCATCCCCGATTCCGCGAAGGAAAAACCGCAACAGGGCAAAGTCGTCGCCGTAGGCAACGGCAAGGTCAAGGACGATGGCGGGCGCATCGCGCTCGACGTCAAGGCGGGCGATCTCATTCTCTTCGGCAAGTACTCGGGCCAGGAGATCAAGCTCGACGGCGAAGAGTATCTGATTATGCGCGAGGACGAAGTCCTGGCCGTGATCGACTCGGGCAGCGGCAAAAAGAAATAATTTCAACAACGGAGCACAGAATGGCAAAACAGATTATTTACGGCGAAGAATCGCGACAGGCGATCCTTCGCGGCGTCAACCAACTGGCGGACGCGGTCAAGGTGACCCTCGGCCCGAAGGGGCGCAACGTCGTCCTCGACAAGAAATTCGGCTCCCCCACGATCACCAAGGACGGCGTGACCGTC
>CAYHHH010000005.1:40879-82029 GCA_964356125.1 uncultured Bifidobacteriaceae bacterium | reverse complement strand
TTAGTAGCCTGCAGTGCTACCCGCCACGAGCTACAAGCTACAGGCTACAGGCTACCAGCTACCGGCTAGTTGAGCGACGCCACGCGTCTGCGCAGCGTCTTGACGTGCTCCCAGAGCTGCTCGTGATCGCTGCGGCCTTCTTCGTCGACCTCAGAGCCCGCGCTGAAGTGCAGATACTGCTGCAGGTCGCGCAGCGCGGCGGCGAAGTCGTTCATGTGATACGCCAGCAGGCCGCGGTCGCGCAGCTCCGCGAGCGCCGGAGGATCGACCGCCAGCAGCAGCTCCGTCACGTTTCGCGCTTGCGGAAACGAGTGCAGCCTCACGTAGATGCGCTTCAGGTTCAGCAGCATGCGCGTCAGCATCTGCGGCTTGGTCGCCGGCGCGAGCAGCGCCGGATCGAAGGCCGCTTCCTCGCCGACGTGGCGCTGCAGCAGGCGGCGGCAGTCGTTCTCTGACAGCCGCGCGCCTCGATGGAACGGATCGAGGATGAGCGGCGTGAAGCGCATGAGGAAGTGTCCGGGAAAGTTCACCCCTTCAATCTGAATGCCCGCCCTGCGAGCGACTTCCATGTACACGAGCGCGAGCGTAATCGGGATGCCGGTGCGGCGCTCGAGCACTTCGTTCAGAAAGCTGTTGCTCGGATCGTCGTAGCGATCGCGGTTGCCGGAGAATCCTTCCTCGTCGAAGAGGTACGCGTTCAGCACGTCGACGGCGGTTTCCGACGTCCGCGCGTCCTCCAGACACCCGCTCGCCGCCAGCCGCTCACGCGCGGCGGCGCCCATCGCGTCGAGCTTCTCGAGATACGGCGCGGGATCGAGCGACGGGCACTCGAGCCGCGCAATCATCAACGCAGGTCTCGCGAGATCGCGATCGGCCAGGGCGGCGAGCGTGGAGAACTCGGAAATGAAGACGTCTTTCATCGGGCGGCCCATTATCGCGCACTCTCGCGTCCGTTCGAAGAGACCCTGCGCGTCGTTAATACCAGCAGGAATCGTAAGCAGCGTGCACCATTACCGCAACTTCCGTCTCGTCTTAAAATAGGCAATGTGTTCTAACTAGCTACGCAATCAGGACTTAATCGTGTTCAAGAATGTGGCACGTAGTCCGCATAGAGGGAGGCGCCGTCGCTCGACGTGACGGGCATCCAACCTCGAAGGAGTCTCCGTTGAAACGCACATACGCTGCAGCCCTTGCCGCGGTCACTGCGCTCTGCGTCGCGAATGCCACGAGCGCGGCGGCACAGGCGATCGCCGTGCCTTCGTCGCCTCGAGTCGTCATCGCGCCGGCGACGCTCATCCGTCTCGAGCCGCCGCCAGCAAAACGCCCGATGATCTTACCCGCCCTGTACGCGTCGCTCGGCGCGGTTCAGGCGTGGGATGTGTACTCGACGTCGGCCGCGCTGAAGGCGGGCGCCATCGAACGCAATCCGCTCGTCGCGCCTGCCGTCGGCAACTCAGGTGGCATGATTGCCCTCAAGCTCGCCACGGCTGGCACCACGGTGTTGTTTGCCGAGCGGCTCTGGAAGAAGAATCGCGTCGCCGCGATCGTCATGATGGCGGGCATCAATGGCGCGACGGCCGCAATCGCGATGCGCAACATCCGCAACGCGCGCACGGCGGGCGAACGCTGACACATCGCAACCTCAGAACGCTGTCAGCTCAGCCGACACAATTGACGCGCAGAGCGGGCAGACGAGCACACGGCCGCGTCGAGGCAGGGTCGACGTGAAATTGACCTGGGCACGGAGAAGACGCACCGCCTGCAGTGTGGAAATCATTTCTCTGCACTGGGCACATCGCACGGGGCTCTCAAGTCGATACACCGCGTCGGAGCTTTGCGGCTGAGCGGCTGCCTCTTCATACACCGCCGGCACGTCGGATGCCGGCACCATCGCTTGGACCTTTTTCGCCAACTGCGTCGGCGAGAAGGGCTTCTGGAGAAACTCCCCAATCGGCGCGCCCTCGAATTGAAGTGCGTGAATCGCATCCGAACCCGCGCCTGACATGTACAGCACCGGCGTGTTCGGGCGTTTCGCAAGCAGGACCTGCGCGAGTGCCATCCCGTTGCTGGTCGGCAGCATGATGTCGATCACGATGAGATGAATCTCTGTCGGGCAGGCAACCGATACATGCAGCGCTTCCTGCATGTCTGAGGCGACCAGCACCTGGTAGCCTTCCTTCTTCAGCGTCTTCGCGACGAACATCTGCACGCTCACGTCATCGTCAATAACGAGAATCGTCTGTGCGCTGTTAGTGTCCATCCAGCACCTCGCGAATCCGCCGCTTCAGCGAATTGGCTGAAAATGGCTTCTGCAGGAGCTCGATGGCCGGATCGATCTCGCCGCTGTCGATAATGGCGGTGTCGGTGTAGCCCGATACGTACAGCACTTTGAGATTGGGCTGCCTGCCTACGAGCTGCTCGAACAGCTTCGGCCCGGTCGATCCCGGCATGATGACGTCGGTGACGAGCAGGCTGAACACGTTTGGATGCCGATCGAAGATTACTTCGGCCTGCTGAGGATTCGATGCGTCGACCACGCGATAGTTGGCATCTTCGAGAATTCTCCGCGTCAGCAGCCGCACGGCCTCGTCGTCCTCGACAACCAGCACCGTCTCAGTTCCTGCTGACGTGCCATGCTCCGGCACAATATGAGGTGCGATGTCGCCTCCCTCATCGGCGCGCGGCAAGTACACCTTGAAGGCCGTGCCTTTACCCAGATCGCTGAAGACCCACACGTACCCGCCACTCTGCTTGACGATGCCGTAGACCGTCGCCAGGCCGAGTCCCGTCCCTTTCCCTGGTCCTTTCGTGGTGAAGAACGGTTCGAACAACCGGCTTTTCGTGGCCTCGGTCATGCCGACGCCGGTGTCGCTCACCGCCAGCATCACATACGCGCCGGGGCGGATCACGACCTCGTTCATGAACGACTGATCGAGATCGACATTGGCCGTCTGAATGGTCAGTACGCCGCCCGCCGGCATCGCGTCTCGCGCGTTGACCACCAGGTTCATCAGCACCTGCTCGAGCTGTCCGGGATCCGCACGCACGGTGGCCAGATCGGGAGCCAGGTTTGGGATCAGCTCGACGTGCTCGCCGATAAGACGGCTCAGCATCGGGTGCATGCCGGTGACGAGCGCGTTCAAATCGAGCTTCATGGGCTGCAGCACCTGCTTCCGACTGAACGCCAGCAATTGCCGCGTCAGCCCCGCCGCGCGTTGCCCGGCCTTGACGACCTCCTCCATATCGGCGCGGCGCCGGTCTTGAGGACCGAATGTGTCGATCACGAACCCCGAGTAGCCGAGGATGGACGTCAGCAGATTGTTGAAGTCGTGCGCCACTCCACCGGCAAGTTGACCCACGGCCTCCATTTTCTGGGCCTGCTGGAACTGCGCCTCGAGCGCCTTGCGCTCGCCGATATCCATCCCCACGCCCAGCCAACGTTGTGACTTCCCATCGTCCCCGCGCGACATCCGGGCGCGGCCGGCGATCCAGTGCGCGCTGCCATCGGGCCAGACGATGCGGAACTCTTCCGTGAAGTCTGTTCCCGCCGCTGCCGCCTGGCTCAAGGATGTCTCCACCAGTCGCCGATCGTCGGGATGGATGAGCGCAAGAAACTCGTCGGCGTTCTTGGGAGACTGCTCCGGTCGACGGCCGAACACCGCCGCCATCGTCGGTGACCACGTCAGCTCGTGCGACACCGTGTCGAGCTCCCACAGGCCCATGCGGGCCGCGGCAAGCGCGTACGCTTTTCGTTCCTCGCTCTGACGCAAGGCGGCCTCTCGCTCCTCCAGCATCTTCGTCCGCTCGAGTAGATCCGCTGTAGTTTTGTGCAGGGCGGTTTCCACCTGGCGGCGCTCGGTAATGTCGCTGCCGGAGCTGAGCGTGCCGCAGACGTCCCCTGCGTCATCCCGCAAAAGAGTGCTGCGCCACTCGACCAGCCGCTCCTCACCGGACTTCGTGATGATCGGGTTCTCGCGGGCGGTGGGTTTCCCGGCGAAGATATCCTGAAACCTCTTCGTCATGACGGCGCGCATGCGGACTGGGATGCAGGTGTCGATCCAACCCAGGCCCGTCAACTCGTCGGCGGCCCATCCAAGGATGGAGCATGCGTACCGGTTGATCAGCGTGATTCGCCCCTCGAGATCGAGGGCGAGGAGGATGACCTCAGGCGTGTCGAGGTAGCGTTGTGCGCGATCGCGCTCCTGACGCAATGCGTCCTGAGCCTTGGCCAGCAGTACTGGCGTATGGCTTTTTGCGTCGACGACCGCATCGATCTGGCCCGACAGCAGCGCCGCAATCGTCGCTTCGGCCTCGGCGAGCCGCTGCGTGAGCTGCTTAACGTCCAGATCTTGGTCGATCTTCATGCATCCGCCAGGGCCAGAAGAACCTGGCTCGTATCGCTGAGATTGCCGACGACCCGCTGCACCGGTGACGGCAGGAGCCTGATGAGGGTTGGGGTCACGATAATGCCATCGGCCAGGGCTCGAAGCGGTTCTGCGAGCAGGTCGATGACTTCGAGGTCAGGCCGCGAGTCAAAATGCTCTGCACAGATCGCCTTGGCGTTCGCGATCGCGCGCACGGAGTTCGGGGCGTTTCCCGAGACATACAGGCGCAGCTGCACTCTCACCGGTTCGGTTGGCGAAGAGGCCACGCTACTGGGTTTTCGCATGGTTGCTCTGTTTTCGACCACCACGCTTCAGAGCGATTCGCGCCTTGGCGGGCTCGGCGTCACCATGGCGCAACTTGCGGAGTGCTTCCTGATCGCTTTTCAGCAGTCGCGTCGCCGAGCTCGTGGCAAGGGCCAGGACCGACATTTCGGCACTGCGTGCATTGATCTCCGCCTGGACGGCCTGAAGTCTTGCGACGGCTTCGGCTTGCAAGACTTGCAGCTGCAGCCGCTTGAGCTCGGAGGCCACGTTCGTGCGCTCCTGCGCCGCGCGCTGCTCCTGTTCCCATTCCCAACGAGCCTCGCCCATGAGCGCTTTGCCCTGCGCCATGAACACATCGGTGAGCGTGACGCCCTCGTCAGACAGTGTGAGCTCTCGTACCTGATTCGAGTGTCCTGTCCCGCGCGACTCGACGATCGTCAGTGCGCGGTTGCGCTCTCCGTCCTGCACCACGTAGGACAAGTGAATCCACGTATCGGCGATCGTGGAAATCCCGGTAGTCGTCGCTTCATCGGTGTTGAGTCCGTCCATCAAGGAGGTGTTGACGACCGTAATGCCTTCCCCCTTGAGAAAGTCCAGGAACTGCTGCGCCGCGTCGGCAGAGGCGAGGTGCGCGTGCTTGGCAGACAGCGCCGACAGTGGATCGATAACAAGACATCGAGGATGGCAGGCTTGCACCCGTGTCCGCAGGTCGGCAAACTGGTCGTCGATGTTGGGACCGCGAGTACGCGTGGAGTACATGCCGAGGAGGCCTGACTCCACGTGAGGAGCCAGGTCGATGCCGACCGATCGCAGGTTGCGAACGATCTGGTTCGCGCCCTCATCGAAGCTCACATACAGCGTGCGTTCACCGCGCGCACAGGCCGCAGCGGCAAAAAGACCGGCCAGCGTTGACTTGGCAGTGCCGGGCGCTCCAGAGATGAGGACGTTGCTCCCTCGGTGATACCCGCCGCGCAGCATGTGGTCGAGGCGCACGAGGCCCGTCGGGATCCGTTCGTCACTGACCTCGTAATTGAGCTCGCTCGGCCCGCGATTGGTGAGCTGCAGGCCTTCGGCCGTGAGCGAGATCGGGAATTCATCGCCGGCAAAGCCCGAGCCGCGGTATTTCATCACGCGCAGATGACGGAACGCGGATCCGTCGACGACCTGATGCTGGAGCACGACGACGCAATCGACCATGAATTGCATGAAGCTGTAGCGGTGATCCTCATCACGTCCGACCTTCTGCGTGATGATGCCGGTCAAACCTGTCTTGGCCAGCCAGTCGCGGATGCGGTACACCTCGCGCCGTTCCTTGGCCGGGTCGTCGAGCAGGCCCAGCAGCACGTCGATTCCGTCGAAGACAATGCGCTTGGCATTCAGCGCCTGCGCTTTCGCCTCCAGCAGCGCAAGCATGCCGGCCAAGTCGAAGTCTCCGGCCCTGACCAAATATACCGGCTTCTTTGAGCTCGCGCGCTCCGTTGACCAGAGTCTGGAGCGCGAACACGGTCTTGCCGCAGCCCGGCCCTCCCAGAATTAAACTGGTTCGGCCAGATGGCAGGCCGCCCCCGGTGATCTCGTCGAACCCCTTGATTCCCGTAAGCGTTTTGAGCACTGCGGACTGCTGCGTGTAGATCTTCATTGAATCCTTAGTCTCGCACCAAATGAACGACGACGAGGCGGCAGTGGCCCCCGTTATTCGAGCGAGTCGAGCCAGGCTTGAAGCCCGGCGTCAGGATCGGCTGGTGTGGAGCGTTGCGCGCCCGCCGCCGCTGCAGCATCGTGCCAGGCCATCGCCCGTTCGAGGGCATGCCGGACGTCGGGTTGGTCGAAGGGTTTGGTCAAATAGGCCAGAATGCCGGGGCGCAAGCTCGTTGTCGCAGGCACCGTCGTGACACCCGTGGCGAGGATAATGGCCGTGAGAGGGAACTGCGCGCGCAGAGCGCCGGCGAGCCACAGTCCGCCCTGTCCGGGCATCTGGACATCGCAGAAGACGACCGCCGCCGGATTGGCGGTCATCGCCTCAAGGCCGGCCTCGCCGCAATCGGCTTCCGCCGTCGCGAAACCCATGCTTGCGATCCAGCGTTTGAGGACCTGCCTCACGGATGCTTCGTCGTCAACAATCAGCACATGGCCGGTTACCAGGCAGTGAGCGTATCACGGGAGGGGGCGGCGAAGCCGTGCTGAAGTGCACAGTGCACGGATCGAGCGGCGGCGGTACGCTCGATTTACCGAGGAAAATCGCGCAGCAGGGCCTCGATCTTCGCGAGCGTCAGCTCGCTGAGCGCGTCGACGATGAGGTCGGCCTTCTCAAGCTCCGAGGCGGGGTAGGTGTGCGTGACGGCCACGCACCGAAGGCCCGCGCGGCGCGCCGCATCGAGACCCCAATGCGAGTCCTCGATCGCGATGCAGGACGCGGGATCGAACGGGTCCGGCAGTCGCCCTGTCAGCTTGGCCATCGCCAGCAGATACAGGTCGGGCGCGGGCTTTCCCCGGACGCCATCTGTCGCCGACGCAATCGCCGCAAACGCGCTACGCAGGCCGGCGTGTCTCAGGACGATCTCAATTTCGGGTTCCAGCGCTCCGGACGCGATCGCGAGCGGGACATGCTCCGCGAACATCTTCACGCACGCCGCCGCGCCGGGAAACAGGATGGCGTCGCTCGTCAGCATCTCTTCGATGATGCATGACTTGGCCACGACCCACTCTTCGACTTTCTCGTCTGAGAGCGAGATGCGGCGATCTTTCGCGAGCGCTTCGAACAGCCCGAGATCGTCGTAGCCGAGATAGCGCGCGTAATACTCGGTCTTGTTCAGATCGATGCCGTCCGCCTGCAGGACGGCCTGATACGCCCGCAGGTGCAGCGGCTCCGTATCGGCAACGACGCCGTCGAAATCGAAAAAAACCGCTTGGAGGGTACTCAAGGCAGACGTTCGCCCGCGCGGATGGGCACCGAAAGCCGGCTTTCACGCGGCGGATACGGGCAGTCGTACGACGGGTTGTAGCAGCAGTACGGGTTGTACGCTTTGTTGAAGTCGATCGTGTACACACCAGACGCCGTGCGATCGAGCTCGAGATAGCGGCCTGCCGGGTAGGTGTCCGTTCCGCTCGTCATGTCGCTGAACGGCACGAACAGGCGATCGAGACCGGCGCCGGCCTCGACGAACGCGCCGAGCGTCAGCGGCTGTCCCTTCAGCGTGAACTCGAGCACGCCGACGCGCTGGTGCTTGCGGGCCTTGCCCTGCGACGTGAGCATGTCGACGACGATGCGCTCCTTCGCGGGATTGAGCGACGCGGGCACGACGTACTCCGGGTCGGGCGGAAAGTACTGGAGCGGAAGGAATTCCGTGACCTTCGATGCGGGCACCGGCTCATCCGGTTGCTTTCGGAACGCCTCGTCTTTCGCGGCGCGCTCCACCTGGATTTGGGTGACGTAATCGCCTTCGCTCTCCGCCGGCGGCGGATTCCCGGCGTTGCAGCCCGCGAGCGCGACGCCGGCCACCAGCACGATTGGAATGGTTCGCCACAGGTTCATTGAAAAATGTAACTTCCGCGCCGGACGGTCTCTTCCGCGATACGCCGGCGTCTGCTTACGGTATCAATCGGCGTGACCTTGAGCAACCGCCTGAGCGCGGCCAGATGCGTACGAAGTGTATCGCCTTCGGCCATCGCGGCGAGCAGATGCTTCGCACTCGCGTCCACGCGCGCGGCCGCGTCGTTGACGAAGATCGCGGCAGCGTCGGCATGAAACGGCGCCAGCGGCCCCGCGGCGGAAGACGCGCGAAGCAGCGCGCTTTCCGCGCACGCGACGGCGATCACGATATCGGCAATGGCCATCAGCACTTCCTGCTGGTCGGTCAGCTCCTCGCCGTAGCGCTGCATCGCCAGCCCAAGCGACATCAGCGCGATCTTCTTGAACGCCTGCACGGCGGCGCGCTGCTCGTCGAGCGGACCGTCGCCGCGTGGCTCGAGACCGCCGGGCCCCGCGAGAATCTCGTCCTGCAGTTTCCGTGCTGCGGGAATCAGCGGCAGCTCGCCTTTGACGGCGCGTCTGATCAGCATGCCGGAAATGAGCAGCCGGTTGATCTCGTTCGTCCCTTCGAAAATGCGGTTCACCCGCGCGTCGCGATAGTGCCGCTCGGCGGGATAGTCCTTCACGAAACCGTTGCCGCCGTGGATCTGCACGTTCTCATCGAGGACGTACTCCAGCGCTTCGCTTCCGGCCACTTTTGCGATGGACGCTTCGACGGCGAATTCTTCCATCGCGGCGAGCACCGCCCCCGTGCCGCCGTTCTGACCGATCGTTGCGTCGATGAGCCCGGCCGTCCGATAGATCAGGCTTTCGATCGCGTAGTTCTGCACCGTCATCTCCGCCAGCTTGTGCTTGATCGCGCCGAACTCGGCGATCGGTTTGCCGAACTGTCTGCGCGTCGCGGCATACCGCGCGCTCTCGCCGATCGCGCCGTAGCAGCCGCCCACGCACATCGCGCCCAGCTTGTAGCGCCCGAAGTTGAGAACGTTGAACGCGACTTTGTGTCCTTTGCCGATCTCACCGAGCAGATTTGCGGCGGGCACCTGCGCGTCCTGCAGAATCAGCGGTGTGGTCGACGAGCCGTGGAGCCCCATCTTGTGTTCTTCATTGCCCGTGCTGACGCCTTGGAACCCGCGCTCGACGATGAACGCGGTGAACTGCTCGCCGTCAACTTTGGCAAACACGATGAAGACGTCGGCGAAGCCGCCGTTGGTAATCCACATCTTTTCGCCTGTCAGCGCGAACCCGCCGCCAGGCAGCCGAACGGCGCGCGCGGACGCGCCGAGGGCATCCGATCCCGAACCCGATTCGCTGAGCGCATAGGCGCCAACCATCTCGCCGGAGATGAGCTTCGGCAGATAGCGCGTCTTCTGCTCGGCCGTGCCGAAGTAGAGGATGGGGCTGATCGCCAGGTTGCCGCTCGCGCCGAACACGGCGCTGAACGATGCGCTGCCGGCCGTGTGGCTGCTGACGACGAGGGCCGCGGCTTTGTCGAGCCCCACGCCGCCGTATTCTTCGGGCGCGTCGACTCCGAGCAAGCCGAGCTCGCCCGAACGTTGGAGCAGTTGACGGGCGAACGCCCAGTCTTTGCTCTCCAGGCGGTCGATCGCGGGGATGACCTCTTTCTCCGCGAACTCGCGCGCGGTCTGCGCGATGAGTCGATGCTCGTCTGACAGCCGCTCTGGCGTGAGCATCGACGCGGCATCTCCCGGTTCGAGCAGCCACGCTGCACCTTTACTCATGCGATCCGCTCCAGAATGCCTGCCGCGCCCATGCCGCCTCCGACGCACATCGTCACGAGGCCATATCGCGCCTTCCGCCGGTGCATCTCGTAGATCAATGTCGTCGTCAGCTTCGCGCCCGTGCATCCCAGGGGGTGACCGAGCGCTATCGCGCCGCCGTTCACATTGAGACGCGCCTCGTCCATCGGCAGCTCGCGCAGACAGGCGAGCACTTGCGAGGCGAACGCTTCGTTCAGCTCGATCAGATCGATGTCGCTCAGCGTCAGGCCCGCCAGCTTCAGTACTTTCTGTATCGCCGGCACCGGGCCGGTGCCGAACCGTTCGGGCGCGACACCGGCGGTCGCATACGCGACGAACCGCGCGAGCGGTGTCAGGTTGCGCTCGCGCGCGAACGCGTCCGACGTGACGAGCACCGCGGCGGCGCCGTCGCTCATCTGCGATGAATTGCCGGCTGTCACGGTGCCTGTGACGTGAAACGCCGGCCGAAGCTTCGACAGCGCGTCGAGCGACGTGTCTCGACGGGGGCCCTCGTCGGCCGCAAACTCGCCGACGGCGATCGTTTCGTCGCGAAATCTTCCTGCGTCGAGTGCCGCGAGCGCGCGTTGATGACTTCGCCACGCGAACGCGTCCTGTTCCTCGCGAGAGATGCCGTGATCGCGCGCGTGATTCTCCGCGACCAGCCCGGTGGTGAGGTAGACGTCGGGGTAGCGGTCTACCAGCGCCGGGTTCGGCGCGACCTTGTTGCCGCCCATGGGCACCATGCTCATGCTCTCGGTTCCGCCGGCGATGATCGCGCCGGCAGATCCGCCCTTGACGCGGTCGGCGGCAAACGCGATGGCCTGCAATCCCGATGCGCAGAACCGGTTGATGGTGACGGCCGAGGCCTCCACAGGCAACCCGGCCCGAAGGCTTGCGATGCGGGCGACATTCAGGCCCTGCTCGGCTTCGGGCATGGCGCATCCCAGGATGACGTCTTCGATGTCGGCCGCCGCGACGCCTGGTGCGCGATGCATCACCTCGCGCATGACCGTTGCGGCGAGCTCGTCGGGGCGCGTCGATCGAAGCGCCCCGTTCGGCGCCTTTCCGACCGGAGTCCGAACCGCAGACACAATCAGTGCATCAGCCATTGAAATCCTGGAGAAGATCCTCTATTGCCTCGCCGACCTCGGACACTTTGCCGTCGAACAGGTGATCGGCGCCGTCGATGGAGACGAGCTCTTTCGGCTCGGACAGCAACGCGTAGAACTTCCGCACTTCTTTTATCGGAACCAGCTCGTCGTGCTCGCCATGAATCAGAAATGTCGGCTTCGCCGCAGCCGCGACAGCGGAGTAATCGTACGTGTTCACGGGACAGGCGATGCCGATGAGCGCTGTCACGCCGGGATCCTCGACGCCGACGGTCAGCGCCACCCAGGCTCCGAACGACATGCCTCCGCACCAGATGCGCTTCACGTCAGGATAGCGCTTCATCATGAAGGCGAGGGCGGCGCGAACATCCTCACGTTCGCCCGGTCCGTCCGAAAACGACCCGGCGCTGCGGCCGACACCGCGAAAATTGAAGCGCAGCACGGGCGCGCCGATCCGCGCCAGCGCCTTCGCCGCGTGGAAGACGGCCTTGGTATGCATCGTTCCGCCGGCTGTCGGAAGCGGGTGCGCCAGCACCGCCAGCGCGCGGGGCTCGCCGGCGCTTTGTGCGTTGATGAGCCCCTCGAGCAGTCCTGCCGGACCGGGAATGTCGACGTTGATCACGCGAATATCGTCGGTCATAGGGTGCAGTAGAACCGTGAGACGATCGAGGCAAATCGCTCGGGCGCAGAGATGATGCCGAGATGCCCGGTGTGATCCAGCAGCTGAAATCGTGCGCCTTCGATGAGCGAGACGTAATCCATGGTCTCGTCGTATGTGACCACGCGATCGAGGTCGCGCTCGCCTGTCACGACGAGCGTCGGCGCCTTGACGAGCGCGCAGTCGCACTCGAACCTCTCGGGCTCGGCGAGCTGCGCTCTTCGGCTCATGCGCGACGGAATCGCAGGCGCCGCAAGCACGCGGGACATCGCGGCTGCGCAGAATCGAACCCGCTCCCGTACATCGGGGTACGTGACACGCAGCTCCGGCCAGAATCGCCCGACCGCGCCCGCGAAAAACAGCGGGCTGCTGAGCGTCGGCCACTTCATATAGCGCACGAGATGCGGCTTCAGCTTCCAGCCCGGACCGGGAGTGGACACGAGGATGAGCGCCTCCGTTCGGTGCGGACGGCGCGCCGCGTACCGCAATGCGATTAATCCGCCGAAGGACACGCCGCAGACAACGGCACGTTCGACTGCCGCGGCGTCGAGGACGCCGTCCACATGGTCGACGAACGAGTGAAAACTGCCGTTCACGCGGCTCTGCGTCCCGGGCTCGCCGGGAAGCGGACAGGGAATCACGCGCCACTCCTTCTCGAGCTCGTCGATGGCCGGCTGCATCCATTCCCATCGCCCCTGAATTCCCGGAATCAATACCAACGGCGGCTTCATCAGTTTCTCAGCGTCTTGCCCGTTTTCAGCGTGTACTGGATGCGCTCGAGGGTCTTCGCCTCTCCGCACAAGCTGAGAAACGCCTCGCGCTCGAGGTCCAGCAATCGATCTTCGCTGACTTTCGCGGCATGTGGCAAGGAGCCGCCTGCGAGCACCCACGAGAGCTTGCGGCCGATCACCGCATCGTGATCGGAAATGCGGCCGGCCCGCCACGCGAGATGCACGCCGAGATCGAGCAGCGCCCGCACCGCGTCGCCGCCGACAGGAATCTCCGACGGTCGCACAGGAGGGCGATATCCGTCCTTCACACGCTGCAGGGCCAGTTGCTTGGCGTCGAACACGAGGCGGTCCCGGTTCATCGTCCAGCCGTCGACGTCTCGGAGGTATCCGAGCCGGCGCGCGTCCGGGGCTGACGTCGACGTCTTCGCGAACCCGATCGTTTCGAACGCTTTCTCCGGTCCGAGCCGGAGCAGCATCTCTTTCGTACCGCCGGCTGCCGGTATGAGGCCGACGCCGACTTCCACGAGGCCGATATAGCTTTCCGCGGCCGCCTGCACGCGGTCGCCGTGCAGCACGACTTCGCAGCCGCCGCCAAGTGTCAGCCCGAACGGCGCGATGACGACTGGAACTTCGGAGTAGCGAAGGCCCGTGGTGGCTTTCTGAAACGATCGAATCATCGCTTCGATGTCTTCCCAGTTGCCCTCCTGCGCCTCGAGCAGCAGCAGCATGAGGTTGGCGCCCACGGAAAAATTCGGGCCTTCGGCCGCGACGACGAGCGCCGCAAAATTCGCCGACGCTTCGCGGACGCCCCGCTGCAGCATGTCGAGCGCGTCGCCACCGATCGCGTTCATCTTCGAGTGCAGCGACACGGCCAGCACGCCGTCGCCGAGATCGACGAGGCTGGCGCCAGCGTTGGACGCGACCACCTTCTCTCGATCGCGCGCGCTGCGCAGAATCTCGAGCTCCGGGCTCGCGGGACCACGCGGGGCAGAGCGATACGGCGTGTCGTTGAGCCCGATCGCATCGGCCAGCTCGAATGGACCGAGGGGCCAGCCGTACCCCCACTGCATCGCACGGTCGATGTCGTCGATTGAGTGCGCAATCTCCGGCGCGACCTCGGCGACGTACCGCAGTGGAGCGGGAAGCGTGGCCTGGAAGAATGCTCCGACGCGGTCCTTGCCCGAGAACAGCTTGCGCATCCGCTCGGGCAGCGGAAGCGGCGCGGCGGCGTCGAGCGCGGGCAGCTTGACGGACTGCCGCGGCCGATACTCCATCTTCTGCGGATCGAGCGCCCAGATATCGGTTTCGCCGGCGTCATTTTTTCGGCGCTCGTAGAAACCGCGCCCGGCCTTCTCGCCAATCCAGCCGCGCGTGAGCATCTCCTGAACGAATGGCGGAAACTGAAACTGCGAGCCGCGCCCGTGCGGCAGCCGGGCGGCGAGGTCGCGGGCGACGTGCGCGAGGATGTCGAGCCCGGCGATGTCGACGGTGCGGAAGGTCGCGCTCTTCGGCCTGCCGATCGCGGCGCCGGTCATCGCATCAATTTCTTCGACCGTATACGTCCCGGCGGCCAGCGCTTCGAAAATGCGCACCAGGCCGTGCATGGCGACGTGGTTCGCGATGAATCCCGGCGTATCCTTTGCAAGCACGACGTTTTTCCCGAGGCGGCGATCGGCGAAATCGCGAACAGCTGCGACGACCGCCGGATCGGTCTCGGCTGTTGGAATGAGCTCGACGAGCGGGAGGTAGCGAGGCGGGTTGAAAAAGTGCGTGCCGAGCCAGTGTCGGCGGAAATCGTCACTCCGCCCTTCGGCCAGGCCGGCAATCGACAGCCCCGAGGTATTCGAGCTGACGATGGATCCGGCGCGGCGGTGGCGGTCGACACGCTCCAGGAGCGATCGCTTCGCGTCCGATTGTTCGATGACCGCCTCGATAATCCAGTCCGCGGACGCGACCCACTCGAGATCCGAGTCGAACCCACCGGTGCGGATGCGGCCGGCTGCGTCAGGCGTGAAGAACGGATCGGGTTTGAGTTTGCGTGCGCGATCGAGCCCCTCGCGGGCGGCCTGCGCGGAGACATCGAGCAGCGCAACGGGGTAACCGGCGTTGCCCAGATGTGCGGCAATTTGCGCACCCATCGTGCCGGCCCCCAGGACGCAGGCGGATCGTATTTTCGGTGTAGCTGACGGCATGTCTTGCCATGTTACACTCTCGACGCATCCCCCTTTCAATCTGGAGGTCGTCTCCATGTCACGACTGATCATTCTTGCGCTGGCGGCATGTTGTCTGGGTCTTTCCACTGCCGCCGCGGGGCAGACCCGCGCCACAACCGCGGATTTGGGGGGCACCATCGTCGATCAATCGTCGGCGGTCCTTCCGGGTGCGACGGTGACGGCGCAGAACGTCGCCACCAATCAGGCTCGCAGCGCGATAACCGACGAGCGCGGACATTTCCTGATCCCGGCGCTGCCGCCCGGCACCTACACCGTGCGGGCGGAGCTGCAGGGCTTTTCCCCACGGACGCTCGAAAACGTCGTCCTCACGCTCGGCAGCCTGATCGATGTCCGCCTGACGCTGAACGTCGCCGGCGGCCAGGAGACCGTGCTCGTGGAGGGGGGCGCGCCGGTCATCGACCCGCAGCGCTCGGTCGTCTCCAGCGTGATCTCGCAGGAGCAGATCCAGCATCTTCCGATCAACGGGCGCAGTTTCATCGGCTTCTCGCTGCTGGCGCCGGGTGTGGCGACCGATCGGACGCCGCAGCAGGGCGCGTCGGGCACCTCCGGTCTCTCGTTCGCCGGCCAGCGCGCGCGATCGAACAACATCACGGTCGACGGTCTCGACAACAACGATTCGGCGCTCGGCAGCGTGCGCGCGACGTTCAGCCAGGAGGCGGTGCGCGAATTCCAGGTCCTCACCAATTCCTACACCGCCGAGTTCGGCAAGGCGTCGGGCGGGGTCGTCAACATCGTGACCAAGAGCGGCACGAACACGACGGCCGGCAATCTGTTCTTCTTTCTGCGCGACGGCGCGCTGAATTCGAAGGACCACTTCGAGCGCTTCAATCCCGCGGGCCAGGAGATCGATCGCCCGAAGGCCCCGTACTCGCAGAGGCAATACGGCGCCACCCTCGGCGGCCCCTTGCAGCGCGACCGCACGTTCTATTTCCTGTCCTACGAGCGGCTCGACATCGCCGCGCACAACTTCGTGACGATCGACGACACGAACAACGTCACGTTTCTCGGGCAGAACTTCGGCACGCCCGCCGCGATCCTGCGCCGCGCCGGTTTCGCGATCGAGACCGGACATGTGCCCTACGACATCCGCTCGAATCAGTTCCTGGGCAAACTCGACCACCAGCTGAACCCCAACAACTCCCTGTCGGCCCGCATCAACTGGGCGAACGACCTCAACGAGAATATCGAGCCGTTCGGCGGCAACGTTGCGCGCAGCCGCGGCGCGGTGCTCGAGAGCGAGGACGTGATGTTCGCGCTCTCGCATCTGTGGGTCCGGTCGGCGCGGGTGGTCAACGAGACCCGCTTCCAGGTGGCGAACCGCGATCAGACGGTGAATTCGCTCGACCCGAAGTGCGGCGCCGTCTGCACGGCCGAGGACCAGGGCGGTCCCACGCTCGAAGTGCTCGGCGTGGCGAGCGTCGGCCGCCAGCGTTTTACGCCGCAACCGCGCAAGAACCTGCGGTATCAGGTGCTCGACACCGTGAGCTATTTCACCGGCCCGCATCAGTTCAAGGTGGGGTTCGACTTCAACTACATCGCCGCAACCGGGCAGAGCCTGCCGCTGCACTTCGGCGGGCGGTACATCTTCGGCAGCATTCCTGCCGCTGTCTCACCGGCGTTTGGGCTGCCGGCCGTCGAGATTCCTGCGATCGTCGCGGTGCAGCTGGGCCTTCCGGGGCGCTACGTGCAGGGCTACGGCGACTCGGCGGCGCCCTACACGTACAGCGATTTTTCGCTTTTCGCACAGGATGACTGGCGCATCACGCCTCGGCTGACGGCGAAGCTCGGCCTTCGCTATCAGGTGCAGTCGTGGCCCAGCATTTCCTACAACGTCACCGGCTACCCGAATTCGTATCAATTTCCCGGCGACGGAAACAACGTCGCGCCGCGGTTGGCCCTTGTGTGGGATCCCTCAGGCGATCGAAAGACGACGATCCACGGCGCGTACGGGTTGTATTACGACAACCTGATCACGGGAATCGCCGGCATTACAAAAGGCATCAACGGCCGCGATAGAGTGCGCACGCTCGTGGCGGGGCTGCCGACCACAATCGGGGCGTGGAACGCGCCGGGCCGGAAGCTTCCCGAACCCCCGGGCGCATATCCCAGTCTCGTCATCTCGATCGATCCCGCGCTCGTGACGCCGTACGCGCATCACGCGTCGACAGGCGTGCAGTTCGAGCTGCCGGGCAGGATCGCGCTCTCGACCGATTTCATTTACGTGCGCGGGTTCGAGCAGCCATCGACGCTCGACTACAACCCCATCGTGCCGGCGCTCGGCCCCAACAGACGCCCGGCCGACCTCAGCGGCGTCGCCGGGACATCCGCGTCGGTACTGCAGTACACGTCGTACGGGGAAACGTGGTATCGGGGCCTCTCCGTTGCGGCGACGCGGCGCTTCGCGAACCGGCATCAGCTGATGATGAGCTACACATTATCGAGGGCCGAAGACAACGGCACTGATTTCCAGAGCGAATTCATCGCACAGGACAGCGGCCGCGGCCGCGACCCGAACGATCTCGATGGCCTGCCGATCGGATTCGACCCCAATTCCGAAAAGGGCGCGTCGCTTCAGGATCAACGCCACCGCTTTGTCGCGAGCGGCACCTACATCATGCCGAAGGACGTCGAGCTGTCGTCGATTATCGCGATTGGATCGGGCCGCCCGTACAACATCCTGGCCGGCGTCGATCTCAATGGAGATGGTGACGGAGGCGCGACGGATCGGGCGCGAACGACGCTGAGCGATGCGAGGACATCGATCGAGCGCAACGCCGGCACGTTACCGGCGCAGGCGAGCGTGGATCTGCGGCTGGCGAGGCGATTCCCGGCGGGCCGCACGAGCGTCGACGCGATCTTCGAGGTGTTCAACCTCTTCAATCGATCGAATTTCACGGCGGTGAACAACATCTTCGGCACCGGCGCGTATCCGGCAACGCCGTTGCCGACGTTCGGGCAGTTCACGCAGGCCTCGCCGCCGAGGCAGGTGCAGCTGGCGCTCAAGATCGGGTTCTAGTCCACCAGCCCCTGCTGAATGCCGTAGTGCATCAGCTCGGCCGTCGTCTTCATCCCCATTTTCTCGAGGACGCGCGCGCGGTACGTGCTGATCGTCTTGACGCTCAGCGTCAGCCGCGCCGAAATCTGCGAGACCGTCAGGCCTGACGCGATCATCCGCAGCACCTGATACTCGCGATCCGAGAGCACTTCGTGCGGCCGCTGCGACAGCTCGGGCTGCTGATGCAGCACCAGCTCTTCGATCACGGCGGGGTTGAGATAGCGCCGGCCGGCGATGACTTCACCGACGGCCTTGACGAGTTCCGTGGGCGCGCTGTCCTTCGTGAGATAGCCCGACGCGCCCGCATTCATCGCCCGGCGGGCAAACTGATCGGGCGGGTGCATGCTGAGGATGAGCACCGGCAGCTCAGGCCGCTCGCGCCGGAGATCTTTCAGCAGATCCATCCCGCTCGCACCCGGGAGCGACAGGTCGAGCACCATCACATCCCACTCCGTGCTCCGCACTTCGTTCATGCCTTCTTCGGCGTTCGCGGCTTCGCCGACGAGCGCGGGATGGAACGCCCCCGACAGCACCTGCTTGATGCCCTGGCGCACGACAGGATGATCGTCGACGAGCAGAATTCGGGTCATTTTTGATCCGGGGGCTCCTGCCCGCGGCGTTACTGTCGTGTACTCGTGAACGGAACCGTCAGCGTCACCGTCGTGCCCCGGCCAGGCACGCCGGTAATCGTGACGCGGCCCCCGAGCAGCCGCGCGCGCTCGGTCATGCCGAGGAGCCCGATCGACTCCACGCTCGAGAGCTCGGCTTTCGTGATGCCGCGCCCGTTGTCCCGAATCGTCAGCGTCAACACTCTTCCACGCTCCCGCATGCTGATGCGGACCGCGCCCGCGTGTGCATGCCGGACGACATTGGTCATCGCCTCCTGAAGGATGCGAAACATGGCCAGCTGCCGCGTACGGTCGGCCGGCTCGCCATTCAGCGCCCACGCCAGCCGGCATCGAATACCCGTGCGCGCCTCGAACTTCGTCGTTTCCCACTGAATCGCTTCTTTCAGCCCGAGATGGTCGAGCACCGCCGGCCGAAGGTCGCTCGAAATCTGACGAACGGACTGAATGCTCACTTCGATCAACCCGATCAGCGACTGCAGCTTGTTGACGAGCTGAATGCCGGGCTTCGGCTCTGAGTTGCGCAACTGATCGACCAGCCAC
This sequence comes from uncultured Bifidobacteriaceae bacterium, assembly GCA_964356125.1. Classification (GTDB taxonomy): domain Bacteria; phylum Acidobacteriota; class Vicinamibacteria; order Vicinamibacterales; family JAMQPK01; genus JAMQPK01. Next base: position 63,135 of record CAYHHH010000005.1, on the reverse strand, counting down.
ATGAACTCGAGCTTGAGGCTCGTGAGCACCTGCCCAAGCTCGTCATGCAGCTCGCGTGCGACTCGGGCGCGCTCTTCCTCCCGCGCGTGCTCGAGTCGAAGCGCGAGGGAGTGTGAGCCGGGCCCGCGTGGAGGGCGTTTCGAGGGCAATGACGCGGTAAGTATAGCTGCCGCACTCACCAGCCACTCCATCAAAAGCCTGACTGCACCCTCTTGTCAGAGAAAGTCTGACAGTGGGTTACGATGCACTGCGAGCACGCTGGGACCGATAACCTTAGAGACAGGAACCGGTTGTTGACCATACCCCGCACTGACGCCGTCCGCCCGGCTGGCAAGGTCCTCGTGGTCGACGACGAGGCGGCCAACGTCACGCTGCTCAATTCGCTGCTCACGCGCGAGGGATACACCGTGGTGACCGCGTCGGATGGGGAAGAAGCGCTCGCGATGGTCGCATCCACCCATCCCGACCTCGTGCTGATGGATGTGCTCATGCCGAAGCTCAGCGGGTATGACGTCTGCAAGCGCATCAAGCTCAACCCCGCGACGCGACTGACGCCCGTCGTGCTCATTACCGGGCTGAACCAGCGTGAGGACAAACTTCAGGGCATCAACGCGGGCGCCGACGACTTCCTGACCAAGCCGGTGGATCCGCACGAGCTGAAGGCGCGCGCGCATTCGCTCGTACGGCTCAAGCGGTATACGGACGATCTCGATTCCGCCGAGTCGGTCATCATGAGCCTCGCGCTCGTCATCGAAGCGCGCGATGCCTGCACCGATGGGCACTGCCAGCGGCTTGCGGCATATGCGACGACGTTCGGCACGGCACTGAACCTGAGCGAGGAAGAGCGCGCCGCCCTCTTCCGCGGCGGCTATCTCCACGACATCGGGAAGGTCGGTATTCCGGATGCGATTCTGCTGAAGGCCGGCCGGCTGAGCGTCAGCGAGTACGCGCAGATCAAGGACCATCCGGTCATCGGCGATCGTCTCTGCGGCGAGCTGCGATCGCTGCGCCAGGTGCGTCCGATCATCCGGCACCACCACGAGCGGCTTGACGGGAGCGGGTATCCTGACGGGCTGAAGGGCGACGACATTCCGCTGCTCGCGCAGATTATGGGGATCGTCGACGTGTACGATGCCATTACGACCACGCGCCCGTACAAGTCCGCCGGAACGGCAGACGAGGCGTACGCGGAGCTCCTGCAGGAAGTGAAGCGGGGTTGGCGGCACGAGGGCCTGGTCGACACGTTCATGGCTCTGCACATCGAGCCACCGCACGCTGGAGGCCGCACACCGTGATGACCGAGCTGAAGCGCATCGTCCTGGCAGAAGACAATCCGAACGACGTCGAGCTGACGCTCGCGGCGCTCGGCGAGATCAATCTCGCGAACGAAGTGGTGGTCGTGCGCGACGGTGCCGAGACGCTCGACTATCTGTATCGCCGCAACGCGTATGCGAGCCGCCCGCCGGGGAACCTCGCGGTGCTCCTTCTGGATCTGAAGATGCCGAAGGTCGACGGGCTCGACGTGCTGCGCGCGTTGAAAGCGGACGAGGCGCTGAAAACCACACCGGTCGTCATGCTGACGTCCTCGCGCGAAGAACAGGATCTGATTCGCAGCTACAAGCTGGGCGCGAACGCCTACGTCGTCAAGCCGGTCGACTTTCGATCGTTCATCGACGCTGTCCGCCAGCTCGGCGCATTCTGGGCCGTCGTCAACGAACCGCCGCCCGGCGGGGCGATCCATCGAACGACCTGATACGTCTGCCGCATGGCACACGAGCTCCGCATCCTGCACCTCGAAGACGACCCTCGGGACACCGAGCTGATGGTCGCCGCGCTGCGCGACGCGGGCATTCCCTGCGACGTCGTGCGCGTCGACACGCGCGAGCAGTTTGTCGCGAAGCTCACGGATGGGCGCTTCGATGCCGTCATCTCCGACCTCTCGGTCCCGGGGTTCGACGGCATTGCCGCGCAGGCGGTGTGGCAGCAGCAGCGCCCGACGATCCCGTTCATCTTTCTGTCCGGCACCCTCGGCGAAGAGGTCGCCATCGAGCGGCTGAAGGAAGGCGCGACCGACTACGTTCTCAAGCACTGGATGGACAAGCTGCCGACCGTGGTGCGCCGCGCGGTTCGGGAGATGCGGGATCGCGCGGACCGGGAGCACGCGAAGGCGGAGCTGCAGCGGCTGAACGCGCAGCTCGAATCGCGGGTTCAGGAGCGCACCGCGCAGCTCACCGCCGCGAACGTGGCGGTCGCCGAGAGTGAACGCCGCCTGTTCAACATCCTCGACCACAGCCCCGCCGCGATCTTTCTCAAGGATCTCGACGGGCACTATCTGTTCGCGAACCGGAGCTGCCAGCAGGTGATAGGACGGGAGCGAAGCGAGATCGTCGGCAAGACCGATGCAGAGCTGCTGCCGCCGAGGATCGCCGAGATGTGGCACTCGAACGACCAGCTGGTGATCGAAAGCGGCCGGTCCATCGACTTCGAGGAAGTTGGCGCCGAACACGACCTGCAGCCGCGCATCTTTCACTCGAGCAAGTTTCCGTTGCGTGACAGCGCCGGCAGGCCCTACGCCCTCTGCGGCATCTCCACCGATATCACCGAGCGCAAGCGCTCGGAGCAGGCGATGTCGATCGCGCGGCGCGAAGCCGAGCGCGCGAACCGCGCGAAGAGCGAGTTCGTGTCGCGGATGAGCCACGACCTGCGCACGCCGCTGAACGCGATGCTGGGGTTCGCGCAGCTGCTCGACATGGACAACCTGACGCCCGATCAACGCGAGAGCGTCACGCAGATTCTCGAAGCGGGCCGCCACCTGCTCGATCTCATGAACGAAGTGCTCGACATTTCCCGAATCGAGTCTGGAAATCTGTCGCTGTCGCTCGAGCCCGTGGCGTTGGCGGAGGTCGTAGACCAGGTCGTGAAGCTCATGCGGCCGATTGGCGCGACAAAGCAGGTCGACGTCCAGGCGCTCCCGAGCACGGCGGGTGATCGGCACGTCAGAGCGGATCGGCTGCGGCTCAATCAGATATTGCTGAACCTGATGTCGAACGCGGTGAAGTACAACCGCGAGGGCGGACGTGTCACCCTGTCGTGCGAGGACAGGGAAGGCGGGCGTGTTCGGCTCAGCATCACCGACACGGGCGCCGGGATTCGCCCGGAGAAGCTGGCCTTGCTCTTCACGCCGTTCGAGCGCCTCGGCGCCGAAAAAACCGGTATCGAGGGGACCGGCCTCGGTCTCGCGCTCTCGCGCGGGCTCGCCGAAGCCATGGGCGGCCAGTTGGGCGTGACTTCTGAGATCGATCGCGGCAGCACGTTCTGGATCGAGCTGGCTGGCGTGGCAGCAGGCGGCGTCCAGGATGCGCCATCCTCGCAGGAAACGCGGACGGACGGACCGCGACCGGCGGATTCGATTCGGGGCACGATCCTGTATATCGAGGACAACGTCTCAAACGTGCGCCTGGTCGAACGCCTGCTCACGCGAAGGCGTCCGGGCGTCACACTGCTGCACGCGAGCGATGGCGCGATCGGTATCAGCATGGCCCTCGAGCACAAACCTGATTTGATTTTTCTCGATCTGCATCTACCGGACACACCAGGTGATGAAGTCCTGCGCCGATTGTGGGAGGACACGCGCACGCGCGACATTCCCGTCGCGATCCTCACCGCCGACGCCACGGTCGGCCAGAGCCGGCGCCTGATCGCGACCGGCGCCAAGGCGTATCTCACCAAGCCCCTCGACGTCTCCAAAATACTGGCCCTCATCGACGAAAGGTTGACCCAGTGAACACGGATCGCAAGTTCGTGCACGACATGAAGAACATGCTGGGGATCATCATCGGATACAGCAATTTGCTGCTCGACGACATGACGGCTGACGATCCCAGGCGTGCCGACGTCGATGAAATCCGCAAGGCTGGGGAAAATGCGGTGGCGCTGCTCGACACATGGGATGCGGCGCCACCCGGTGAAGATCGCGGATGACCGGAGCAAGGCCGCTTCTTCTCGTCGTCGACGATGAGCCCGGCATGCTGAAGCTGATCGATCGTTTCGCGCGGAAGATCGGTTTTGACGTCGCAACAGCCGCGAGCGGACGCGAAGCTCTTCTGCAGCTGGAAGCGGGGAAGGCGGCCGTTGCGCTCGTCGATCTGCGGATGCCGGACGTCGACGGGCTCGAGGTCCTGCGGCGGATCCGCGCGGCGGACCCCGACTGCCGCGTGATCCTCATGACCGGCCATGCCACCATCGACACCGCGATCGAGGCGATCAAGCACGGCGCGATGGATTACCTCAGCAAGCCGTTCGATTTCGACCGGCTCGAATCGCTGCTTATCCGGGTGCGCGCAGAGACAGATCGCCGCCACGCTCTGTTCGTCGCGGAAAGCCAGATCGTGAAGCAGCTCGAGTTCTGCGGCATGGTAGGCCGCGGCCCGGTGATGCTCGAGCTCTTCGATCGCATCAGGCGATTTGCGCCCCACGTCCGCACCGCGCTGATTACGGGCGAGACCGGCACAGGAAAGGAGCTCGTCGCGCGCGCTCTGCACGAGGCCGGCCCTCGCTCCCAGAAGAAGTTCGTCACCGTCAACTGTTCGGCGATCGTGGAGTCGCTGTTCGAGAGCGAGCTGTTCGGACACGCCCGAGGGGCGTTCACGGGAGCGACCGACGCGAAGCCCGGGTTGTTCGAAGTGGCCGACCGGGGCACGTTGTTCCTCGACGAGGTCGGCGAGCTGCCACTGACGGCGCAGGCAAAGCTGCTGCGCGCGATTGAAACCGGAGAAATTCAGCGCGTCGGCGGGCTCGACGTGCGGCGCGTGGACGTGCGTGTCATCGCCGCCACCAACCGAGACCTTCGCGCCGAGTGTGCGGCGGGGCGGTTTCGCGAGGATCTGTTCTACCGGCTGAGCGTCGTCGAGCTCAACGTGACACCGCTGCGCGACCGCCGCGAAGACATTCCGTATCTGACGTCGGCCTTCGTCAAGCATTTTGCGACGCAGTTCAACAAGCCGATCGCCGGGCCGACCCCGGCCGCGGAGCGCGTCCTCGCAACGGCGCAGTGGCCCGGCAACGTGCGCGAGCTGCGCAACACCATCGAGCGCATCTGCATGCTGACCGGCGATCGCTTCTTCACGGAGAAGGAGACGGTGGCGTGCCTGTCGCCACAGCCGGCGCCGGAACAGACGTCCACGTCCCCAGGCCGGAAACGCGATCCCCATCTTCTTGCAGATGCCGAGCGCAGCCACATCGCGCACGTGTTGTCCGCCACGGCCGGCAACAAACTGGCGGCCGCCAAGCTGCTCGGCGTGAGCCGTCGCGCCCTCTACCGCAAGCTCGATCGCCTGGGCATCAGGTAAGTCCGAAACGCTGTGCGCGTAGCGCCGCGTAAACGTGCGGGCTGTGCCCTTTCCGCACACTTTCTTCATGTTCCAATCAGGCACATCAGGCTGTAAGCCTCTTATCCGTCTGTCGTTATAGGCATTCTCATAACACGGCATTTTGTTCGCAGTGGCAAAGGCGGCGCGCGACGCGCCCAGCTACTGAGGAGACTGCCGTGATTTTCAAGAACGTCGTTGCTGCCATCGTCGTCGTGGGGTTCGGATGTGCCGGAGGAGGCGCCGCCGTCGCAGGCGCGCAAACCATCGAAGCGACGAGCATGATCATTCCGGCGACGCCGGAGCCGATGACAGCACCGAAACTCAAGCGGCCGGCGATCCTGCCCGCGCTGTATGTCGCGCTCGGAACGATGCAGGCGTGGGACGTCTACAGCACGAGGTCGGCGATCGGCGCAGGGGCGCGCGAGGCCAATCCGATTGCAGCGCCGTTGGCCGGAAATACGGGTTCGATGCTCGGGCTTAAACTCGCCACGACGGCAACGATCATCGTAATGTCCGAGCGGTTGTGGAAGAGGAATCGGGTTGCGGCGGTCGTGATGCTTGTCGCCCTCAATGGTGCGACGGCCGCGGTGTCGATGCACAACATGCGCGTCGGTCGCCAGGTCAGTACGCGGTAATTTTCTCGATCGCCTTCAGCAGGTCTTCGATTTGAGGCAGGATCGCTTCCTCGAGCTCCGGCGCGTACGCGACGGGTGTGTCCATCGCGCCGACGCGAGTCACCGGGGCATCGAGAAACTCGAACAGATCTTCGGAAATGCGCGCCGCAATCTCGGCGCCGAAGCCGCACGTCAACTGATCTTCGTGGGCCACGATCACGCGGTTCGTCCGCTTGACGGCCTCGGCGATCGTCGCGAAGTCGTAGGGCAGGATCGTGCGCAGATCGATGACGCCCACGCTGTGCCCCTGCTTCTCGGCCATCTGCGCAGCCACCAGCGCCCGCTGCACCAGCGCGCCCCACGTGACGATGACGACATCGCTGCCGTCGCGGCGGTGCGCCGCCTGTCCGAACGGGATCATGTAGTCCGGTCCCGGGTACTCGCCCTTGTTGTACGTCTGGCGGTAGAGGTGTTTGTGTTCGAGGAACATCACCGGGTCGTCGCAGCGGATCGCCGTGCGCAGCAGGCCCGCCGCGTCGCTCGCCGTCGAGGGGAAGGCGATGCGGAGCCCGGGGCAATGCGCGAAGATGCTCTCGCCAGACTGGCTGTGATACACGCCGCCCCCGCGCAGGTATCCACCGATCGCGACGCGGATGACGACGGGCGCCTTGAACGTATTGGCCGAGCGATAGCGCAGCATCGACAGCTCGTCGCGAATCTGCATCATCGCCGGCCAGATGTAGTCGAAGAACTGGATCTCAGCGACCGGCTTGATGCCGCGCACCGCCATCCCGATGGATCGCCCGACGATGTTTGCTTCGGCGAGCGGCGAGTTGAAGACGCGGTTCTCGCCAAACGCGCGCTGCAGGCCGTGCGTCGCCTTGAAAACGCCGCCTTTTCCAGGAACCTTGTCGATGATGTCGCAGTTGCTGGCATCGGCGACGTCCTGGCCGAACACCACCATCAGCGGATTCCGCTCCATCTCGTCGTGCAGCGTGCGGTTGATCGCGGCAACCATCGTCATCGGTTCGCCTTGCGGCGCTGGTGGCGTGCTGAACCGATCGGATGTGGGGTCGACATCGGGCGAATAGACGTAGAGACCGGCAGTCTCTGGTTTCGGGCGGGGAGCTTTCAGCGCGCGGTCGGCCGCCTCGGCCACGTCGGCGTCGACCTGCGTGCGAATGGCGTCGAGCTCCGTCTCAGTGGCCAGCCCCTCCGAGAGAAGGAGCTTGGTCAGGTTCGCGATCGGATCGCGGCCGGCTTCGAGCTCGCGCTCCTCGACGGTCTTGTAGTTGCGCTCGTCGTCGGAGTGGGAATGGGAGTACGGCCGTATCACCTTGGCGTGGACCAGCGCAGGTCCCTTGCGCGCGCGCGCGTACGCGACCGCCTCGCGCATGGCCCGATAGCTCTGGATGAGATCGGTGCCGTCGACGCGGATCACCTCGAGGTGCGGAAACGACTCGACGAGACGCGAGATGTCGCCGCCGGCCGTGTGGTATTCGGCCGGGCACGAAATCGCATACCCGTTGTCTTCAACGACGCAGACGACCGGAAGCTGCTCGGTGCAGATGGTGTTCATGAACTCCCAGAATTCCCCTTCGCCCGTGGCGCCATCGCCAATCGAGACGTAGGTGACTTCATCACGTTCCACCTGCGGCGGCGGCGCGCCCATGAGCGGCAGGCGTTTCGACGCTTCTGCGCTGCCGGCGCCCTGCAGGCACTGCATGCCGGTGGCGCTCGAGCGGTTCATGATGTGCAGCCCGGGCTTGCTCCAGTGTGATGGCATCATGCGGCCGCCCGAAGAGGGATCCTCCGACGATCCGACCGCGGCCAGCAGCATTTCGTACGGCGTCATGCCGAGCATGAGCGTCAATGCGCGATCGCGATAGTACGGAAAGAACCAGTCATAGCCCGGTTTGAGCACGAGCCCCGCGGCGACGAGGATGGCTTCGTGACCCGCGCCGCTGATCTGGAAGAAGATCTGGCTCTGATTCTTGAGCTGGATTTCCTTGTCGTCGAGCCGTCTCGACAACAGCATCCAGCGATACGACGTCAGGAGATCGTCGCGGGTAAGGCCTTCGTAGGAGCGCGGCTTCCCGGCGTGGGTCTTGTGTCCGTTAGTGACCGTCGAAGCCTTCATGCACGCTCCCGGAACAGCAAATTATACATCGGTTCCACATGTATAATTGCGTTCCAAGGCCGCCGACGCAAGCGGGAAAACTCCTTAGAAAAGCTAAAATTTGCAGCCCTATCGTCTGTTTCGCTGGGACGAAATCGCGCTCGAGAAAGTCACCGAGATGGTGTCCCGGAAATTCGTGTCCGGAGAGCGCGAGACGATCGCCCAGATTTACCTGAAGCGGGGCGCCGTCGTGCCCCGGCACGCGCACGACAGCGAGCAGATGACCTACGTGCTGCAGGGTGCGCTGAAGCTGCTCGTCGCCGGCGACGAAGTGACGCTGCGCGACGGTGAGGTGCTGCACATCAAACCCGGCGTCGCGCATCAGGTGGAAGCGCTCGACGACACGTTCGTGCTGGGCGTCTTCAGTCCGGTCCGCCGCGACTGGGTGGAATAAGGGAGGGTGATGGTGACCTGGATTGTGCTCGGGATCGTCGCACTGGTGGTGGTCTGGGCCATCGCCCTGTACAACCGCCTGATCGGGCTTCGCAACCAGGTGCTGAACGGCTGGAGGCAGATCGACATTCAGCTGAAGCGGCGCCACGATTTGATTCCGAACCTGGTCAACACCGTGCGCGGGGCGATGGAGTTCGAGCGCGACACGCTGACGCAGGTGATGGAGGCGCGCGCCCGCGCCGTGTCGGCGGTCGGCCCGGCCGACGCCGCCAGGAAAGAAGGCGAGCTGTCGCAGGCGCTCGGCCGGCTGTTTGCGGTCGCGGAAAATTACCCGACGCTGCGCGCGAACGACAACGTCAAGATGCTGCAGGAGGAGCTGACGTCCACGGAGAACAAGGTGGGCTTCGCCCGGCAGTTCTACAATGACATCGCCACGAAGTTCAACACGGCGCAGCAGACGTTTCCCTCGAACATCTTCGCGTCGATGCTCGGTTTCACGCCGGCCGAGCTCTTCGAGATTACCGCCGCCGCCGAGCGCCAGGTGCCGGCCGTCGATCTCTCGATGAGGAAGTAGGTCTGGCCGGCAATCTCTTCGAACAGCAGGCGTCGAACCGCCGGCGCACGTGGGCGGTCATGGTGGTGTTCGTCGCCTTCCTGCTGTTGCTGGGATACGGCTTCGATCGTTTTTACGTCGGCGCCGGCGAGTTCGTGTTCCCCATCGGCACGCTGACCGCGCTCGGCGTCGGCAGCGTCTCCGCACTCACCAGCTATTACTCGGGCGATCGCGCCGTCCTGCTGTCGACCGGCGCGGTGCCGATCGATCGCGCGCTGTCCGAGGAGACGACCGAGGACGCAGCGCTGAAGCTCCGCCAGCTGGACAACGTGGTCGAGGAGATGAGCCTCGCGGCAGGGCTGCCGAAGCCGAAGGTGTACGTCGTGCCCGATTCCGATCCGAATGCGTTCGCCACCGGCCGCGATCCCGAGCACGCGTCGATTGCCGTCACGCGCGGGCTGCTCGACGCGGTGACGCGCGACGAGCTGCAGGCGGTCGTCGCGCACGAGCTCAGCCACGTGCGCAATCTCGACATCCGCTTGATGACGGTCATCGCCGCCATGGTGGGCACGCTCGCGCTGCTGTCGGACTGGACGGGCCGTGGCCTGCGCCACAGATCGAGCGGCGGCGGAGGCCGCCGGAGCCGTGGCAAAGGCAAGGGAGATGGCGGCGCCATCATCCTGCTCGTCATCTGGATCATCGCGATACTGCTCGCGCCGATCGTCGGTCAGATGCTCGCGATGCTGGTGTCGCGAGGCCGCGAGTATCTCGCGGACGCGTCGGGCGCCGAGCTGACGCGCAATCCACTGGCGCTCGCCAGCGCGCTCGAGAAAATCGAGCACGCGCACGCGCCGACCGCATCGGTGAAGCGCGGCACCGCGCATCTCTGCATCGCGGACCCGCTCGGGAAGTCTGTCGGGTTGAAGCAGGGATGGGTGCCAGATCTGCTTGCGTCGCATCCGCCGATGGCGAACCGCATTACGGCGCTCCGCCAGATGGGGTTTCAGGAATAAATGGCCCGCTCCCACGGTTCGCGCTTCGGCGAGGCAGGCGGCAGCGGGCAGAAGTCGGGACGCGCGCAGGCAGCCGCGTTGGTGCTGCTCCGCGTGCTGCTGGGCGTGTTCATGTTGTTCTTCGGCTTCGACAAGGCGTCGTGGCTTCTGGACGCGACGCCGCTTGCCACGCAGCTCTCGTCGTGGCTGCTCGATGCCCCGCCGGCAAGCCGGTGGTACCTCGAGCGGATCATTCCCGGCGCGCCCGTCTTTGCGCGCGTCGTACCGCTCGGCGCCATGCTCGGCGGTCTGGCGCTCGTGCTGGGGTTCTGGACGCGAATGGCCGCGTTGCTGTCGCTCGTGGCGGTATTGAGCCTGCAGCTCGGCGCCGGATCGATGTTCCGGTACACGTATCTGACGGATGCGAGCGGGCTGCCACTCCTCGGCGGGTTGATGGCGCTGGTTATCGGCGGGGAGACTCGGCGGGTCCGAAAAGCAGGACCCGCCCTACGTAGGTAGGCCGGGTCTTGTTTTTACGTACGTAGGCCGGGTCTTGTTCTGTAGACCCGGCTCAGTGAATATGCTTGTCCCAGTCCTTTTTCCCCCCTGAGTACACCCCGAACTTTTTCCGCGCGCGATCCATCTTCCACCGCAGGTAGCGATACCGCACCTCGTTGGCCGGGCTCAGCTGCCGCCCGCGCAGCATGACGAAGCCCGCGACGAGCCCGCCAAGATGCGTGATGTGCGCGATGCCGCCGCCCGAGCCCCCCATCGAGGACAGCAGCGCGATCGCGCCCATGATCATGACGAAGTATTTCGCCGGGATCGCGAAGATGAAATAGATGTAAATCGGCCGATTCGGAAACGTGAGCCCATAGGCGAGCAGCAGCCCGTAAATCGCGCCCGACGCGCCGATCGTGACCGTATGAAACAGCGGTGCCGTCGAGGGAAACGGCATGAGCGACACGAGGATCGTGGTCACGGCCGCCGCGATGCCCGTCGTGAAGTAGTACCGCAGAAATGCGTTCGTGCCCCACATGCGCTCCAGCTCCGTGCCGAACATCCACAACGCGAGCATATTGAAGAGGATGTGCCCGAACGCCTGCGTGTCGTGCAGAAACAGATACGTGACGGGCTGCCACACGTGAAACGAGCCGAAAATGGCCTCAGGCAACAGCCCGAGAAATTCCTGCACCGCCCGGCTCAGGCTCTCGGGCATGAACCACATGATCAGGAACACGGTGACGTTGATCGCGATCAGTACTTTGATCGCAGGGGAGAGCGGGCCCGGTCCGAGCGAGAATGACGAGTAGGAGGAACCGCGCGACGGGTGCCGGCGCATCACGTCGAATCTACCACGTTCACACGGAGGACATGCGCCGCCTGAGCTGGGTGAATTCGTCGATCTGCAGGAGGTGCGCGCATGCCGCGAGCACGCCCATGGCGATGCCAATCGCGCCAAAGACCCGCGCCGCTTGCGCGACGAGGCGACCCCCTGCGAACGGCACGTGCAGGGCGCGCTCGGAATAGTAGGCGGCGAACGCCATCGCCAGCGACGCGAGAGAAATCTTGACGGACGCCACGAGCAGGCGGCGGCCGTCCAGTCCCCCGAGGCGCGCGCGGAGCAGCACGAGCAGCACGCCCGCGTTCAGCAGCGCTGCCGCGGCGGTGCCCAGCGCGAGCCCGCGATGGCCGAGCGAGCGGACGAGCATCAGGTTGATCGCGACGTTGAACGCGACGCTGACGGCGCTGGCGATGACGGGAATCCGGCTGTTGCCGAGCGCGTAGAAGGACGGCGACGCGAGCTTCACCGCCGAGTAGCCGATCAGGCCCGGCGCGTAGCAGATGAGCGCGGCCGCGGTGGCTGCGGTGTCGCCGGCAGTAAACCGCCCGCGCTCGAAGATCAGGCGGACGATCGGCGTCGCCAGCACGACCAGGCCGACCGTGGCGGGCACGCTCAACATCAGCATCATCCGCAGACCGCTCGACACGGCGCGTCGAATTCCGGGATCGTTGCCGTTCGCGGCATATCCGGCGATGGTCGGCAGCGAGGCCGTCGCGATGGAAATGCCGAACAGGCCGATCGGCATGTACATCAGACGGAACGCGTAATCGAGCCACGAGACCGCGCCGGTGCCGAGCCCCGCGGCCAGCCAGCTGTTGACGAACAGATTGATCTGCACGGCGGCGAGCCCCGCTACGCCAGGCACCATGAGACGGCCGACGTCGCGCAGCCATGGGTCGCGCGCGTCAAGGACCGGCTCATACCGAAACCCCTCGCGCCGCAGCGCCGGCCATTGCAGCACGATCTGCCCAAGGCCTCCGATGAGGGTTCCCGCCGCGATCGCGAAGATGGGCTCGATTCCCAGATGCGGTGCGAGAGGCACGGCGATGACCGCGCACAGGATTGTGGCGACATTGAACATCGCGGGCGACAGTGCCGGGATGAAGAAGCGATGCAGCGCGTTGAGCATCGCCATCATGACGGCGGCCGTGGCCACCATCGCGAGAAACGGAAACATGATGCGCGTGAGGCGAATCGTCAGCTCGAGTTTGCCCGGCACGTCGCGAAATCCCCCGGCATAGAGCTCCACGAGCGGCTCCGCACACAGGATTCCCGCGAAGGCGACGGCGCCCGAAATCAGCAGGAGGACTGAAAGGACGTTCGAGGCCAGCCGCCACGCCGCCCGCCTGTCGCCGGCTGCGAGCGCCCGCGTAAATGTGGGAACCAGCGCGGCGCTGAGCGCGCCTTCGGCAAAGAGATCGCGGAGGACATTGGGAAGGCGGAACGCGATGCGGAAGGCGTCCATCGCATCGCCGGCGCCGAAGAAATACGCGAGCACCTGATCGCGGAGGAGCCCGAGCACGCGGCTGGTCATCGTCGCGATGCCGATGACGCCAGCCGATCGGACGAGCTGCTCTGATGTAGGGCGGGTCTTGCGGTTCAAGACCCGCCCTACGGTTGCAGTTTGCGGCGGACGATCTCGTTCACGGCCTTTCCGTCGACGGTCTTGCCGGCCAGTTCGGCCATCACCGCTTTCATCACCTTGCCCATGTCCCTGGCCGATGCGGCGCCTGTCGACGCGATCGCGTCGTCCACGACGCGCTCGAGCTCGGCCGAGTCGATCGCAGGCGGCAGGTAGCTTTCCAGCACGACGATCTCCGCAGTCTCCTTGGCGGCCAGATCCATGCGGCCGCCTTTCGTGAACTGCTCGATCGAATCGCGGCGCTGCTTCACGAGCGCCGACACCACCTGGCGCGCTTCGTTCTCGTCGAGCGGACGGCCGCGCTCCACTTCGCGATTCATGAATGCCGCCTTGAGCATGCGGAGCGGGACGAGACGCTGCGCATCCTTTGCCTTCATCGCTTCGGTGATCGCGCGGTTGACTTCTTCGACAAGCGCCATCTTCAATCCCACTCTCTGATGCTCACATCTTGATCTGAGTCCCCGAGCGTGACATGCCAGTCGTCGGTGTCTGTGTAAAATTTCGCCGGCACGGTGACGGCGTTGATCTTCGCCGCGAGTGTCAGCGGGTTCGGCCTCATCTGGAAGTAGCCGGAATGCCGCATGATGCGGCGGAACCCCAGGTGCGACGCATAGCAGCGGATCTTGTCGGAGCCCGCCTCGCGCGCTTCGGCATCGACCCAGCGCAGCAGCGTCTTGAACCCGATCTCATCGTGCGTGTCTGCGAGGAAGTCGACGAGCAGCGTGACGCGCCCGCGCGGCTCCTGCGCGTGGCGGTACACCGCGTAGCCTTCGGGGCGTCCCTCGCGTTTGAGCGCGGCGACCGAGTACCGGACGTGCGGCGGCTCGATGAACTTCCAGTTCAAGTAGGGAGCGTCGCGGCGGACCGCGAGCTCGAAGCGATCGGCGAGCCGTTCCCAGAGATCGGTAAACGAGGGATCGAAGCGGCGAATCGGCTCGACGTCCGCGCGGAGCGGCCGTACGCGCGCGGCGACACGCACGATGGGGAGCGTGACCGCCGACACGATGCGATTGATCGTCATCGGCCACTGCGGCATGCGCACGGCGCGGCGCGTGAGCGGCTTGACGACTCCGGGAATAGGCGCGACGTCGGGAAAGTGAATCTTCTTCAGCAACGCGGAAGACGCGCCAGACAGGCCGAGTCCGAGCGCAGCGCCCACACTGCGATCCCACGTACGAAACAGCTCTTCGCCGAGGCCGCGCCGCTGCCGCTCGGGCGCGACCATCGCGTCGGTACCCCACGCGGCCTGAATTTCTTTTCCGCCGAGCGAGAGACGTACGGGCATCGTCGCGTAGTGACCGATGATGGTCGGTCCCTCGCGCACGACCCACAGCAACGGCTGCCGGTCGGGATTGTTCGGGTTGCGTCGGTACTGCCAGTCCCAGCGCAAGCGGCTGGCTGCGGCCGCGTCCGGGCCGAAGACGCGCCGATAGAGCGCCTCTACGCCGCGCTGGTCCTCCGGCCGGTACCGATCGATTTCAGGCATGTGTGAGCTGTCTCGTCGCTGCGGGCGCCAGTGGGATTGTATCGCGACGGACGGCTTATCGGTCGGCCTGCGGCGGACGCGCGCGAGAGATGGGCGGCGGCTGCAGCGTCGTGGGCGGCGGCGCCAGACTCGGCTGCGCGGTGCCGACGGGGGCGTTCCACGGATTTGTCGGCGCGCCGACTCCCGGCGCGGCCGGCCCGGGCCTTGGCTGCGCCCCGCCGGGCGGCATCAACGGCGCCGAAAGAGAAGTGGGACCAGGATTACTCGCGGGTACGGTCACGAGACCGGCCGCCGCGGCTGCCGCGATCGCAGGATCGTCCATCTGATCGCTGTCGTTCGATTGCTGATCGGGAAGCGTTCCGGGCGAAAGAGGCGCAGGCACATTGGGACGCAGCTGGGTCATCGTTCCGCCCTGGCCGCCAAACACGCCACTCTGGCTTCCGGGGAATCCGGGCGATGGCTGGGGCCGCGGCGCCGCAACCGCCGTCGTCGTCGCCATGATCAGGATGCGATCGTAGCGCGACGCGTCGGCAACCGGCGTTTCGCGCGGTTGCGCCACGTACCCCGGGATTGCGCGGAGGATGATGTCGAGCGCCTGCTTTTCGGGCATGGCGTCGATCTTCAGCGTAATCGGGCCGCCGGTGATGCGCTCGACGTTGATAATGCGCGTCTTTCCGATGCGCGCCCATTCGGTCAGGATCTGGCGCAGCGTGACGTCCTGCGCGTCGAGCGACACGAGCCCGTCGCGAATCGACAGCGTGAGGCCCGCGGCCCACGACGGGGTCGCGGAGGCGGTCAGCACGAACAGCGCGAAAACAAGCCTCTTCATAGGTTTCGGGGCGAAAGCCTATTATAGGTCAGGAGCCGTGCACGCGGAAGTAATCGATGACTGTGGTGATGATTTCGTTCAGCTGCACCTTCGGCTCGTACCCGACGAGCTGGCGGACTTTTGTGAGGTCCGGGACGCGCCGCGGCATGTCCTCGAACCCTTCCTCGTACGCCTTGTCGTAGGGCACGAACTCGATGGGGGACGCCGACCCCGTCAGCGATTTGACGATTTCGGCGAGCCTCAGGATCGTGACTTCTTCCGTGTTGCCGATGTTGAACACATGGCCGACCGCCTTCGGCTCCGCCATGAGCTTCATAAGGCATTCGACCACGTCGCCGACATACGTGAAGCTGCGCTGCTGCGTGCCGTCGCCGAACACCGTGATCGGCGCGCCCGAGAGCGCCTGCTGGACGAAGGACGGGAGCACCATCCCGTACTGACCGGTCTGCCGGGGACCCACGGTGTTGAAGAAGCGCACGATGATGACGGGGAGGTCGCGCTCCTTGAAGTACGCCAGCGCGAGAAATTCGTCGATGGCCTTGCTGCACGCGTACGCCCAGCGGTGTTTCATCGTCGCGCCCATCACGAGATCGGCGTCTTCGCGGAAGGGCACGTCCAGGCTCTTGCCGTAGACCTCCGACGTCGAGGCGATGACGACCTTCTTTTTCTTCTTGTTCGCGTGCTTCAGCACGACTTCCGTGCCGTGCACGTTGGTCTCGATGGTATGCACCGGCTGCTCGACGATCAGCTTGACGCCGACAGCCGCGGCGAAATGAAAGATGACGTCGTTGCGATCGATCAGCTCGGCGAGGAGCGGCTCGTTGGTGATCGTATCGACCGTGTACGTGAAGCGCGGGTTCGACTTCAGGTGGCCGACGTTGCGGATGGAGCCGGTCGACAGGTTGTCGATGATGTCGACTTCGTGCCCTGCGTTCAGCAGCGCTTCGGCGAGATGAGACCCGATGAACCCTGCGCCTCCGGTAATTAACACTCTCACGAAGATGATTCCTTTCGAACGGTCTCGGCGACCGTTGCGACGGCCTCGGCGGCCAGGCCCGGGTAGAGCGGCAGCGAGATTACTTCGCCGGCCGCACGAATGGCCTGCGGGCAGTCGGCCGGGTCGAGCGAGGCAAAGGCCGGTTGTTGAGAAATGGGTGTCGGATAGTGCACAAGTGTTTCGATGCCTGCCGCGCGAAGTCGATCCTGCAGCGCCGCTCGATTGCGCGTTCTGATCGGAAACAAATGATACACGTGCCCCGGGTCGATTTCCGGAGGAATGTCGATCGCCGCGCCTGTGAGCAGAGAGCGATAGCGCGCGGCGAGCGCGCGGCGCTGATCCGTCCAGGACCGAAGCCGCGGCAGCCGCACGCGGAGGATGGCGGCCTGTATTTCATCCAGCCGGCTGTTGATGCCGATTTCGACGTGCTGATAGCGATCGGCTTGTCCGCCGTTGCGCAGGCGCGCCACACGTGCGGCCAGTGCTGCGTCGCGGGTCACGACCGCGCCCCCATCGCCGAGCGCGCCGAGATTCTTCGTGGGGTAAAAGCTGAATGCGCCCGCGGCGCCGAACGTGCCGACCGGCTGGCCGGCGCACGTGGCCAGATGCGCCTGGCAGCAATCTTCGACCAGCGCGAGATTCCTCCGGCTGGCGAGGGCCGCAAGCGCCGGCATATCGGCCGGCTGGCCGTACAAGTGCACCGGCAACAGCGCGCGAGTGCGCCCGGTGATCGCGCGCTCGGCGGCGGCCGGGTCCAGTGTCAAGCGCTGCGGATCGATGTCGGCGAACACCGGGCGCGCGCCGGCCATCACGATCGCGAGCGCCGTGTATGCGGCAGACAGCGGCGTGGTCACGACCTCGTCTCCCGCGCCGATGCCGAGCGCGCGGAGAATCAGCGCGAGCGCGTCGGTCCCGTTGCCGACACCGACCGCGTGCGCCGCGCCCGATGCCGCCGCGAATTCGCGCTCGAACGCCTCGACCTCGGGCCCCAGCACGAACCAGGCGCGGTCCATCACGCGCGCGATCGCCTCGCGGACCGCGTCCGACTCCTCGGCGAGGTGAAGATCCAGGAAGGGCACTCGAAGCGTCATGCGACGGTCGACGGCGTGGCCGCGGGCTCGTCGAGGTAGGCGCTCGCATGCGCGCGGTAGTACTCGAGTGTCTTCGCGAAGCCGGCGCGCAGCGGCACGCGCGGCTCCCAGCCCACCGCGCCGCGAAAGCGCGACGAGTCGGCGTAAAAGCTGCCGATGTCGATGGCCTTTTTTTCCGCCGGCCACGGGACATGCCGAACGGCGCCGGCGCCGGCGACGTCGATCAGCAGCGCGGCGAGATCTGTGTGCGCGATCGGCTCGGACCCGCCGACGTTGAAGACCTGGCCGTTGCAGACGTCGGACGCGCCGGCGCGAAGAAACGCATCCACCGCGTCGTCCACGTACACGAAGTCGCGAATCTGAGAGCCGTCGCCGAAGATCTCGATCTCGCGCCCTTCGAGCGCCAGCCGGATGAACCAGCCGATAAAGCCCTGGCGGTTGTGCCTGATGAGCTGCCGCGGCCCGTACACGTTCGTGAGCCGCAGCGAGCACGCGCGCACGTTGAACACGTTGTTGTAGAGCAGGTGGTAGTTCTCGCCTGCCGCCTTGTTGATGCCGTTGACGTCGACCGGCCGCACCAGATGATTTTCGGTGACCGGCAGCGAGTCGGGCTTCCCGTACACCTGACGTGTTCCGGCGAACACCACCTTCACCGACGGACTGAATTTGCGGCACGCCTCGAGAATCGACAACTGGCTGCGGCAGTTGATCTCGAGATCGGTGTAGGGATCCTTCATGCTGTCGATGTGGCTCACCTGTCCGGCGAGGTTGAAGATGACCTCGCGATCGCGGACCAGGTGGTTCATCGTGCTTTCCTGGCGGACATCGGCGATGTTCACGCGCAGCTTGTCGGCGACGCCGTCGATGTTGAAGAAATTCGCGCCCGATCCCGGAATGAGCGAGTCCATCAACAACACGTCAGATCCGAGATCCACGAGGCGGCGGGCGATGTTGCTGCCGATGAAGCCGAGGCCGCCGGTGATCATGACGCGCCGGCCTCGATAGAACGCCTGATACGACGCGGTCACAGCACCCTCTGTCCCGCGCTGCCGCGCGACGCGTCTTCCGCGGCGGCGGCCGGCGCTTGCCGGGCGCGGCGTACCACCAGCACGTACCAGAGCTTGAACACGTCGATCCCGGTGCGGATGACGCGGCGGAAGTTGAAGAACTGCGACTGGCCGTGAGCCCGATGGTAATGGTGCACAGGCGCTTCGACGATCGTGAAGCCCGCGTCCTGGATTTTCTTCATCATCTCGAGGCAGATGACGCCGCTGTTCTTCTCGAGCCGCACGCGCTCGAAAATCGACCGCCGCATCAGGCGGAAATCACAATCCACGTCGCGCACGCGCAGCCCGAACATCGTTTTCACCGTGTGGTGGTAAATCCGCCCGATGATGATGCGGTGCCACGAATCCGACCGGCTGATCTTGTAGCCGTTCACGAGATCGACCCCCGGAATCATCTTCGGCCAGAGCAGCTCGATCTCCGAGGGATCGTATTGCGCGTCGCCGTCCGTGTAGAAAATGACGTCTTTCGAGGCGCTCGCGAATCCGCTGCGCAGCGCGCCGCCGTAGCCCCGGTTCACCGGATGCGTCACGATCTTCACGTGGGGATAGACCCGCGCGAGCTCGTCCAGGATGCGCGCCGTGGAGTCGGAGCTGCCGTCGTTCACCACGATGATCTCGTAGTTCGGCGTCAGTTTCGACGCGCTCTGAAGCGCCGTGATGACGAGGCTCGCGATCGTCCCAGCATCATTGTAGGCAGGGAAAAACACGCTGAGGCTGAGTGGGGACGCCTGATCAGAGCCGGCCATCTTCGATGATGAGGACACGTTAATACACTAGCCCTTCAGGCGCAATCGCCACGGCACGATCGCCGACTCCAGCAGCACGCTCGGCGAGATCTTCGACGAGCCCTCGCGCCGTTCCACGAAGATGATGGGCACCTCGCGCACGCGGCACCCGCTGCGCCGCGCGAGATGCAGTTGCTCGACGAGAAATGCGTACCCGTCGGAAATCAATCCTTCCAGCGGAAGCCGCGCGAGCGCATCCCGCCGCCAGCACCGAAACCCCGTGGTGCAATCGCGCACCTCGATCCCGGTGACGGCGCGGATGTACCGGTTCGCGAAGCTGCTCAGCACGATGCGGTGGAGCGGCCAGTTCACGACGCTGACGCCGTGAAGGTATCGCGAGCCCAGCACGAGATCGGCCTCCGCGGCGGCGGCCGCCATGTCGGGCAGGTATTTCGGATCGTGCGAGAAATCGGCGTCCATCTGGAAGATCAGATCGGCGCCGCTTTCGAGCGCGCGTTGGAGCCCGGCCACGAGCGATCGCCCCAGGCCGCGCGCGCCCGTCCGATGGATCACCGAGACCCTGCCGGGAAACTGGGTCGCGAGCGCATCGGCGAGCGCGCCCGTCCCATCGGGGGAGTCGTCGTCGACGACGATGATGCGGAAGCCGGCGTGCTGAAGAACGGCCGAGACAAGCCCGCCTAAGTCTTCTCGTTCGTTGTACGTCGCGATGACAACGGCCGCATTCATCGAGGTCCTTCCGAGCGCATGGTGGAAATCTGCTCGGAAACAAGTCCGACGAGAAAAATGACGACCGCGAGCACCAGCAGGAGCACCGATGAATCGGTAATGTCGTGGCGGTGGATCGTGGTCCAGATGGCATAGCCGGCGCCCAGCACGAAAAACGTGCCCGCGATGGGCAGAAAAATCCGCAGCGGGCTGAAGACCGTAATCACCTTCAGCAGGATCATGAGAAACCGCGCGCCGTCGGACACGAGCTTGATCTTCGACTTTCCGAGTCTCGCGCCGACGGTAATCGGCTCGAAGTGCACGCTGTATCCAGCCTTCACGAACGACAGCGTCGTCGTCGTGGGCGTCGAGAATCCATTGGGCAGGAGATGGAGAAATTCGCGAAGGTCGCTGGTGCGCGCCGCGCGAAGGCCGGACGTGAGGTCTGGAATGACGCGGCCGGTGAGGTATCCCGCGACCCAGTTGAGCGCGTTGTTGCCGAGGTGGCGTGCGTGGGACGCCTGTTGATTCGAGCCCGCCCGCGTGCCGACGACGAGATCGTATTCGCCGAGAAAAGCAATCAGCCGCAATGCATCGGCCGCCGTGTGTTGGCCGTCGGCGTCGATGATGAGGATGTACTCCCCGGACGCGTGGCGGATGCCCGTCTTGACCGACGCGCCGTTCCCTTTGTTGTAGGGATGCTTGATGACCCGCGCCCCGGCGGTTGCCGCAACGACAGCCGTCTCGTCCGCGGACCCGTCATCAACCACGAGCACTTCGCGCCAGTTGGCCGCCGCACGTAATGACTGGACGACGACCCCCACAGCCGCGGCCTCTTCGTAGGCCGGGATGACCACGCTGACGCTCGATGGATCAGCCACGTGTGCGAAATCGTATCATGCTGTAAACAAGGGGGCGAAAGTTTAACGTAACTCTTTCGCTATCTACATTTTAACCGTTGACATCACTGGATCCGTCCTCTACTATCGCCATGGACTTTTTTGGAGAGAAATGGAGTAGCCGAGCGTGCTTCGGGGCAACTCGCCGGCGAAAATTGATGATCGGGGGAGACTCAAGATCCCCAATGGGTTTCGCGCGCTCATCGAGGATGAGCACGGGCGCGAACTCTTCGTTACCAGTCTGCACGGCGACTCGGTGCGCATCTACCCCATGCCGGTGTGGACGGACATCGAGAAGAGGCTCGCGCAGATCCCCTCGACCCATCCAGCCCGGGCGAAATTCCTGGACCGCGTGAACTTCTACGGCCAGGTTTCTGAAATCGACAGCCAGGGGCGCGTGGTGATTCCGGCCCGACTGCGCGACTCAGCCACGATGGTGGGCGAAGTCGACGTGTTTGGCCAGTTCAATTTTCTCGACGTGTGGAACCACGAGCGGTTCATCGCGAAGCTCCAGCGCGAGCCGTTCACAGACGCCGACGCACGGGCGTTGTCGGACCTCGGTCTTTAAGGGCGCCGGACATGCCGCTACACGAGCCCGTGATGACGCGCGAAGTGCTCGCCTTTTTGCAGCCCGAAAAGGGCGGCGTCTTCGTCGATTGCACCGTGGGGATGGGCGGCCATGCGCTCGCGCTGCTCGAAGCGGGCGCGACGAAGGTCATCGGGCTCGACCGCGATCCCGCGGCGCTGCGCATCGCCGCCGAGACGCTGAGCAAGTACCGCGATCGCGTAGAGCTTGTGCACTCGGATTATCGGGCGATTGCGTCGGTTCTGGAGGCCCGGGGGATCGATCGCGTCGACGGCACGCTGACCGACATGGGGATGTCGTCGTATCAGCTCGAGGCCGAGGGGCGCGGATTCAGCTTTCAGCGCGACGACCCGCTCGACATGCGGATGGACACGACGGCGGGCCCGACCGCCGCGGATCTGCTGCGCGGGGCGGACGAGGAAGAGATCGCCGACGCCATCTACCGGTTCGGCGAGGAGCGGTTCTCGCGGCGCATCGCGCGCGGCATCGTGCAGGCGCGCGCATCGGCACCGCTCGAGACGACGGCCCAGCTCGCGACGATTGTGAGGAGAGCGGTGCCTCGGCACGGGTTCTCGCGGATCGATCCGGCGACGCGCACCTTTCAGGCGCTGCGCATCTGGGTGAACCGCGAGCTCGACGGCATCGATGCATTTCTGAAGACAGTGGCGCAGCGCCTCAAGACGGGCGCGCGCCTGGTCGTGATGACGTTTCACTCGCTCGAGGATCGGATCGTCAAGCACACGCTGCGGGCGCTCGCACCCCG
>CAYHHH010000005.1:22432-40779 GCA_964356125.1 uncultured Bifidobacteriaceae bacterium | reverse complement strand
TGATGGGGGTCCGCTGCGGATTCTGACGAAGAAACCGATCACCCCCCAGCCCGACGAGCTCGAACGGAATCCACGCGCGCGCAGCGCGAAGCTGCGCGCGGCGGAGTGCGTCGTGTAGCGGGCTTGGCTCGCCGTAGCCGCGCCGAAGCTGCGAAAGCAGCGAGGCGGGCGAAGGCGGCCGGGGGGGCGGTGCGGCGGAACTCGAGCCGTCGCAGGGCGCCAGAAAGCACGAGGGCCAGGGGTCGGTATCGGTCCCGGGCCGGTCCGGACTGGCCCTCGTGTTACATCGCAGCGGCCGACCTGAAGGTCGGCACTACGACCGGAGACGTCAGAACGTAGTGCCGACCTTCAGGTCGGCAAGGACACGCGAATGGGCACATCTTCCGAAGCATTCGAATACGCCATCAAGAAAGACGTTCGGAACAACCCGATCGTCCGCGAGGTCGACGAGCGCCGGCTGCAGGAGCAATGGCGATCGGTGGCCGTCGGTGTGCTCTTCGTCGGCGTGCTGCTGTTCTCCGGTTGGCAGCGTGTCGAGCTGCTGCAGCACGGCTATCGCGTGGAGCAGATGCAGAAGGAGCGCGGCGACCAGGGAGAGATCAACCGCCATCTGCGGCTCGAGATCGAAACGCTGAGATCGCCACAGCGCATCGAGAAGATCGCAATCGGCAGGTTGCAGCTCGTTGCACCCGAGACAGGTGCGGCGATTGTCATCGAGCGTGTCGTGCCGCCGGAGCCTCCCGCGGCATCTGTTGTCGCGCGGAGCGAGCGGGGCGTTGGCGCCCCGCGAAGCGACGCGCCTTCCGGGGGGCAGGGGCCCCCGGATCAAAAACGTCCGTTGGAGTAACGACGTGGCCAAGCCGACTTCGGACATCTGGCGCGCCACGATGCGCAGCAGGCTCCTGGTCGGGGCCACGATCTTCGTGCTGTGGGCCGCCGGCATTCAGGCGCGGCTGCTGTATCTGCAAGTGCACCGGCACCAGGATCTTCAGGCGCGCGCCGAGAACCAGTCCGCGCGGACCATGGATATCTCGGCCAAGCGCGGCGACATCCTCGACCGTCACGGCCGCGTCCTCGCCTACAGCGTCGACGCCGATTCCGTCTACGGCGTGCCCAGCGAAATCGAAGACGCGGCGCAGGCCGCATCGAGGCTGTGCGCGGCGCTGACCGACTGCGCCCCGAAAGAGCAGGCCGTGTTGACCACGCGCCTGCGCCAGAAACGCGCGTTCGTGTACGTGCGCCGGCGTGTGACGCCGCCGCAGGCGACGAGGATTGCGGCGCTCGATCTCACAGGCATCGGCTTCATCAAGGAAGATCGCCGCTTCTATCCGAAGAAGGAGCTCGCCGCGCAACTGCTCGGTTTCGTCGGAACCGAAAATACCGGGCTCGCCGGCATCGAGGCCGCGTACGACAGCCAGATCAGCGGCTCGCTGGGGAAGCTGCTGTATCAGACCGACGCGCGTGGGCGCGCCTTCAGCCGCCTCGAACGGCCGCCGACCGCGGGCGCGACCGTCGAGCTGACGATCGACGAGTACTTGCAGCACATCGCGGAGCGCGAGCTCCGCGACGCGGTCGCGAGTAATCACGCCGCCGGCGGAACGGTGCTGATCATGGCGCCGAAGACCGGCGAGATTCTCGCGCTCGCCAACGAACCGACGTTCAACCCGAACGCGTACAGGAGCGCGTCCGAAGCGCATCGACGCAACCGGGCGGTCCAGGACATCTACGAGCCCGGCTCAACCTTCAAGGTGGTGACAGCCGGCGCCGCGATCGAAGAACACACGATTGGCGTCGACGACATGATCGACGTGTCCGGCGGCAAGATCCGATTCGGATCGCGCGTGATCGACGACACGCACGACTACGGAACGTTGTCGTTCACCGACGTGATGGTGAAATCGAGCAACGTCGGCGCGATCAAGATCGGACTGTCGCTGGGAGCCGAGCGGCTCGGGCTGTACGTGCGCCGCTTCGGGTTCGGCCGCGCGCTCTCGCCGGATTTTCCCGGGGAGACGCCCGGCATCGTGTGGGATCCGCAAAAGCTCGACAGCAGCGCGCTGGCATCGATGTCGATGGGCTACCAGGTCGGCGTGACGCCGCTGCAAATGGTGGCGGCAGTCAGCTCGGTGGCCAACGGCGGCGACCTGATTCAGCCGCGGGTCGTGCGCGCGCTCGTTCGCGACGGGAAGCGCGTTGAAGTGAAGCCGACGATTCTCGGGCGGACCGTGTCCAGGGACACGGCCGTCACGCTCACCGGCATCATGGAGCAGATCGTCGAGCGGGGAACGGCGACACAAGCGCAGATCGCGGGCTACACGATCGCGGGCAAAACGGGAACGGCGTCGAAGCTCGTCAACGGCCGTTACTCGAACACCGATTACTACGCGTCGTTCGTCGCATTCCTCCCGTCGCGCAATCCCGTGGCGACGATCATCGTCGTCATCGACTCGCCGCACGCGCGCGGGTACTACGGTGGACCGATCGCCGGCCCCGTGTTTCAGCGCATCGCCGAGGCGACCCTTCGGCACCTTGGCGTGCCGCCGACGTTGAATGCGCCGCCACCGGTGCTCGTCGCGCGCCGCACGGAGCAGCCGGAGATGCAGGCGCGGTCCCGGCGCAACGCGTCATTTGTTCAGGTGGGCACGGGCGGCGACGTCCGCGATCTTCCCGATCTTCGCGGGCTGAGCGCGCGCGAAGCGCTGCGTGTCCTGACGAAGATGGGATTGACCGCGCGCCTCACGGGGAACGGTGTTGTGACTAGTCAGACGCCGGCGCCTGGCACGCCGATCGAGCCGGGCATGGCATGCGAGTTGATCTTGGAGCGCACGCCAGTCGCTCTCGCATCGCTGGCGGGCGATCAATGAGCCGCGACCGAGCATGAAGCTTGCCGCGCTGCCGGGAATCGACATTCGTGGCCTCGCGTACGACTCGCGCCAGGTGAAGCCGGGCGATGTGTTCATCGCCTTGAGCGGCGTGAAAGCGGCGGGTGCGGATTTCGCCGCAGATGCGATTGGTCGCGGCGCGGTTGCTGTCGTGGCGGATCGCCCCGCGGACGCCCAGACTGCGGCGCCCTGGCTGGTTGTTCCGGATGCGCGCGCGGCGCTGGCGTCGCTCGCGGCGGAATTCTACGGGCACCCCAGCCGGTCGATGCAGGTCGTTGGAATCACAGGGACCAATGGCAAGACGACCACCGCGTATTTATTACGCGCCGTCTTCGAATCGGCGGGAAAAAAGTGCGGGCTCCTCGGCACCGTCACCTACTCGGTTGGCGACGTCGAACTGCCCGCGTCGCGTACGACGCCTGAGGCACCGGATGTGCAGCGGATGTTTCGGCAAATGGTCGACGCCGGATGCCAGGCGTGCGTCATGGAAGTGTCGTCGCACGCGCTTGCCCAGCGGCGTGTCGACGAGACGGCATTTGCCGCGGCGGTGTTCACGAATCTGACGAGGGACCATCTCGACTATCACGGCGACATGGAGTCGTATTTCACCGCAAAGCGGCGGCTGTTCGACATGCTGCCGCCAGGCGCGCCGAGCGCCGTCAACCTCGACGATCCGCGGGGTGAATCGCTGCGGACGGCGGTGTCCACGCCGGTCACCTACGCCATCACCAAACAGGCCGACGTGACGCCAGGACCGCTGACGCTGACGTTCGAAGGGCTCGAGTTCGACGCGCGCACGCCGAAGGGCCCCGTGCACGTGCGCTCGACGCTCGTCGGGCGGCCGAACGTCTCGAACATCCTCGCGACGATCGCCGTCGCGACGGCGCTCGACATTCCGGCGGCGGCGATCGAGCGCGGGCTCGCGAGCCTCGGCGGAGTGCCCGGGCGCTTCGAGCTCGTGTCGAACAGCAAGGACGACGTCACGGTCGTCATCGACTACGCGCATACCGACGACGCGTTGAAGAACCTGCTGGAGACCGCCCGGCCGCTGGCGCCGCGTCGCGTCATCACGGTGTTCGGATGCGGCGGCGATCGCGACCGCACGAAGCGGCCGTTGATGGGCGCGGTCGCGGTACGGCTGAGCGACGTCGTCGTCATGACGTCCGACAACCCGCGCGGCGAGGATCCGGTGCGGATCATCGAAGAGATCAAGCGCGGGATTCCGCCGGCATCCGATCGGACCGCCGCGACGTTTGTGATTGTCGATCGCACGGAGGCGATTCAGTTCGCGATCGGGAAAGCCGAGCCGGGCGATCTCGTCCTGCTCGCAGGGAAGGGGCACGAACAATCGCAGACGATCGGCAGCGTGGAGCGGCCGTTCGATGAGGCCGGGATCGCGCGCGAGGCGCTGGAGCGGAGACGCTGACGCCTGCTGCCATCGCCGCGGCCATAGGCGCGAGCGTCTCGGGGCCCGGCGGCGATCGCGACGTGTCGGGGTTTTCGATCGATACGCGGACGTTGTCGCCCGGTGACATGTTCGTGGCGATTCGCGGCGATCGATTCGATGGCAATGCGTACGTCGCTGAAGCCGTCGGCAAAGGGGCCGCAGGCGCACTGGTCAGCGATGCGTCGCTGACGGATGCCGCCGCTCTCGCGGGAACGCCGCTCGTGGTCGTGCCGGACACGATCGCGGCGCTGCAGACGCTGGCCAGCCGGGTTCGGCGCGAATCGGGCGCTGCCGTCGTCGCGGTGACGGGCAGCGCGGGCAAGTCGACAACGAAGGAAATCATCGCGGAGTTTCTCGCGGCGCGGTACACGGTCTTTCGCAACAGGGGCAATTTGAACAATCACATCGGCCTGCCGCTCTCGCTGCTCGAGTTGCGGCACAAGCCGGACATCGGGGTGTTCGAGCTGGGGATGAATCATGTCGGCGAGATCAGCGCGCTCGTGAAGATTGCCGAGCCCGATGTGCGCGTCTGGACCAACGTCGGCCCGGCGCACCTGGAATTTTTCGGGACCGTCGATGCCATCGCCGAGGCGAAAGCCGAAATTCTCGAAGGGGCCGACAAGGACTCGCTGCTCGTCGCGAACGCAGACGACGACCTGGTCATGCGTCACGCGGGAAGGTTTGCCGGGCGTGTGCGGACTTTCGGTGTCGAGCGGCCGGCCGATGTGCGTGCCCTGGCGGTTCGCGATCTCGGTATCGACGGCACGGCCGCGATCGTGCGGACGCCAATTGGGGAAACGGAGATTCGGACGCCGCTGCCGGGCACCGCCAACCTGTCGAACGTCCTCGCAGCCACCGCGGTGGCCATCCGCTTCGACGTGCCGCTTGCCGACATCGTCGAGCGGGCCGCCCGCTTGAAGCCGGTGGCCCGGCGCGGCGAAGTGATTCGCGCCGGCGGCGTCACAATCGTGGACGACTCGTACAACTCGAACCCGAAAGCCCTGTCGCGTGCGCTGGCGATGCTGGCTGGCGAGACGCGGTTTGCGCGCCGCGTGGCCGTGATCGGCGAGATGCTCGAGCTGGGTGAGGCGTCAGCAGAGCTGCATCGCACCGCTGGTGCGGAAATCGCGCGCGCTGATGTCGGCGAGTTCGTCGCCGTCGGGGGAGCCAACGCGCGAGCGTTGGCGGAGGGCGCGCGCCGCGCGGGCATGCCGGCGTCGCGCGTGCATTACGTCGAGAACAGCACCGCTGCAGCCGATCTGGCGGCCACGCTGGTCAAGTCGGGAGACGTCGTTCTCGTCAAAGGGTCACGCGGCATTCGAACAGAGGTTGTGGTCGATCGTCTCAAGGCGGAGTGTGCCTGATGCTCTACACCCTCCTCTTTCAATTTCACAATCAGGTGCCGGTGCTGAATGTCATTCAGTACATCACCTTCCGAACGGCGGCCGCGAGCCTCACCGCGCTCGTCATCAGCCTGCTGCTGGGCCCGTGGTTCATCCGCAAGCTCCGCGAGTTCCAGATCGGACAGGTCATTCGGCACGAAGGACCGGCATCGCACGCGCCGAAGGCCGGCACGCCGACGATGGGCGGGCTGTTGATTCTGACGGCCTCGCTCGTGCCGACGCTGCTCTGGGCCGATCTGCGAAACGTCTATATCTGGATCGCCGTGCTGTCGACGGTCGGCTTCGGAGCGGTCGGGTTCACGGACGACTATCTGAAGATCGTCAGGCGCTCCCACCACGGGCTGCGGCCTCGCTACAAGATTCTGGGACAGGTCACCGTCGCGCTTGGTGTCGGACTCGCGCTGATGGTGCTGGCGTACTACACGCAGCCGTCGCTCTATAACACGCGGCTCATCTTCCCCTTTTTCAAGAGCCTGATTCCCGACCTCGGCTGGTGGTACGTGCCGCTCGCGGTGTTCGTGCTGGTCGGATGGTCGAACGCGGTGAATCTCACCGACGGTCTCGACGGCCTGGCCATCAGCACGTTTGCGGTGGCCGCGGCGGCATTTACCGCGCTCGCGTACGTGACCGGCCATCGCGTCCTCGCCGATTACCTGCTGCTGGTGCATTTTCCGCAGTCCGCGGAATTGACGATCTTCTGCGGCTCGCTGGTCGGCGCGAGCCTCGGATTCCTTTGGTACAACTCGTATCCCGCGGAAATCTTCATGGGCGACGTGGGTTCGCTCGCGCTCGGTGGGGCGCTTGCGACCGTCGCGCTCCTGATCAAGCAGGAAATCCTGCTGCACATCGTCGGCGGGGTCTTCGTGCTCGAGGCGGCGTCCGTCATTATCCAGGTGGCGTCGTTCAAGATGACCGGCAAGCGCGTGTTCAAGATGGCGCCGCTGCACCATCACTTCGAGTTGATTGGATGGAGCGAGCCGAAGGTGATCGCGCGGTTCATCATCGCGGCCATCATCTTCGCGCTCTTCAGCCTGACGAGCTTGAAATTGCGATGAGTTTCTCCGTGCGCGGACAGAACGTGACGGTCGTGGGCGCGGCGCGCAGCGGTGTGGCGGCCGCGCTGTTGCTCGCCGAGCGCGAAGCGCGCGTGACGCTCACCGAAGGCGGGGCCGAGATCGATCGCGCGACCGTGGAGCAGCTGCGCGCGGCGGGCGTGGCGCTCGAGCTTGGAGGACATCGGTTGGAATCCTTCACGTCTGCCGATCTGCTCGTGTTGAGCCCGGGCGTTCCACTGGATCAACCGACGGTTGTTGCGGCGCGGGAGGCCGGCGTGCCGGTGATCGGCGAGATCGAGCTCGCGTCGCGATGGCTGGCCGGTCGCATCGTGGCGATCACCGGCACGAAAGGCAAATCGACGACGACCACGCTGACAGGACGCATGTTCATGGCCGGCGGGCTCAAGACGCTCGTCGGCGGAAACATCGGCACGCCCCTTAGCTCGCAGGTCGCCGCATCGACGCCGGAGACGTTTCACATCGTCGAGGTCAGCAGCTTTCAGCTCGAGACGACGGACACATTTCATCCGTGGATCGCCGTGCTGCTGAACCTGTCGTCCGACCACCTCGATCGGCACGGCTCGATGGACGTGTATGCGGCCGCAAAGGCGAAGATGTTTGCCAACCAGACTCCGGACGACTGGGTGGTGATCAACGCCGACGATCCCCAGACGCTGGCGCTGGCGCGCACCGCGCGCGCGCAGAAAGTGTTGTTTTCCGCCGGGACGCCCCTCGTGCCGCTCTCGTCGATACGCCTCATCGGCCGCCATCTGGTGGCCGACGTCATGGCTGCGGCGACCGTGGCGCACATCGCCGGCGTGTCCCGCGACGCGATCGTCCGCGCGGTGGAATCGTTCACCGGCCTCGAGCACGCGCTCGAGCCCGTGGCGGTCGTGGGCGGCGTTCGATTCGTCAACGATTCGAAGGCGACCAACATCGAGGCGGCGCAGCGCGCGATCGAGAGCTTCGATCGCGGGCTCGTGGTGATCATGGGCGGCCGCTTCAAGAGCGGAGATTTTTCGCTTCTGCGCGAGCCGCTGCGGTCGCGTGACGCCAGGGTGATCGCCATCGGAGAGGCGACGACCTTGATCGAGCGCGCGTTCGAAGGGGCCGTGCCCGTCGAGCCGGCATCGACGCTGGAGGCAGCGGTCGGGCGGGCGTACGAGCTGGCGCGTGCGGAAAGACGTGACGTCGTCTTGCTGGCGCCCGCATGCGCAAGCTTCGACATGTTCCGCGATTACGCGGAGCGCGGCCAGGTGTTCAAGAAAGAAGTGATGAGGCTGATGGAGGAAGACACGTCGCGCGAACGGTGAACAGTCGTCAGTCGGCCTGTGCGGTTGGGAGCTGGCTGCTGGGAACACAGGCCGCCCCGGCCTGTGAAGCTGGTGTCCCGACCCTACGGCTGACTGATGACTGTTGACCGTTCGCGCCTGTCCCGCCGAAGCCGCGAAGCGGCGAAGGCGGATGAACTATATGTCGGCTCCGGTAGTGCTCAACTGTAGTGCTCAACTTAAGTTGAGCCCTACCGGAACGAGCCCTACGACATGAGGCCTAGTCAGAAACGGTAACTATGGCGCGAAAGCTCAAGTCGGACAAGGTACTGTTCCTCGCCACGCTGCTGCTGGTCTGCGCCAGCGTGGTCATGGTGTACAGCGCCTCGGCGGTGCTGGCGATGAACCGTTTCAACCAGCCGTACTTCTTCCTCATCAAGCAGGCGATGTGGGCGTCGCTGGGCCTGGCCGCAATGAGCATCGCCATGCGCTTCGACTATCGGCACTACCGCGAGCCGTCCTTCATCTGGATGGCGCTCGGCGTTGTCGTGTGTGCTCTGGTGGCGGTGCTCTTCAGCGCACCGATTAACGGAAGCCGCCGCTGGTTCGGGATCGCAGGCTTTGGGGTACAGCCATCCGAGCTGGCGAAGCTGAGCGCCATCTTCTTCATAGCGGCGCTGCTGGAGCGGCGGATGGATCGCATCGACGAGATTCCGCACGCGCTCATGCCCATCGGCGTCGTAGTGGGCGGACTGGTCGGATTGATTCTGCTGGAGCCCGATCTGGGAACGGCGATGACGCTGCTCGTGATAGCCGTGTCGATGGTGTTTGCGGCGGGGCTCAGCTATCGATACGTGGCCGGCGCCATCCTCTGCGGCTTGCCCGTCATGTATTTCATCCTGATGAGCGCGGCGTACCGCCGCCGGCGGCTGATGGCGTTCTGGGATCCGTGGAGCGATCCGCTCGGCGATGGCTTCCAGGTGATCCAGTCACTCATCGCCGTGGGATCGGGCGGCCTGATCGGGCGCGGGTTCATGGCCGGCGTGCAGAAGCTGTTTTATCTGCCTGAGCCGCATACCGATTTCATCTATGCCGTCATCGGCGAGGAGTTCGGATTGCTGGGCACGACGCTCGTGCTGGCGTGCTTCCTGGTGATTGCGTGGCGCGGCTGCAAGATCGCGATGCAGGCGCCCGATCGTTTCGGAGCGTTCCTCGCGATCGGGCTGACGACGATGATTGCGGCCCAGGCATTTTTCAACATCAGCGTCGTGCTCGGGCTCGTGCCGACCAAAGGGATTCCATTGCCGCTGGTGAGCAACGGCGGATCGTCCCTGCTGATCAGTCTGCTGGGCATGGGCATCCTGCTCAATGTGTCGCAGCACGCGGCGCGGGAATCGTGAGGAGGGGGAATGGTTGTCGTGATTGCCGGAGGCGGCACGGGCGGCCATCTCTTTCCCGGATTGGCCGTGGCCCGGGCGCTGAAAGCGCGGATCCCGGCGGCGCAAATCTCGTTTGCGGGCACGGCCGCCGGCATCGAGGCGCGCGTGATTCCGTCGACCGAGTTTGCGCTGGATCTCATCCGCAGCGCGGGGCTGAAGGGCAAGTCGCTCGCCGCGCGTGCGCGCGGCGCGGCGCTGGTGCCGCTGGGCGGCATCGACGCGTGGCGGCTCATCTCGCGCCGCCGGCCCGACGTGGTCATCGGCGTCGGGGGGTACAGCTCGGGGCCCGTCGTGGCCGTCGCGGCGATGCGCGGCATTCCCACGATGGTGCTCGAGCAGAACGCGGTGCCGGGTCTGACCAACAGGCTGCTTGCCTGGTTGGTGGGACGCGCGGCCGTGACCTACGAGGCGTCGGTGAAGTATTTCGGCGAGAAAGCCTTTGTCAGCGGTAACCCGGTTCGGCAGGAGTTCCTGGAGGTTGACGATGATCCCAGTCACGACGCGGCCATCAACGCTTCACGGGTGCGGGTCCTAGTCTTTGGCGGCTCTCAGGGCGCGCACGCAATCAACGTGGCCATGGTGGAGGCGGCGCCGAGGCTGGGTGCCGCAGCCGAAACCCTCGATCTCGTCTGCCAAACGGGAACACGGGACTTCGACCTGGTTCGAGCAGCGTTCGAGCGGCACGGCGTGCAAGGCCGCGTGGAGCGGTTCATCGATGCGATGGACCGAGAGATGAAAGCCGCAGGCCTTGTCGTCTCGCGCGCAGGCGCGACGACGCTCGCGGAAGTGACGGCCGCGGGCCGTCCGGCGATTCTCATTCCGCTGCCGACCGCGACCGACGATCACCAGCGCCACAACGCGCGCGCGCTGGAGAACGCGGGGGCCGCGGAGCTGATGGAGCAGAGCGAGCTGACCGGCGACCGGCTCGCCAGCCGCATCATTGCGCTGGCGGGAGACAGGGAGCGGCGCCGCCGGATGTCGGCGGCGGCCCGACAGCTCGCGAAGCCGCGGGCAGCGGAAGAGATTGTGGACGCCGCGATTGCGTTGGCGGAGCGCCGGCACTCGTGAGCGTGCTTGGACAGGCAAGGCGGATTCATTTCATCGGCATCGGCGGCATCGGCATGAGCGGTATCGCCGAGCTGCTGGTGAATCTGGGTTTCAAGGTCAGCGGATCTGATATGCAGCGGACTGACATCACCGATCGCCTCGAGACGCTGGGCGCGCGCATCGCGCAGGGGCACGACGCGCGCAACGTGAGCGACGCGGAGGTCGTGGTGTATTCGTCGGCGGTGCGAGCGACGAACCCCGAGATGGCGGCTGCGCGCGCGCGCGGCGTGGCCGTCGTGCCGCGCGCAGACGTGCTCGCGGAGCTCATGCAGCTGCGCCAGGGGATCGCCGTCGCCGGCGCGCACGGAAAGACCACGACCACCTCGATGATCGCGCTCGCCCTCGACGTGGCCGGTCTCGATCCCACGGTGGTCATCGGCGGCCGCGTCAGCTCGTTCGGCAGCAACGCGAAGCTGGGGCGCGGCAAGTACCTGGTCGCTGAAGCCGATGAGAGCGATCGATCGTTCCTGAAGCTGTCGCCGCGCTTCGCGGTCATCACGAACATCGATCGCGAACACCTCGAGGCGTACCAGGGGTTCGACGACCTGAAGGCCGCGTTCGTGCAGTTCGCCAACGCCGTGCCTGCGAACGGCGCGGTGATCCTGTGCGCCGACGATCCGCACCTCAGAGACATGCGCGGCGACATCACGCGCCATGTCATCACCTACGGTTTCGACGAGTCAGCCGACGTCACCGCGCTTGGCGTGGAGATGAAGGGATTCGGATCGGTGTGCACCGTCCGCGCGCGCAAGCCGGGCGGGCGCACGGTCGAGCTCGGGCAGATGACGCTCGCCATCCCCGGGCGGCACAACGTGCTGAATGCGCTCGCCGCGGTGGCGATGGCGAGGGAGCTTGGCATCGGATGGAGCGACATCACACGCGCGCTCGCCGCGTTTGACGGAGCCGAGCGCCGATTTCAGCGGCGCGGGGAGGCGGCCGGCGTCGCCGTCGTCGAGGACTACGGTCATCATCCGACCGAGATCGCGGCTGTCATCGCGGCGGCCAGGCCGATTGCGGCGGGTCGATTGATCCTTGCGTTTCAGCCGCATCGCTTCACGCGCACGCAGTTTCTGCTGAGCGAATTCGGCCGTGCGTTCGCGGGGGCCGACGTGCTCGTGCTCACCGATATCTACGCCGCCGGCGAAGACCCCATTGCGGGGGTGACGCTCGACGCCCTCGCGGAGACGGTGCGAGGCGGGTTTACCGGCGAGCTGAGAATCGTGCGCGCGCTTGCGGATGTGCCGCGCGAGCTCGCCGCGATCGCGAAGCCGGGCGATCTGATCGTCCTGCTCGGCGCAGGCTCGATCGGCTCTGTCGCCGACGCCGTATTGAATGCGCTGGGGAGCAGGAACTGATGCCGGTCACAGCCCCGGCAGATCGCCGTTTTCGACGGGCGCACCTGAAGCCGGCGCGCAAGCGCGCCGGGTTTGCCGGGCGCCGGTGGCGTGCCGCGATCGCGGCAGTCGTCATCGGGCTTGCGCTGTATGCCGGGCACCGCGCCATTGCCGTTGTTGCGGGGCTCGAGGTGTTTCATGTCGATCAGATCAACGTGCGGGGGAACCATCGGCTGTCGAAGGGCGAAGTGCTCGCGATGCTGCAAAGCCTGCGCGGCCGCAGCGTGCTGTCGGTCGATCTCGCCGAGTGGCGCCGGGCGCTGATGGGCTCGCCGTGGATCGCCGATGCGTCGCTGCGCAGAACGCTTCCCTCGACTGTCGACGTCGTGATTCTCGAGCGCGCGCCGCTCGGCATCGGCCGCATCAGGGGCGCGCTGTATCTGGTCGACGATCGGGGTTCGGTGATTGACGACTACGGGCCGAATTATGCGGATCTGGATCTGCCGATCATCGACGGGCTGTCTGGCTCCCCGGAGGAGGCGCCGGGGGCGCCGCCCGGAGCGGAAAGCCCCGACGTGTACCGCGCGCTGCTCGCGCGGCGGCTCCTCGATGCGCTGCGCGCGCGGAACATGCAGGGGCAGATTTCGCAGATCGACGTCACCGATTCGCGGAACGCCGTCGTGCTGCTCGACGGCGATCCCACGCTGATCCGGCTGGGCAACGAGCGGTTCGTCGAGCGCCTGCAGTCGTACCACGAGCTGGCCCCGGCGCTGCGCGAGCGGGTGCCGGCCATCGATTACGTCGATCTCAGGTTTGACGAGCGGGTCTACGTGCGGCCCGCGCGCGAGATGCAAGCTCCGCCCGCGGGCGCCAAGCCGGCGCCGGCACGGGGCGGAAGACCAACGCAGACGGGATGAAGACCAGGGATTAGGGATTAGGGATTAGGGATTAGAACGGGGCGAGGCGTCCCGAGAAAAAAGAGGTCCCGTGGGAAGCAGGGAACGTTATGTGGTCGGGCTCGATATCGGCACCTCGAAAGTCGCAGCCATCGTCGGCGAAATGATGGATGACGGCAGCCTCGAGATTATCGGCATCGGCGTGTCCGAATCGAAAGGCATTCGGCGCGGCGCGGTCGTCAACCTCGAGGCGGCCGTCGACTCGATCAAGCACGCCGTCGACGAGGCCGAGCTGATGGCCGGCGTCGAAGTCGACACCGTGCACATCGCCATTTCGGGCCCGCACATCAAGGGGTTCAACAGCCGCGGGGTCATCGCCGTCGCCGGAAAGAACCGTGAGATCACGCGCGACGACGTGCGGCGCGCGATCGACGCGGCGAAGGCCGTGGCCCTGCCGACCGGCAGGGAAATTCTCCACGTGCTGCCGCAGGACTTCGTCGTCGACGACCAGGATGGCATCGGCGCGCCGGTGGGCATGACGGGCGCGCGTCTCGAAGTGAACGTGCACATCGTCACCGGGGGCACGACGGCGACACAGAACGTCGTCGCATGCGTGAATCGCGCCGGCATCAGCGTCGCCGATACGGTCATTGCGCAGCTCGCTGCCAGCGAGGCGGTGCTGACGCCAGACGAGAAAGAGCTTGGCGTGGCGCTCGTCGACATCGGCGGAGGCACGACCGACGTCGCGATCTTCGAACGCGGCAGTCTCTGGCACACGGGCGTCATCGGCATCGGGGGCGATCACTTCACGAACGACATGGCTGTCGGGCTCCGCACGCCGATTCCCGACGCCGAGAAACTCAAGCGCAAGTGCGGGTGCGCGCTCTCGTCGATTGTCGAGGAGGACGAGACGATCGAGGTTGCGAGCGTCGGCGGCAGGAAACCTCGACTGATGGCGCGGCGGGTCCTCTCTGAAATCCTGCAGCCGCGAGCGGAAGAAATCTGCCATCAGGTATGGGACGAGATTCGTCGCGCAGGTTACGAAAAATCGCTCAATTCCGGCATCGTCCTGACGGGAGGCGGAGCCATCCTCGAAGGGATGCCCGAGCTCGCCGAACAGATTTTCGATCTCCCGATCAGGCGTGGGTTGCCGGTGGGCGTGGGGGGGCTCGCCGATCACGTCGGCAATCCCGAGTTCGCGACGGCTGTCGGTCTTGTGCTGTACGCACAGCGGAATCATATGGGCGAGGCCGGCCGGATGGTCGGCGCCGGCACGTTCGGACGCGTGGCCGGCCGGCTGCGCGGGTTGTTCAAGGAATTCTTCTAATGATGGGAGGCCGAATGACAGACATGCGAGAGAACCCGTTGCGACTGAGGCTCGCCGATGAGAATCGCGCGGGGGCGCGCATCAAGGTCGTCGGCGTTGGCGGTGGCGGCGGCAATGCCGTCAACCGTATGGCGCTCGTCGGGCTCGAAGGCGTCGAGTTCATCGTCGCCAACACCGATCTGCAGGCGCTGCAGTACAACGCTGCGCCGGTCAAGATTCAGATGGGCGCGAAGCTGACCAAGGGGCTGGGGGCGGGCGCCGACCCGAACGTGGGCCGCGAAGCGGCGCTGGAAGACACCGACAGCCTCATTCAGGCGCTGACCGGCGCCGACATGGTGTTCGTGACCACCGGGCTCGGCGGCGGCACGGGGACCGGGGCGGCTCCGGTCATCGCGAGCCTCGCAAGCGAGCTCGGCGCGCTGACGATTGCGGTCGTCACCAAGCCGTTCAAGTTCGAGGGCAAGAAGCGGCTCGCGCAAGCCGAGCGCGGGCTCGCGGCGCTCCGCGAGTGCGTCGACACGATCATCACGATTCCGAACGAACGGCTGCTGACGATCATCGATCGCGGGACGACCTTGCCCGAAGCGTTTGCCACGGCAGACGACGTGCTGCGACAGGCGATTCAGGGCATCTCGGATCTGATCCTGGTGCCAGGGCTCATCAACCTCGACTTCGCCGACGTGAAGACGATCATGTCGGGCATGGGCATCGCGATGATGGGCACGGGTGTGAAGTCCGGCGAGAACCGCACGATCGAAGCGGCGAAGGCCGCAATCTCGAGCCCGCTGCTCGAAGGCGCCTCCGTCGATGGCGCGCGCGGCGTCATCATCAACATCACGGGCGGTCACGACCTGTCGCTGATGGAAGTGAACGAGGCGTCGCTGTTGATCCAGGAAGCCGCGCACGAAGACGCGAATATCATCTTCGGCGCCGTCGTCGATCCAAAGCTCGACGGCTTCGTGAAGGTCACCGTCATCGCAACCGGCTTCGACCGCGCCGAAGCACGCCAGCCGGCGCCCTCGTCTAGCCATACGCCGGTCGATCTGCAGCACTACACCGCGCACTTGAAAGAGAAGTCCGACGTTCCTGCGGCGGCTCCGGCGATGGAGATGGGGCGCCTGTCGATTGCCAGGAGGCCGGCGCTGGATCTGGCCCCGGCAGCTGCACCGGCCGTGACGCTGGGGGGCGAGCGATCGCCGCTGGATGCGGGCGACATCGACCTCGAAGCGCTCTCGGCGTTCGACGTGCCGGCGTTTCTTCGTCGCGAGGGATAACCCCGCTCGCAGAAGGGACAAGGGGTAAACGGCAAGGGGTGAACTGATACACTAGATATATCCAGGGCAGACGAGTCCGTCTGCGACGCAGGTCGAGCATCCTGCTGCCGGGATCGTGTGTCAACATCCATGAACTCCTGGCAGCAGAAAGAAATCGCTCAAGCCACGCTCGCGAAGGAAGTCGGCTACATCCGAAAGCCGCACACCGATCGGCTGCGAGTGGCGCTCGCCTTTCCCAATACCTACTGGGTCGGGATGTCGAATCTCGGCTTTCAGACGGTGTACCACCTGTTCAATGCACACGACGAAGTGGTGTGCGAGCGGATTTTTCTTCCCCCGAAGCAGCAGCTGAAGGAACAGCTCGCATCGAAGACGCCGCTGATTACGCTCGAGTCGCAGTCGCTTGCGCGCGACTTCGACATCATCGCGTTCTCGGTGTCCTTCGAGTGGGACTACACGAACATCCTGACGATGCTGCGCCTCGCAGGCGTGCCCGTACGCGCGGCCGACCGCACCGCTCGCGATCCGCTCGTCGTGATTGGCGGAGCCGTCACGTTCGTGAACCCGGAGCCGCTCGCGATGTTCGCCGACGTGATCGCGGCCGGGGAAGGCGAGGAGCTCGTGCCGGCTCTGATGAGCTCGTTTCGCGAAGAAGGCGGCCGGCGCGATCTGCTGAAATCGCTTGCGAAGAAACGCGGCTTCTATATCCCATCGTTCTACGACGTCGAATACAAAGTGGACGGCACGATCGAGCGCGTCGTGCCCAAAGACGGCACCGGCGCGCCGCAAGCGGTGCGAAAAGCCGCCGTGCCGACGACCGAGGCGCTCGATCCGCCGTGCACCCGCATCTTCACGCCCGACACAGAGTTCGGGTCGCGCTTCCTCGTCGAGGTCGTCCGCGGCTGTGCCAATCTCTGCCGCTTCTGCTGGGCCGGATACAACTACCTGCCGGTCCGCGCGTTTCCGGCGGACCGCATCCTCGAGCGGGCGCGCGAGGCGCGCGCGCACGCAAAGCAGGCCGGCCTGGTGTCGATTGCGCTCTGCGACCATCCGGAGATCGATCGCATCCTGACGGGGCTGGCCGACATGGGCTATTCCATCAGCCCTGCGTCGCTCCGGCTCGACGACCTGACCGAGACGATCGTGCGGCAGCTTCGCGCGAGCGGTGAGAAGACGCTGACGATTGCGCCCGAGGCCGGATCGGACCGCCTGCGGCGCGTCATCAACAAGACGGTGACCAACGACGAGATTCTCGATCGCGCCGAGCTCATCTTCTCGAGCGGCATCGAGAACCTGAAGCTGTACTACATGATCGGCCTGCCCACCGAGACAGACGACGATCTCGTGGCGATTCGCGATCTGACGCTGCAGATTCGCGACATCATGCTGAAGCACGCGAAGACCAAGGGGTACGTCGGCCGCGTCATCGCCAGCGTCAACCCGCTCGTGCCGAAGCCCTCGACCGCCTTTCAGTGGCTGCCGATGGAAGATCCCGCGGTCGTCGAGGACAAGGTGCGGCGGCTGCGCGAGTTGACCTCGAACGTCGACAACGTGTTCTTCAACATCAAGTCTGAGCGCCATTCGTTTTACCAGGCCCTTCTGTCGCTGGGCGATCGCCGTGTGGCGCCCGCGATTGAGGCCGCCGAGGCCAATGGCGGCGACTGGCGTCGCGCCGTCGCCGACACCGGGGTCGACGCCGAGTTCTTCGTGTTCCGCGATCGCACCCACGACAGCGTGCTGCCATGGAGCATCATCGACGGCGGCATGAAGGAATCGTTCTTCCGCAGCGAGATCGACAAGAGCCTTCGCGAGGAATGGACGCTCCCGCCGAAGCGCGCCGCCGAGAACGC
Organism: uncultured Bifidobacteriaceae bacterium; assembly: GCA_964356125.1. Lineage (GTDB taxonomy): Bacteria > Acidobacteriota > Vicinamibacteria > Vicinamibacterales > JAMQPK01 > JAMQPK01. The sequence continues at coordinate 23,494 of CAYHHH010000005.1, read as the reverse complement.
GAAGCTGATTGCGATCGAGCGATAGCTATTCCGCGACCGCCAGTTGTTCTTCGTGCTCGTGATACGCCTGCAGGATGAGATCGCGCACGCGATCCTGCGCGGTCGAGTCGGTAATCGGGCGCAGCAGCGCAAAGCTGCGCCGCTCGCCGTTCACCGAGTAGCTCCGCGCCGGAAACGTGACGTTGCGCCCGTTGCCGCTCCGCCGTTCCCATACCGCAAAGCCGACGAGCTTCAACCCCTGGAAATAGCCATCTTCGAAATGCACTTCGGCTTCCGCGAGTTTGCCCGGAGGATTGCCTTTGTCGTTCGGTGTGATTTTCACGGTCATGATGCGCTCCTTGACCGCCTTGTAAGGCAACGGTGGTACCAGCGCGTGCCGGTCACGGCCGTCGAGCGAAGTGCTGATGCGGAAGGTGTTACGGCAGGAGGAACGCTGCGGCCGCGCGCGCCCCTCGGGAGGCGCCGGTGGGATGACAACTAGAGGAGCAGCATCACCTGCGCGATCGCGAGCGTTTGCGAGTGGGTGATGGTCAAGAGCGAGCTGTTCGCGTGCAAGTACGCCAGTCGCCTCGCCGCACCGCCATGAAACCGGAGTTGCGGCGGTCCGCCGGGCTCGCGCACGACTTCGATGTCCCGCCAGATCACTCCCTGCGAATGGCCGGTGCCGAGCGCCTTCATGGCTGCTTCTTTCGCGGCGAACCGGCCGGCAAAATGTGGGACGGGATTCCTGCGCCGCGTCGCGTACGCAATTTCCCCCTCGGTGAAGATGCGCTGCAGAAAGCGATCGCCGTAACGGTCGATCGTCGCTTCGATGCGATCAATTTCCGTGGCATCCATTCCGATGCCGATAATATTTGTCGACATGTCCCTTCCAAAGCCTAGCGGCGAGTTCGAATGGGTGCAAGAGTCCTGGGGGGCGGCACTGCGCTGTCATCCGCTGGCGGCGATTGCCCCACATTACTTCAGCACGCGGCAGGAGGCGCCGGAGCAGACACTGGCCGACGCGTTAGGCGTCGGCCTCGACGCGCTTGTCCGCATGAAACAGGTGCACTGCGCGGATGT
>CAYHHH010000005.1:0-22332 GCA_964356125.1 uncultured Bifidobacteriaceae bacterium | reverse complement strand
ATCGCGCTCAGCGTGAGAGTGGCCGACTGCGTGCCCATCCTGCTCGCCGATCGGCGAAGTGGCGCGGTTGCTGCCGTTCACGCCGGCTGGAAGGGCACCGCCGCAGGCGCGGTCATCATCGCCGTGCAAAGTCTGACGTCACGATATGGCGCGAAACCAGAGGACGTCATCGCGGCCGTCGGTCCGAGCATCGGGCCGTGCTGCTACGAAGTGGGGCCCGAGCTCGCCGATCATTTTTCGTCGCATCCTGAGGCGGCGACCTGGTTCACGCCGGGTGCGACGCCGCATCTCGATCTCTGGCGCGCCACGCGCGATCAGCTCGCACGCGCCCGGGTTCCGCCGCAGCAGATTCACGTGTGCGGGATGTGCACGTTCGACCATCCCGCGCTGTTCCATTCGTACAGGCGGGATGGCGCGCGTGCAGGCAGGCTTGTGGCCGCGATTAGAAGCGGGCCAGGTAGGACGCCTTGATGAACAGCGCGCGCGCTGTCGTCGTGTAGCGATCGAAGTTCAGGTCTTCATACTGACGGCCGAAGAGCGATCCATAGCCCGCATGCATGACCGTTCCGGGCGACAGCTCGTAGGACGCGAGAAAATCGGCGAGCACGCGTTTTCTCGACGAGTCGAACTGGGTCACGGCGCGCATGAAAAACCGCGGGGTGAACTGATACGTGTTTCTCAGGTTCAGGATGTGCACGCGATACACATTGAGATCGGTCGCGCGGTTCCTGAACGTCACGAAGCTGTAGGAGGTGTTGCTGTTGATCCGCGCGCTCGGCTGTAACCCGATGCGCAGGTTCATCGATCGCCTGTCACCTTGATACGGGGCGTCCGTGTCGTAAAAGATCGCCGGCCCCGCCTGCGCGCCGCCGCCGATGTTCAGCCAACGCCTGATCTGCGCGCCGCCGTCGATCATCATGCGGCCGGTCTCGAACGTCCGGCCGGCGAACGTCTCGTGCCCCGTGCCGTAGTCGACCCGGAGATAGCCCGCGCGCGTGAAGTTGAAACGGACCGCCGGCAGCACGAACAGCTCCGTGCCTCCCTGCGTACGATCTTCCGCGCCAGAGACCCACAGGAACGGGTTGATTCTTTTGATCCACTTATACCGTGGATGTGACGGGTAGAAATTCAGCGCCTGGTACTGCCACCCGCGCGTCACCGCGACGCGGTTGATGAACGCCGTGTCCATGCGGAAGCCGCGATCGTAGTGCTCGGCCTGGCCCGCGATCGTGAAGCGGCGCGTGCTGTAGTCGTAGGACGCCTGCGCGCCGCTGCCGCTCGTCGATTTTCCGTCGAGTGCGCGCGAGCTCGACGAGAGATACGACGCGTTGCCTTGAAAATGTTCCCCTCGCTTGAACGCGGTGTCGCCGCCGACGACCCGGTTATGGTCTTTGCCGAATTCCGAATCCGAGACGAGCAACCCGACGTATCGGCCGCGCCCGAAATTCATCACCTCGCGCATCACGGTAAACACGCGCTGACGGTCGCCGTCCGGCGACGTGTCTGCCGACGACAGCACGCCGAACGTGTGCCGGCCGGCCGCGCCTGTGAGCTTCAATCCGGCGCTGGGGTCGACGATCTTCCTCGTATGCACGGCCGTGCGCAGCGTCGAATCGCCGCCCGTGCCGGCGATGTTGAACAGGCCGAGCCCTTCCATGAAGAACGGCCGCTTCTCGCTGAAGAACGTGGGGAAGCGCTGATTGACCTCGACCTCGAACTGGTCGCTTTCGACCTGGCTGAAGTCGGGGTTGACCGTCGCGTCGAGCGTGATCGCCGACGTCACGCCGTACTTCACGCTCACACCGAAGTCGCCGCGGGCGCGCGTGTTGTTCCACCTCGAGATGTCAGACCGCGCCTGATTGCCCGAGAAGGTCCAGCTGGGAATCGTTTCGAACAAACGGCGAGACTGCAGCTCGTCGAAGACGACCGTTCCGTTCGACTCGAACACCCATTTTCCGTCCGCCATCGCCGGCCACGACGTTGACACGCCCGAGCGGCTGAGGCGCCGCCAGAACAGCACGCCCATCTTCACGCCGGCGCCGCTCCGAAAGCGGATGTTCTCGAGCGGCACGCGGATTTCCGCGGACCACCCGTCCGCACCGACGTGCCCGGCGCTTTGCCACACCCAGTCAGGCGCGAAGTCTTCGCCGCCTGAACCGCTCTGGAGCGCATCCATCTGAATACCGCTCGGGTTCACGAACAGGTGATAGGCGAGCTGCCCGGCGCGGCTCGAGTCGAGGCTGACGCCCACCCAATCGTCACCGAACGCGTTGTCGCGGCGGCTGATCGTCGTCCGGATTTTTTCCGGCTGCGTATCCAGGCACCGGAACGCGAGGTAGAGCGCCTCGTCGTCGTAGCCCATCCAGACCTGGGTGTTTTCCGCCGGCGCCTCGCCCCGCATCGGGTTGTACGACGACCACCCGTCGAGCGCCAGAGGAGTCCCTGCCCACGCCTCGTCGTCGAGGATGCCATCGAGCGTGGGCGGCGTTGTAATGCGAACGGGACGGAGCTCGACTCCCCCGGCGGCCTGGGCCAGCAGCGAGGCGGGAGCCGCGACGTGGATCAGCGCAATTGCCACAAAAACAAGCGTTTTCGCGAACACATCTCTAATACGGAATGATCCCGGCATCAGTTGCACGCCCGGTTTGACGGTCCGGATACGGAATTGGTTGTAGGCTTCTGCAACAAGATTCTCGATTTTCCCGTAGAGAAACAGAGAGCGTGCCTGCCACCGACGTCGAACTGGTTCATGGAGCGCTCGATGGGGCTGAGTCGGCGTTCCGCGACATCGTCCTGCGCTACCAGCGGCCGATCTACGGCCTCATCGCGCGGATGGTGCGGGATCCCTCGCGGGCCGAAGAGCTGGCCCAGGACACCTTCGTCAAGGCGTTCCGCGCGCTGCACACCTACGACACGCAGCGCAAATTTTCGGCCTGGCTGCTCACGATCGCGCATCACGTGGCGATCGACGAGCTGCGGAAGTGTTCTCTCGATACCGAGCCCATCGAGCAGGCGACGGAAGACGGCGAGCGCACCCGCGAGTTCGCCGACACGAAGAGCCCGACGCCGGCGGCGCTTGCTGAGCGGGCCCAGCTCGCGACGGTGCTGCAGACCGCCATCGCCCGGCTCAGACCGGAGTATCGCGAGGTCGTCACACTGCGCTACGAGCGGGAGCTCGACTACGACGAGATTGCCGAGATTACGGGATTGCCGATGGGCACGGTGAAGAGCTCGCTTCATCGCGCGCGAAAAGAGCTGGCGGATCATCTGGAGAACCTGGGATGGAGCGCGACGACCCACGCAACGATCTAGACGACGAGCAGATGCTGGCGCTGTTCGCGCTGGCGGATACCCCTGCGCCTTCGCCCGGATTCACGGGCAGGACGATGCGCGCGGTGACGCGCGCTGCGCTGCCCGCGGGGCGCAAGGCGCTTCGCGATCCGCTGGCCGCGATGCTGGGCTGGGCGGCGGTCATCGCGGCCGTTGCATTGACGGTCCTGGCGATTGGGCTGAGCCAGCCAGTTGTCACGGCGAGCTTTTCGAGTCTCATCACACGCGGCGTGGGGATGGGGGTGTGGCTCATGCAATTCGGGCAGATCGGACTGCGGTTGCTGGATGTGCTGGCGACGACAAGCCTCGCGGTGTCGCGCGCGGCGGGGACGGCTGAAGGGACGACCGGGTTGGTGCTGACGGCTGTCGTGGGCGCGTTGTCGCTCTCGGCGTTGCACCGGCTGCTGATATCGGAAGGAGAGGACTCACAATGGCAAGAACTTTCGTAGCAACGCCGATTTTTCTGATGCTCGTGGTGCTCGGCGCGTCCGCGCAGGGCAATGTGGACGAACTTCGCTCGCGGCTCGAGTCACGGTTCGAAATCGTGCCCATTGCGAACGGCGTCGTGCTGACGCCGCGCTTCCGCACGTCGATCAAATCCGTCGAGCTGTCGGACGCGACGATCGCCATCGACGGCGCGCCGGTGACCGGGCGCGAGCTGCGCGAGCGTCTCGGCAACGACGCCGACCTCGTGCTGCAGGTGTCGTATCTCGACGCTGCGGCGCGGAGCTCGCTCGCGGCCGGCAACACGCCGCCGGCGAAGCCTGCCGATCCCACGTCACCCACGATCGATCCGGGTTCCCCGGAACGCATGGAGCCGGAAGCGCCGCGCACGCATCGCCCGCGGCGGCGCGAACAGGTCGTTCGCATCGGCGGCTCCGTCTCTGTCGACAGCGACGAATACGTCCGAGGGGATGTCGTCGTCATCGGCGGAAGTGCCAACATCAACGGGGAAGTCGACGGCGAGGTCGTTGTCGTCGGCGGATCGGCGCGGTTCGGCCCGCAGGCCGATATTCGTGGGGACATCACCGTTGTCGGCGGCGGGCTCTCGCGTGATGCCGGCGCGACTATCCGCGGCGGGATCAACGAGGTCGGGGTCGGAGACCTTTCGTGGGGCCGCGGCGAGTGGGGACGCGATGCGAACTGGGGCTGGATGAACGGCATCTACCCTGTCGCCCGGCTCACCGGCACACTCGTGCGCGTCGCGCTGCTCGTTCTTCTGACCACCCTCGTCTTGTTTGTCGCGAAAGTACCGGTCGAGCACATTGCCGATCGCGTCGCGGCCGATCCGGTCAAGTCGTGGTTCGTCGGCTTCCTGGCCGAGATGCTGTTCATTCCCGTGTTAATCATGACGGCGGTCGTGCTCGCCATTTCGATTATCGGGATTCCGCTGCTCGTGCTGCTGCCGGTGGCCGTGGTGGCGCTGCTGGTTGTGATGCTCGTCGGATTCACTGCCGTCGCGTTTCACATCGGCAGGCTGCTGCAGAACAAAGTCGACGCGCTTCGCACGCGGCCGTATGCCGCGACGTTCGCCGGCATTCTTCTGATCGTGTCGCCCGTGCTGCTCGCGCGCCTTGTCGGTCTGACGGGAGATCTCGGATTCGTGGTCTGGCCGATTGCTGCCGTCGGCTTCCTGCTGGAGTACTCGGTGTGGACGGCCGGGCTCGGCGCCGCCGCGCTCGTGCGGTTCAACCGGGGCACCGCGTCCCCCTCGGCCATGATTGCGCCGCCGCCTATGGCGCCATAAGGATCGTGGGTCGCGTAGGGATCGTGGGTTCGTCGGGTTCGTGACTCAAAACGTAGGCCGGGTCTTGCACTTTAGACCCGGCGACGTTCGTGCTCGACCATCACATCTACGAAGGGCAGCGCTACGACCTACTTACGAGCCCGCCCCGGCTGCAGGACGTTGAGCTTCAACGTGCGGGCCGCCGCGGCGAGTCGATCGTCGTAGGTGATGAACGCTTCGGGATCGTCGCCACACGACAAGGCCGTGGCGAGGTGGATCGCATCGAGCGAGCGCAGGTCGCGCGGGCCGATGTGTTCGGCGAGCCGCAGGACGGGCGTGTCGATCCGCACCAGCACGCATCTGGCCAGCAGGTAGTCTGCCCGGGCCCGGACGCTCGCGTTCGCCCGCTCGCGCGTGAGCGCACGGCGGCATTCCACGGTCGTCAACTCACTGGTCACCCAGTCCGGCCAGCGCCCCAATTCGAGCGACAACGCATTGCCTTCCGGTTCGGGGAGCAACAGCTTCAGCAGGGCCGACGTTTCGACGTACACCGGAAGGAAGCTCAGAGCCGGTCCTCACGCGATTCCTGAAGCGCCTGCTGCAAGCGCTTCCCGAGGTCAGCAGGGATCTTGCCCCGCAGAGGAGGCAGACTGCGACCATCCTGCGTGGCTGGAGTCGCCCGGCCCCCCGCGACCAGCCGCTCCACCAGCGTTGCCGCGGGCGGAATCGGAATCAACATCGCGACGACACTGCCGCGGTCGGTCACCTCGAACCGCTCTCCTGCGATGACCCGCTCGAGATAGACGCTGAGGTTCTGACGAAGCTCGCGCACGCCGACACGTGGCCGAGCGCCGGTGTGCTTCACGGACGGCGTCGCACGGGCGATCTTGCTGCTGGCCATGTAGCACATGGTAGCACATCGCCAGAGGTAATCACGTTAATGCGAGCTTCCCTCCTGCCCACGTGTGCGAAGAGTTGCTGGGGTGTCGACACTCCCGCCGCCGGCGAGTGGCTACGGGCCGCGCTCGAGCGTCGGTTTCGCGAGACCTACGACCGACACATCGTTCCAGAGTTTTGGGGTGGACGAGATTTGCGGTGCCGCGGTTATGCCTGATGAGCAAATTGGCGTCCGCCTGCTTTAGCGTATGTTTGGCGCCATCGGCCTGCCGGAACTGATCATCATCGTCCTGATCGTGCTGCTTATTTTCGGCGCGCGAATGGTGCCGGCGTTTGGCCGTTCGTTGGGGCAGGGCGTCGGTGAGTTCCGGGCCACAGATCGAGTGGCGATCATCCCAACCCTATCGGCCGATGCACGTGGCGCTACTCCAGACCTCCGCTACGCACGGGGAGTACAAGCGGGGAATCTTGCCGAACTATTTGGTCTGAGCACCAGCGGTGTCCGTTGGGGGCAGGTGGTGGTTGTGGTGATTGGCACGTGGCTCTCGGGCAACGCCTTCACTAGACGCTTCTTCCGGCCAGGGAATGGAATATTGGATCCGGGCGGCTGCATCGTCCTTCATCTGGCCCGCCCTCACGATGTTCGCGCTCGAATTCGCCGTGTTGGGCACTGGGCGCTGGATGCGCATGGTGTGCGCACTGTTTGCGGCATCGCTCGTTGAGACGTACCTCATCGTGGGTTCGTGCGTTCGTCGGTTCATCGGCAGGGTCCGCCTTTAGGCGGACCGTGACGTGCGACAGCCGATTCGGTAGGGCGCGGCTTCAGCCGCGCAACTGGGTGCAGCGGATGACAACCATCAACGGGCCGTTGTAGCGACCTGATTCAGAAAATCATCGACCCCTGCGCACGCCCTTTGAGTCGTCGTCCGCAGACGCGAGCCGCGCGAGATTGCACTAATCCCGAATCCCGAATCCCCAGTCCCTTCTTATTTCGGCGTCACGCGGAACAGCCCGCCGGGATTGGCGTCCTCGATCATCCAGAGGGCGCCATCCGGAGCCTCGGCCACATCGCGAATGCGGTGACCCACACTCCAGCGTTCGGCGGTGGCGGCTCCGCCCTTGCCGTCGAAGGTGATGCGGATGAGCGTCTGCGTCTCCATGCCGCCGACGAGCGCCGAGCCGCGCCACTGCGGGAACATCGCGCCCTTGTAGAACATGAAATTGCCGGGCGCGATGATCGGCGTCCAGTAGATCACCGGCTTGGTGAATTCCGGCCGTGTGTCATGGCTCGGGATCGGTACGCGGTTGTAGTTGGTCGCATACGAGACGACCGGCCAGCCGTAGTTCTTGCCGGGTTCGATCAGATTCAACTCGTCGCCGCCTCTTGGGCCGTGCTCGAGCTCCCACAACCTGCCGTCGGGCGCGAACGCCAGGCCGTAGGGCGTGCGATGACCGGTCGTCCAGGTCTCGGCAGGCGTCAGGTTCGGTCCCGGGAACGTGTACGTGCTGACCACGGGCGCGGTCTTGGCGAGCTCCGTATCGCGCGGCGGGTTGATCAGCGGCACAGTTGGCGCGCCGGTTTTTCCAGCCATCGGATTACCAGGCGCCGGCTTGCCATCGAGCGTGAGACGCAGGATCTTGCCGAGCTCCTGGTCAGGATCCTGCGCGGGCGTCATGCGCTGGCGATCGCCAACGGTGAGGAACAGGTAGCGGCCGTCCGGTGAAAACGCGATCGCGGCGCCGAATTGCCCGCCGCGGCCCTTGGGCATCTGGCGCCACAGCACTTCCAGCCCTTCGAGGCTTGCCGCGCCTTCGCGAATCTGTAATCGCGCGCGGGCAAGCGCCAGACTCGATCCCGATCGGTCCTCGTTCGGCTCTGCATAGGTGAGATAGACACTCTGGTCTTTCGCGTAGTGCGGCGACACGAACACGCCCAGCATGCCGCCTTGTCCCTGATGCAGCACGGCCGGAACGTTCGCGAGCGGTGTCTTCGTTCCTTGCTGGGCCACCAGCCACACCGGGCCGGTTTTTTCGGTGACGAGCATGCGCCCATCGGGGAGAAACGCAATGCGCCAGGGGAGCGAGAACGACGCCACCTGCGTCATCGTGAACGGCAGGCTCGATTCCGGCGCCTGCTCGCCCGCATTGATTTGTGCCTGTGCCGTGGCCGACACCAGCGTGAGTAACAGAGCTGCACTGATACGCGTCCTCATATCTCTCCTTCAGGCGGATGTTGATCCGTACACGCCGCGGTAGTCCGGCGGAAGTAAATCAGCGACGGCGCGGCCGACGCAGTCCATCATCATTCGTCGATCTCGGCGAAAGCGTTCGCGGAGATCTGACGCTGGTATCGGCCGGCCGACGTTCATCATGATCGGCACAGGATGCACGCCGGCGGCGTCGATGGGGAACAGTTTCTCGGTTCCCACTATGCCGATCGGCAGCACCCACGTGCCCGGCAGCTCGAGATAGCGGGCGGTGCCGGCCAGAAATTGCTGCATCTGCGCGGTGCGACTGCGGCTGCCTTCCGCGAAGATCAGCAAGGCTTCGCCCAGCGCGAGACGCTCCTGCGCAATGTCGATCGCGCGGCGCGCGGCGCGCGCGACATCACGCGGGTTCATCACCGCGTCCTCGCTCGAGCGCTCCGAGCTCTGGGGCACTTTGATGGTGCCGAAGCACAGGCTCGAGAAGCGACGGGTGAGGTTGGAATAGACCTTCGGGCCGGCGATGGCGGTGAGGCGATCGGCCAGACAGCTCGCGCCCCCCTCGCAACCGAGGTTGCGCAGAATCACCTCGACGACGTTCGCGTCGGAGTAGGACAGATGGTTCGCGAAGATCACGAGTGGCTTCCCGACCGCTTCCGCAAGATGGTGGGCGCCGTGGACGACAGGTTCAGGCTGCAGCACCCGCGACGCCAGCGCGTGGTGAATGCGCCGCGCAAGCGGATCGTGCGGGTAGTACGCCCATTCCGCGCCTCCCTTGAACAACCGCGCGCTCAGCGCATCGAGGGCGCCCGGCCCCGACTCGTCGATCGCGCGCTCGACGCACTCGCGGATCTCGCGCGCATCGGTGGCGCGCTCGCGCGCGAGAAACCTGACGATCGTGTCGACGAGCGGCTCGCGCCCGCAGCCGGTCTCGGTCTTCATTTCATCAACTGACCCGGAAATCGCGTGCGGATGAATTCCTTCGCATCGTCAGTTGGCAGCTTAGTTGCCGTAGGTCCGGTCCTGACGAGAAAATCGAGAGTCATGCGGCTTCTGTGCCCTCACTGAGAATGGAAAGATAGCGATCGTAAACGAAGAGGCGGTTGCGGCGCTTGCCCGTCAACTCGCGTGTGATCGCCAGCTCGGCCAGCAGCTCCATTCCAGACGAAGCGGCGGGAAATGACAGCCCTGTCGCGCGGGAGACCTGAGGCATCGACAGGATCGGGCGCGCCTTCAGGGCTTCGTGCACACGCAGCCCCGAACCGGCGCGTCGGCTGGTCGCCTCGATGCGCGCGCGGTCGGCCTTGAACATCTCTTCGAGCCGCTGCGCGGTCGAGACGGCGCCTTGTGCGGTCTGTTGCACGCCCTCAAAGAAGAACGCGAGCCATGCCTCCCAGTCGCCGGACCTTCTCACCTGATCGAGCAGCTCGTAATAGCGTGCCCGATTCTGCTTCAGGTACAGGCTGAGGTAGAGCAGCGGCTCGCGCAGCACGCCGGCGTGACAGAGGAGCAGTGTGATGATTAGACGGCCGACCCGCCCGTTGCCGTCTAGAAACGGGTGTATGGTTTCGAATTGCACGTGGGCCAGCCCCGCACGCGTCAGCACAGGCAATCCGTCGCCTTCCGCGTGCAGGAAGCTTTCGAGTGCGGCCATCGCATCGGGAACAGCAGTGTGCGGTGGAGGGACGAAGGCGGCGTTACCGGGCCGTGTACCTCCAAGCCAGTTCTGCGAACGGCGGAATTCTCCCGGAAGTTTTCCGCTGCCGCGCCCGCGGGAGAGCAGCACTCCGTGGATCTCGCGGATAAGGCGATTTGAGAGCGGAAAACCGCCGCGCAATCGTGTCAGGCCGTGCTCGAGGGCTGCCACGTAGTTCGACACTTCGACCACGTCATCGAGCGGCACCCCAGGCGCTTCGTCGAGTTCGAACAGAAGGAGATCGGAGAGGGACGACTGCGTGCCTTCAATCTGAGAGGAGAGCACCGCTTCCTTCCTCACGTATGCGTAGAGAAAGAGCGACTTGTCCGGCAGCAACGTCGACACACCGTCGAGGCGGCCGAGGGCCAGCACCGCAGACTCGAAGCTCTGCTGGAGCGCTCCCTCGACGACGAGCGGCGGCTCAGGCGGTAACGGATTGGGGATAAACGCCCGCCCCTGCTCGCCGCCGCCAGTTGTCGTTTCGAACCGGCCGGTTACCCCCCGCTGCACCACTCCTCCTGTTCACGAACGTTTAATAGGCGGAATCGTTATTAATACTTTAGGTGTAAAGTTTAATAAAAGAGGCGTCGGGAGGCAAGTATCAAGGTCGGGAGACTACATAGAGGGACGCAGGGGTTTTCGAGTGCCTTCGTCCATAGCCAGGTTTGCGAGCCTGTCCGCGTCCTTGTTCTGCTCGCGTCGGACGTGCTCGTAGACGATGCGGTCGAGCGCCTGCGCAATCGTGCGCGCCTGCTGATACAACGGCAGCAGGCCGGCGTTCTTCACCTTGTACTCGCCGCGCATCTGCTTCACGAGCAGCTCGGAATCCGACTTGATGCGGACGGTGCGGTGGCCGTGCTGCTCCGCGTACTTCAGCGCCGCAACAAGCCCGTTGTACTCGGCGACGTTGTTGGTCGACGTGCCGAGGAAACCGTTGAACTCGCTGACGAGCGTGCCTTGTTCGTCCTCGATCCGCACGCCATAACCTGCGGGCCCGGGATTGCCGCGGGCGCCGCCGTCGATATACGCGACGATGGCCATTTACACCTGGGAGACGGGCGCCGAGGTTTCGGTGCTGCCCGCGAAATAGAGAATGCGGCGACAACTGTCGCACTGGATGATCGATTCGTTCTTTCGGACTTCGTTGAAGACCTGCGGACGCAGGCGCACGTGACAGATGGTGCACAGCCCGTCTCTCGCCTCGGCGACGGCCACGCCCTTCCGCCCCTTGGCAGTCGTTTCGAAAATCGCGAGGACGTGGCGATCGATGTCGGCGACGAGCTTCTCGCGCTCGGCGGTCGTTCTGTCGATCTCTACCTGCAGCCTGGCCTGCTCGGTTTCGAGCAGGGCGCGCTCGGAGGCAATTTCCTTTTCGGCCGTCTTCAGCTCGGCCTCGCTTTTCTTGATGCCCGCATTCAGCTCGTCCGACTCCATCATGACCTCGAGGATGCGATCCTCACGCGTGCGGATGTCGTTTTGCGCGGCCTCGATCTCGTGGAGCATCGCGGTGTACTCGCGGTTCGTCTTCACCTCGAGCAGCTGGTCCTTATATTTTGCGAGCCGTGTCTGCACGCCGGCGACCTCTTTCTCCTCGGCCCGACGCGTGTCGGCCGCGGTCGCGAGGCGCGCCTTGATGCCGGCGAGCACGTCGCGCGCGCTCTGCAGCCGGTCGTCGAGCGCCTGGGCGCGCGCCGGGTGGTCGGCGATCTTCCGCCGCGCTTCGTCGGCGGCGCTCTCGAGCTGTTGAAGGCGAATCAGGCGGGTGAGGTCAGCGTTCATAGGGAATCTTCGCCACTAATAAAAAAAGCCCCGTGCGGGGCTTGGCAGACTTCGCTGTAAGTGGAAAGTAAAAAGTGGAAAGTAAAAAGTAGAAAGCAGGTCGGGAGGGAGGTCCCTTCGTCCTTACTTTCCACTTTCCACTTTCTACTTTTCACTTTCACCCTACGTGTATCCATCAGTAAGTGGGCCCACCAGGATTCGAACCTGGGACAGGCCGGTTATGAGCCGGCGGCTCTGACCGCTGAGCTATAGGCCCGTACGTGAACCAGTAAGTAGGAAGTTTAAAGTAGAAAGTAGGAAGTGGGCTCGCGCCCCACTTTTTACTTTCCACTTTCTACTTTCCACTTACAGACACTAACTCGTCCGTCCCTCCAGGAACGCGCGCAGCTTCCGGCTCCGCGACGGATGGCGCAGCTTGCGCAGCGCTTTTGCTTCGATCTGGCGGATGCGCTCGCGGGTGACCGCGAAGTTCTGCCCCACCTCTTCGAGCGTGTGCTCGCTGCCGTCGCCGACGCCGAACCGCATCTTGATGACCCGCTCTTCGCGCGGCGTCAGCGTCTTCAGCACCGACTCGGTCTGTTCCTTCAGGTTCAGGTTGATGACCGCCTCGGCGGGGGAGACCACCTGGCGATCCTCGATGAAGTCGCCAAGATGCGAATCTTCCTCTTCGCCGATCGGCGTTTCCAGGGAGATCGGCTCCTGCGCGATCTTCAGCACCTTCCGGACCTTCGAGACCGGAATGTCCATCCGCTTCGCGATCTCCTCGGAGGTCGGCTCGCGGCCGAGCTCCTGGACGAGCGCGCGCGACGTGCGGATGAGCTTGTTGATCGTCTCGATCATGTGCACCGGGATGCGGATGGTGCGCGCCTGATCTGCGATGGAGCGGGTGATGGCCTGCCGGATCCACCACGTCGCGTAGGTCGAGAACTTGTAGCCGCGGCGATACTCGAATTTTTCGACTGCCTTCATCAGGCCCATGTTGCCTTCCTGGATCAGGTCGAGGAACGACAGGCCGCGGTTCGTGTATTTCTTGGCGATGGAGATGACGAGGCGCAGGTTGGCCTCGACCATCTCGGTCTTGGCCTGAAGAGCCTTTGCAGAGAAGTGGAGGAGCTGCTTGTAGGCGTTGAGATAATCCTCGTAGGGCATCCGGACGAATTCCTCCAATGCCTTGATCTTCTTGCGCTCACCTTCGGCGATGGCCTGGGTCTGCGTGGATTTGCGGTGCGACTCCACCTCCTCGATGGTGCGCAGGCTGACCTGGATCTTGTCGTGGATGTTTTCCGCGACGAGCGCCATCTCCTCGATGACCTTCTGTTTGTAGAAGAACTTCGGGAAGGAGCGTTGCAGCTTCTCGTCGGTCTTCTTGAAGGCCGCCTGCTCCTTGTCCTTCTTGGCCTTGTTGGGCGCGTGCTGCCAGGCGGAGTAGTGCTCGTCCACGGTCTGGTCTTGACCGCGAACTTCCTTCACGAGCTTGCGCAGGGCCTTGAGATGGTTGTCCCGGCTCTCGATTTTTTTGTCGATGATGACGCGGTCGAAGCGTTCCTTGGGCGGCTCGGAGATGAGTTTTTCCGCCAGGGCGATGTGCTCCTTGCCGGAGAAGCCGAAGCTGTAGATGATGCGCTTGACCTCGTTCTCCGCATCCTCAATGCGCTTGGAGATCTCAACTTCCTGCTCACGCGTCAGAAGCTGCACCTGTCCCATCTGCTTCAGATACATCCGGACCGGATCATCGAGAATGTCGAGGCGGCTCTTGTCCTCCTGTTCCTCCTCCGGCTCCGGCTGTTTGACGCGATCCACCTCGGCCTGGTCCACGATCTCGATTTCGAGGTTGCGGAGCTTGCTGTAAATCTCGTCGAGATCCTCCGCCGTGACGATGCTGTCGGGCAGGGTGTCGTTGATGTCACCATAGGTGAGGTAGCCCTGCTCCTGGGCGAGGCGCACCAATTCCTTGACCTTCTCCGTCAAATCCACACCCGCCTGACTTTTTATGGCTTCGGTGATTTGCGGCACGGCACCTGCGACGCCGTCACCCGTGGGGAGCACGTGGGCTGCACCCGGGCCAGCCCCGTTGACTGGTGCGGAAGCTTTGCCGGCGGGCGCGACAAGCGTCGCTGGCTTGGTGGTTTTGGCGGCTTTAGCTGTCTTGGCAGGCTTGGGCGGAGCGGGTGTCGGCTTGGCGGCGGGTTTGTGAATGCCGCTTTTGGCGGCGGGCTTGGTAGCCTTAGTCTTTGCCATATTGTCAATCGGATGCGTCCGGCTTTCCGCGCCGGAAAAGAGCCGCCGAATATGGTTAGAGCCCGCTTGGGAGTCAAGGGGAGAGATTGGCTTTGCGCGATTGTCGTGGAAGCGTGGACAGCCTGCCGGCTGCGGCGAGGTTCTCTCCTTGAACACGCCCGAGTTCAGGTGCAGTTTCCGCGAAACCTTCGACCGTCTTTTGCCGTCCTATCAGGCAAGAAACGATGCGCTGGTTACACTGTCTATGAATCCGCTCGAACATCAGGCTCAGGTGTCGGACCTGTTCTCCACCCGGCGTCAGTGGCTCAACCGCTTCGGCATGGGCTTTGGGGCTCTCGGTCTGGCGGCGGTCATGAGCGATGATCTGCTGCTGGGTCGTGCCGCTGCGGCGAATGATCTCAATCCGCTCGCACCGAAGAACCCGCACTTTCCGGCAAAGGCCAAACATGTGATCCACATCTTCGCCCAGGGTGCGCCGTCGCATCTGGATACGTGGGATCCGAAGCCGATGCTCACCAAATACGACGGCAAGAGCATTCCCGGTGGCAACGGGGTGGCGTTTGGCTCCCCGTTCAAGTTCACCAAGCAGGGCAGGGCGGGCATTGAGGTCAGCGAGGTTTTTCCAAAGCTCGCCCAGCATGTGGACGAAATGGCTGTTGTGCGTTCGTTGTGGACGGACATCCCGTCGCACGAGGTGGCGACGGTGTTCATGAACACGGGTTCACTCCGCATCTCCAAACCCTCGCTCGGTGCGTGGACGCTTTACGGGCTGGGCACGGAAAATCAGAACATGCCCGGCTTCATCGCGCTGAGGCCCGGCGGCGGCCCGCCCGGCGGTGCAAACAATTACCAGTCGGCTTTTCTGCCCGGTGTGTTCCAAGGATCGAGCATCAACACGCAGGCGGCCTCGGTCCAGCAGATGATCGAGAACATCCAGAACAACTACTTCACCCAGAAGGAGCAGCGCCGGCAGCTTGATCTCGTGCATCAGCTCAACGCGATTCACAGCCAGAACATGCAGAAGGACGCCCAGCTTGAAGCGCGCATCGAAGCCTTCGAGATGGCTTACAAGATGCAGATGGCGGCGACGGATGCCTTCGACGTGAGCAAGGAACCGGAGAACATCCGGACGATGTATGGCTCGGGCCCGCAGGGCAAGCAGCTGCTCATCGCGCGGCGGCTGGTGGAGCGTGGCGTGCGATTTGTGCAGGTCTGGGCCGGCGGATGGGACCATCACAACGATCTCGACGACCGCTTGAAAGCCCGCGCAACGGAGATCGACGGTCCGGCGGCGGCGTTGCTCACGGACTTGAAGCAGCGCGGGTTGCTCGACAGCACCCTTGTGATCTGGGGCGGCGAGTTCGGACGCAAGCCGACGCACGACAAGGGCGGCACCGGCGATCCGGGCCGAGACCACAACAACCGCGCGTTTTCGCACTGGCTTGCAGGCGGCGGCGTGAAGGGCGGCACGGTCCACGGCGCGACCGATGAGTTCGGCGCTCGGGCCGAGGTGGACAAGGTTCACGTCCACGATTACCACGCGACCCTTCTGGCGCTGCTGGGCTTCAACCATGAGAAGCTGACGTATCGCTACAATGGTCGTGACTTCCGGCTGACGGACAATTTCGGCCAGGTGGTAAAGGGAATCATCGCTTAAGGAGCCAGCATGAAACGTGCATTCATCATCGCGGCCCTGATCGGTTTGACTGTTTGCGTCGCCTCCTCCGCCGATGCCAAGAAAAGGAAAAAACCCGCGCCCGCGCCGGCCGTCGCGACGAAGTCCGCGAAACCCGCGGCACCTGCAGTTGCAGCCAAGGCTCCGGCAGCAGCCGCGACCGTCGCCGCCGCCCCCAAGCTCACGACGGAGCAAACCGAGTTCTTCGAAAACAAGATCCGCCCGATCCTGAACGCGCAGTGCCTCAAGTGTCACGACGCCGCCGAAGGCAAGACCAAGGGCGGCTTCGCGCTGGACACACGCGAAGGCATGCTCAAAGGGGGCGACTCCGGCCCCGGTGTCGTGCCGGGCAACCCGGACAAGTCTGTTCTAATCAAAGCGATCCGTTATACGGATGCGAATCTCCAGATGCCGCCCAAGGGCGAGAAGTTGTCCGATTCGCAGATCAATGACTTCGTCACATGGGTGAAGATGGGAGCCCCTGACCCGCGCTCCTCCGGCGGGAAGGGAAAATATGCGTCGGCGACGGAACGCAAGGTCTGGTGGGCCTTCCAGCCGGTGAAGAAGCAGGAGCCGCCGACGGTCGCGGACAGGTCGTGGGTGGCGAATCCCGTGGACGCATTCGTCCTCGCCAAATTGGAGGAGAAGAACCTCAAGCCCAGCGCTCCCGCCGACCGGCGCGTGCTGATCCGTCGTGTGTCATTCGATCTCATCGGACTTCCACCGACTCCCGAGGAAATCGATGCGTTCGTGAATGACAAATCTCCCAGAGCCTACGAAAAGCTTGTGGACAGACTGCTGGCGTCTCCGCACTACGGCGAGCGCTGGAGCCGCCACTGGCTCGACGTTGCCCGCTACGCCGACACCGTCGGAGATCCCGCCAAACGAACCGAAACGCCCGCCTATCCTTTCACGTGGACCTACCGCGACTACGTGATCAAGGCGTTCAACGAGGACAAGCCTTACAACCAGTTCATCCGCGAGCAGATCGCCGCCGACAAACTTCCTGCCAACAGGGATCGTTCGACGCTTGCGGCGCTGGGCTTTCTCACGGTGGGCGACCATTTCACCGGAAACAAGAACGACATCGTGAACGACCGCATCGACGTCACAACAAAGGCGTTCAACGGGGTCACCGTGGCCTGCGCCCGCTGCCACGATCACATGTTTGATCCGATTCCGACAAAGGACTACTACGCGTTGCACGGCATCTTCTCGAGCACCGATGTCCCCCGGGAGCTGCCCGTCATCACCCCCGCGCAGGACAAGGCAAAGTATCTGGAGTATGTCCGCGAGCGCGCCGCGTTGGAAAAGGAGCAGTCCGCCCTCATGCTTCAGGCCAGGGCGTCGAAGGGGAAGGGTGGGAACGCGGCCAGCAAGAAGGAACTCCAGAAGGAATACCTGACGCTCAAGGTCAAACTCGACCGGCTCGACATCACGCATCCCGGCGCGCCGATCCGGGCGATGGCCGTCGAGGATTCCGCCAAGCCGAAGGATTCCCCTGTCTTCATCCGCGGGGAGCCCGACAACAAGGGCGATCTGGTGCCACGCCGTTATCTGGAGATTTTCCGTTCGCCAAACGAGAAGGCTTTTACCCGTGGCAGCGGGCGGCTGGAGTTGGCCGACGCCATCGCAAGCAAGGGCAACCCTCTCACGCCGCGTGTGATGGCAAACCGCGTCTGGCAGCACCATTTTGGCGAGGGATTTGTCCTGACGCCGGACGATTTTGGCACGATGAGCACGCCCCCGAGCCATCCGGAGCTGCTGGATTACCTGAGCATCTGGTTCATGGACAACGGCTGGTCGGTGAAGAAGCTTCACAAGCTCATCCTCATGTCGAACACCTACCGACAGGCCAGCACGGACAATCCGCGCTTTGCTCAAATTGACCCCTTCAACCGCCTGCTCTGGCGTCAAAACGTCCGCCGCCTCGAGTTCGAGCCCTTGCGCGATTCCATCCTCGCCGTAGCCGGCGCGCTGGACCGCACCGTGGGCGGACGTCCCGTGAATCTCGGCGCGACGCCAACATCTGCAGGCAAGGAAAAGACAGGCAAGATGGGGGCGGCGCTGAAACCCCAGGGGACATACAGCAACCGTCGCACGGTTTACGGCTTCGTGGACCGGTCACAAATCGCTGAAGTCATGACCCATTTCGACTTTGCCGGGCCCGAGATGCCGAACGGTCATCGCTACGTCACGACCGTGCCGCAGCAGGCGCTCTTCCTGATGAACAACCCGCTGGTTGTCGAGCAGGCCCGGAAAATCGTCGAACGGACGGAGTTCAAGAAACTCGATGACGATGGGCGCCGCGTCGAACACCTCTACACGCTCATCTACCAGCGCCCGCCCACGCAGCAGGAGGTCCAGCTCGGCCTGGCCTTTTTCGAAGAAACCCCGGAGCCCGGCAAGACGACCGCCGCACCCGCTCCGGCAGTTCAGCCGGCACCGGCGAGGCTCGCCGCCGCCAGGGGAAGATTTGCCGCACCGCAGCCCGCGCAGCGTTACACCCCGCGCCCGCTGACTGCCTGGGCCGAATACGCCCACGCCCTGATCCTCGCCAACGAATTTACCTTTGTGAACTGAGGGTCAATCCCGGCTGCCAGTTCCTGGCGGTCATCAGCATATTTCGCTGGCCTCGGAGGTTTGCTTCGGAAAGCATCCCGTCGTCTTACCCGATGAGCGATAGCGGCTATTTCAAATGCGCCTGTTCCCACTGTCAGGAACGCATCGAATTCCCCGCACACGCAGCAGGCGTCATCGTCACATGTCCGCACTGCGGAGTGGAAACCAGGCTGATCGCTCCCGATGCCCCGGATGCCCCCGGGCCTGCGGCACCACCGCCACCACCACCTCCTCCTCCGCAGCTGGCGATCAAGCCGTCGGCGCCGCCACCAGCGCCGGAGGTCGTGACCGCGCCGCTCGCAGACGCGGCTGTGCGGATCATTCCGGTGACGGCTCCATCCACCGGTTCGAAACTCAAGAAGGCCCTCAGCGTGGTTTTCAGCGTGTTGGCCGGACTGGCTGTGTTGGCGCTCATCGGCTTCAAGGTCTGGACCAAGTTCCGGCGCGCCGAACATCTCATCGAGGCTGTCAAAGAGGAATCGAATCCCGAAAATTCCAAGTCTGCGCCTGCACCGCCTGCCGCGTCGGATGTCATCGCCGGGGGCGCTCCTCCCCGCCGCAAGCCCGGCGAGGATTTGCAGGTCCTGGACTTTGAAATCCAGAAGGCCAGCGATGGGAGCCTTCAATACATCACCGGCACCGTGACGAACCACTCTGCGAAGCAATACTTCAACGTGAAGCTGGAGTTCGAACTCACGCGCAAGGACGGCAAGCCCGGGGACCAGACCACCGATTCCATCCGAAACATTTCCGCGAAAAGTGCCGTGCCATTCAAGGCCAGCATCATCGGCACCGCGCCAGTCGCCAGCGCGAAGCTCACGAAACTCGAAGGCGAAAAGGAATAGTCCCGATGCGGTTTGCGAGAATCCTGCAAGCATGTCTCCGCCTCGTGGCGTGCGCCGTGGTGTTTTCCGCCTGCCTGGCCTGCGGCTTCGCGGCCGACACGGAATACAAGCTCGTCCGTATTGAGACCGTCGGAGGTTCCGTCCGCGTCCGGCTTCCGCTCACCGATGTGACAGGCAGGGTGCGGCCGAAGGAGCGCACGCCCGACGGCTACGGCGAAGCCCTCGCGCCCACCAAGACCAGCCTCGGCCCGAAGCACTATCTCGAATGGCAGATCGGCTACGACTCGCGTGATTCCGCCGCGCCCAACGTCGTGAAGGAGGTTCAGTTTACACGCCGGGGTGAGATGAAGTTCGGCGCCGAGTTGAGCAAGATTCTGGTTGAAGCGCTCCGTCTCGGCGTCATCTCGACGAACGACATCCTCCGTGAGCGTGACCGTCTCTCCAAGCTGGCCGGGGCGAGTCTCGAAGAACGTGAGAGCATCACCACCGAGAAAACACCGCTCGACTCAAAAGCCGGCGCGCTGCCCGACGGCTTCACGCGCTGGACGCAGAAGGTGCCGCAGTTTCTCCGCGAGACGGAGTATGGCTGGGTGCAGATCCAGCTCAAGCCCAAGCAGCGCGCCGTGGGCAACCAGGCAATGGTTTACGTGTGCCTGCCGATGTCGAAGGTGCTCACCGCCGACGGTTCGCCGCGCGCGCCCGGCGCGGCGAAGTCGAAGGAAACGGTGTTCTACGACTTCACCAGCGCCAATTCGGGCTTCCTGTTCGACATCGTCCGCGCCTTCGCCATCGCCTCGCGCCAGCACAACGAAGACATGGGGCAGATTCTCGGGAGAATTCTGGAGAACGGGCCGGCTCGAAAATTGTGACCGGCACGGCCCCCCGTGCCGTCATCGTTCCGGGAGGCCACCAGTTCGCGCAGGTATTCGCAGTTTGGTTCGCGGCGTCATGCCTGCGGAGCGCCGAGCATTGCTCGGCACGAACTGGCAAACGCACCAAATGCCGAGCAATGCTCGGCGCTCCGAAAGCTACGACCTCGCGGGCAAAAGCAGCCCTCGATACTCGTCTCGAAACCGCGCGCTGCTATACGGCCATTCCTCTGCCGTCCGGCACAACTTCGCTTTCACCGGGTTGCTCTCGACGTAACGAATGGCCGTCTTCTCCTGCTCGGTGTTCCGCATGAACGTGTCCCAATACTCGCGCTGCCAGAACGCCCGGAGCGCCGAACTCCGATTCGGCTCGGCCTCTTCGTCCTCCGCTTCGTGCCGATTTGGAAATCGGCGCTCCGGCTCGGAGCGCCGGTCTCCGAACCGGCCCTCGGTTTCGAGCAGCCGTAACGCCCGCGTCGCTGAGAACCGCTTCCAACTGGCGATGAGCTTCCACAGCGGCCAGTCCCAGACATGGACGAGCACATGGACATGGTTCGGCATCACACACCAAGCCAGCAGTTCGAATCGCTGTCCGTGGTGAAAGCGCATCGCCTCCTCCACCCAAGCGGCGAAGCGAACATCGCGGAGCCAGCATTCGCCGACTCCACGGTCAAGGTAGGATTCCAGTTCCTTTCGTCGCTCACGGGTGTCTTCAATCTTGAGCAAGTGTTCCCACTCGCCGCGACGGGAGGTGGGCAACGAATCGACGAGACGCAGCGTGACGAGTTGCACGAGGCCGGGCTTGTCGCAGTGCGGCAGGTATCCGCGCTCGTGCCAGCCGAGGAAGCCGTTGGCCTTGTCGGCGTCGGAGAGCGGTTCATCCCACTTGTTCTTCTCGTAAACCAGCTCGCGCAGGTATTGCCGCTTCGTGAGTGGTGGCCGGTTCGCATTCATCGGAGCGCCGATTTCCAAATCGGCTTGTTGGAAGTGAAGCACACCGCCCTCCAGCCAGGCAATCCTTGGGTGTGGAGCGCCGAACTCCGATTCGGCACCGTGGTTCGGTCAAAGCGAATGCCGCTTTGGAAATCGGCGCTCCGGGGCAGGCGCGTCTCCCGGCAAAAGGAGCGCCGGTCTCCGAACCGGCATTGCGCCGTTCTGTTACCTACGCCGAATCGGAGTTCGGCGCTCCGCCAAAGCCCACGCTCGTGCCAGCCGAGGAAGCCGAGGGCCCGCTCCTCGTCCGTGAGCGGACGCGACCAGCGGTTCTTGTCGGCTACCAGTTCGCGCAAGTATTCACGTTTGGTTCGCGGCGTCATGCCCTCGGAGCGCCGGTCTCCGACCCGGCGTGTTGAATATCTTATCAACGATTCGCCGGACGCTTTCGACGTTCTGGCCGTGGAGTTACATTGGCCATCGCAGATTTCAAGTCATCCAACTTTCCGTCCATTACCAGCGAATCAGGGTGCCCAGACAAAGGAATGTCTTGAGACTTGATGACGCGCTTAGGCTTCAACTTCTCGCCGAGAATTTCGATACTCAACACCTGTCCTGATTCGATGACACGATGAATGACGAACGCGCTACTCGGAAAAGGTGGCCAGTCTTCCTGGTCCTCTTGCTCTCGCTCTAAATTGGACCGAGCCGCGTAGGTGTAAATCGATTCGTCAAACATCCACTGTCCCCAGACAAACAGGAGCTTTCCATCGCCGATGTCGATGTAGCAAATCGGGCCTTCGTCGTTGTATTCTGTCTGTTCGACGAATTCCGCATCGCGAACCTCAATCACCTCCACTTGCTCATTGGCAATATCGCTGCGCAGTGTTGTCCGGCGGGCGGCAAAAGTTCGATACAGCCAAACCGCCGGACGATCCCGATGGCAGCGATTACAGTTCCTGACCAAATTGGCAGACGCTGGAGTTCCAATCCGCCGCCTTTTCTGATGAGCCAATTCACAAACCGGCCACCAAACAAGCCAAAGGCGAAACCTCCGTAAATCGGCAAAAACACCCAAGCCAAATGGTCCAGAGTCAATCTGCCGTAACTCTGTAATAAAGCAGCTTCCTGTTTAGACAATGGCCTATGTGTGATTCGGTGACTCACATGATTTTTTGCTCAACCTCTTAACGGCAGCGCCGGTCTCCGACCCGGCGCGTTGTTCGGACTCGCTTCGCGCCGGGTCGGAGACCGGCGCTCCACCTACTACGCCTTCGCCACCAACTGCCGCAGCACATACGGCAGAATTCCACCGTGTTGGTAGTAGTCGATCTCGATGGGCGTATCGATGCGGCAGCGGACGTTCACGTTCTCCACGCTGCCGTCCTTGCGCGTGATCTTCAGCGTGAGGTCTTGCTGCGGCTTGATGTTCGCGTCGAGGCCGACGATGTCGTAGGTCTCCGTGCCGTCGAGCTTCAAGGTCTGCGCGGTGGTGCCTTCCTTGAACTGCAGCGGCAG
>CAYHHH010000004.1:52300-85005 GCA_964356125.1 uncultured Bifidobacteriaceae bacterium | reverse complement strand
GAACGCGATCTGGCGCGCGCCGACATCACGCCGTTCGCGTGGGTGGTCAACCAGAGCCTGACGCCGCTCGACGTCACCGACCCCGTGCTGCGCGCGCGGCGGAGCCATGAGGCTGCGCATCTCCGCGAGCTTGCGGCCCACGGGAAGCGCACCGCGCTCGAGCCGTGGCACGCCGAGATCATGACGGTCGCCCCCACGTACGCGTGAGGTGTCGCGTGGAACACGTCGCTTGTTCTGCAAGGATGGTTCGATGGTGAAGCAGAGTGTTGCGAAGAACCTGTCATTCCTCGACCGCTACCTGGCGGTCTGGATCTTCGTCGCGATGGGGCTCGGCGTGACTGTCGGCTACGTGTTTCAAGCCGGCGTCGAACGGTTCAATGCGGTCCTGACCATCGGCGAGCATACGAACCTGCTCATTGCCGTCGGGCTCATCCTGATGATGTACCCGCCACTGGCGAAGGTGCAGTACGAACTGATGCCGAAGGTCTTTGCCGATTTCAGGATCCTGGGATTGTCGCTCGTGCAGAACTGGATCGTCGGCCCCGTCCTCATGTTCGGGTTGTCGGTGGCGTTTTTCGGGTTCATTGCGCCGTCGGTATTCGGACCCGATCCGCGCTGGGGTTCCTACATGGTGGGACTGATCCTGGTGGGCATTGCCCGCTGCATCGCCATGGTGCTGGTGTGGAACCAACTGGCCCGAGGCAACAGCGAGTACGCCGCCGGCCTGGTCGCGGTGAACAGCGTCTTCCAGATTCTCACGTTCGGTCTGTACGCCTGGATCTTCGTGACCGTGCTGCCGCCGCTGTTCGGGCTGCCAGGCATGGCCGTCGAGGTGAGCATCGGCGAGATCTTCGGCAGCGTGATGATCTACCTGGGCATTCCGTTCGCGGCAGGCATCCTCAGCCGGGTGATCCTCGTGCCGCTGAAAGGGCGCGACTGGTACACCCGCGTCTTCGTGCCGATCATCTCGCCAATGACGCTCGTCGCGCTCCTGTTCACGATCGTCGTGATGTTTTCGATGCAGGGGGAGCGGATCGTGTCGCAGCCGCTGGATGTGCTGTGGATCGCGATTCCGCTCAGCACCTACTTCGCGGTCATGTTCCTGATCAGCTTCTTCATGGCCTGGAAGATCGGGGCGGATTACTCGCGGGCCGCGACGCTGGCCTTCACGGCCTCGGGCAATAACTTCGAGTTGGCCATCGCGGTGTCCATTGCGGTGTTCGGCATCACCTCACCCATCGCGTTCGCCACGGTCGTGGGACCGCTGGTGGAGGTGCCGGTCCTGATCGGGCTGGTCCACGTGAGCCTGTATTTCCTGCGCAGGATCTACGGCGGCGAGAGCGCTGCTACTTCATCAGCTCGGCCAGCTTGTCCTTGACGGCCGCTCCCCAGATTTCATACCCGCCGGCGACCGGATGCAGGTTGTCGGGTCTGAACGTATCTGGCAGGAACACGCCCTTCTCATCGAGGAACTTCGGTCCGATGTCCATGAAAAACACGTTGCGCTGATCGTCCAGCCTGGAAATCAACCGGTTTACCTCGGACAGTTTCTCTCTCACGGGGTCGATCGGCACGCTGCGCGGAAAGATTGCCAGCAGCAGAATCTTCGCGTCCGGAAAATTTCGCCGCAGCTCGAGCACCACGGCACCGATGCCTTCCGCGACCTCGGGAGCCGTGTGCGTGTTGTTGTTGTTCGTGCCGATCATCAGCATGACGGCCTTGGGCTGGAAACCCTGCCCTTCGCCGTTTCTCAGCCCCCACAGGACTCCCTGCGTGGTGTCGCCGGCAATCGCAAAGTTCGCCGTTCGAAGATGACCGAAATATTTGCGGAAGATCTGGGCGTTCTCCTCGTTCTGAACCCACCAATCGGTAATCGAATCGCCGTGGAGCAGCAGGTCGATGTTGCCGGCCTGGGCAATCTCGACGAACCCAAGGTGCCGCTCTCCCTGCCGCTGGTTGGTCTGCGTGAACGTCGCGGCCGTGTTCAGGCGCGGCGGCTCGATCATGACGAGCGACTCGTACTTCTTCAGCAGGTCCTTCGCCTGGGATGTGTTGGTGTCGACGAAGGTCTTGAGCGCCTGATTGAGCTCCGTGAGCTCGGCCGCGCTCGGCCGCAGCATGGTCACTTCAGGCGGGACCGGCGCGGACGGACCAATCTGGACGGGGACGAATCCGCGGCCGCCT
The DNA here is from genome assembly GCA_964356125.1 of uncultured Bifidobacteriaceae bacterium. Lineage (GTDB taxonomy): Bacteria > Acidobacteriota > Vicinamibacteria > Vicinamibacterales > JAMQPK01 > JAMQPK01. The sequence goes on along the minus strand of CAYHHH010000004.1, from coordinate 82,821 downwards.
CGTCCCTGCGTCTGCGGCTGAGCCGGCGGCTGTGCCCATAATGCCGGCGATGACGCCGCAAACGCCATTGAACCCAGGACGAGGACCTGCAGTAATCGTCGACTCGACATGTGTGCTCCCTTCATATGCGGGCACACTAGCCTCTTTGCCGTGGTCGATCAAGCCGGCCGGGCGGACGCGTCAAAAACGATAAGATCCGGCGCGGATGCCCCCATCAATCCTCGTGGAGAACCTCCGGTTCCGCTATTCGAGCGAGGAAGTCCTGCACGGCCTCAGTTTCGAGATCGCCCCCGGAGAAGTCACCGGACTGCTCGGGCCCAACGGAGCCGGCAAGTCGACCACCATCAAGATCCTGACCGGCATCCTCGCGCCTGGCTCCGGACGCGTGGAGGTGCAGGGGTTCTCCCTGCCCGCCCATGCCAGGGAATTGAAACAGCGAATCGGCTACGTGCCGGAAGCGGCCGAGCTGTACGAAACCTTGAGCGCGCGTGAGTTCCTCGAGCTCTGCGGGCGTCTGCACGATCTCGAAGATTCGTCGCTGTTCCCCCGGATCGACGCCCTGCTCGACGCTTTCGAGCTCACCGATCACGGTCACAGCGAGCTCGGCAGCTTTTCGAAGGGCATGCGTCAGAAGGTGCTGATCTCCGCCGCGCTTCTGCACAACCCGGACGTCATTTTTCTCGACGAGCCGCTGACCGGTCTCGACGTGGAGAGCGAGCCTCGAGGCTGTCTTCCGCGATCTGACGCACGCCGAAAGCGCGGAGCCGCGGATCGAGCGCCTCCTGAAAGGCCTGACGACGTGAAGACGCTTGCGTCGTTCGGCGCGGGGCGAACGCTGCTGACCGCCGTTGGCGTCCAGCCGCGGCAGTATCAGGTGCAATCCTCGCCTTGTTCGCATTCGGCGACGGGTCGCTCGCGACGTTCAACATGATCACTCTGGCGGTGAGCTCGCTGGTGTTGTTCATGTTGCTCGTCATGGAGGCGTCGAACTCGTTTCTCAACCCTGCTGAGGCCGCCGTGCTGGCGCACCGTCCGATCGCCGGCGCCACCTACTTCGCTGCCAAGCTGACCTATCTCGTGATCGTCGTGCTGCGCGCGACGGTCGCGCTCAACGGGCCCGCCGCCCTCACCGGCCTGGTGAAGCCCGAGGCGCGCTGGTTCTATCCGGTCACGCACTTCGTGGCCGCCTGCGCTGCGGGGCTCTTTCTCGCCCTGGTGGCATGCGCGGTGTTCGGCCTGCTATTCCGAATCCTGCCGGCGTCGCGGGTGAGGAGTGCGGCGCTATGGGTGCAGCTGGTGGCCTCGATGCTGCCGCTCGGGTTCAATGTGGCCAGGAGGCCGCTTCGGAACCTGGCGGCCGGGTGTCGTTGCGTTGGCCGGCGGCGGTCAGCATGATCGTATCGGCGATCTTCATCGGCTTCGGTGTGCGATCGCTGTCGGCGGGATACATGACGCGTATCGTCGGAGTCATGCGATCGCGCGGCAGGCGCGCGCGCGGGCCGCTGCGAGGATCGCCGCTGGGCCGCATCGTGCGCACGCTGAGCGGACGGCCTTCCGGACAGGCCGCATTGGGATTCATGTCGAGCATGATGCGGCGCGACTGGCAGTTCCGCCGCGGCATCATCCCCCTCGCCTTGCCGATGTTGTTGATGGGTCCCGTCGTGTTCCGCACCGGCGTTGACGTGGCGCCCTTTGGTGCCGGCCGCTTTTCCGTCGTCGGGTTGTTGCCCGTGGTTCTTTCGCTGATCACGCTGGGCATTTGTCAGATACTCGCGTATTCCGATCACTATCGCGGCGCCTGGGTCTTCGTCGTCACACCAGCAATCGGATTGCGCGGCTTCGTGCGGGGCGTCTACTGGTCGCTCTGGTTGCCATTTCTGGCGCTGCCCTTCGTTGTTGTGATGATTGTCCTTTCTGCGTACTGGGGCGCGCCGGATGCTGCACTCTTTGCCGGGTACGGGCTCGCTGTCGCGTCGTTGATGTTCGGCCTGCAACTGCTGCTACTGGAAGCGCTGCCGTTTACGAGCGCTCCCAGCGCCGAGCGGTCGGCCGCGATCGTGTCGTTCATCCTGTTCGGGCCCGTCGCGGCCGGCGTCGCGTGGGTAGTCCAGGCGCAATTCATCTTCCGCAGCCGATTGACGACGGTGCTGGCGGCGTTGGTGTTTGCGTGGGCGGCGAAAGTGACTGCGGAGCATAGCCTGCGATTGCTCGACATAAAGGCGCGCCACGCGCTGGATCGACAGGGCGGAGGTCCGGCGGGGATGTTCGAGACCGCAGCGTCGTGAGGTGATTGCTGACGATAAGATCGCGCTGATGACGAGCTGGGAATCAGCGCCGCAGCCCGTGGGGAAGAGCCGCTGGCGGCTCCCGCCGGCGTCGGAGTGGCCCGACAGCGATCTCCTGGCCGTGGGCGCCGACCTCGAACCCTCTGCGGTGATCGATGCCTATCGGCGCGGCATGTTCCCGATGGGAGTCGATGAGCTGGGCGATCGGCTTGGCTGGTGGTCACCCGATCCGCGGGGCATTCTGCCGCTCGACGGTCTGCGCGTCACGCGGTCGATGCGGCAGAGCGCCAAGCGCTTCGAGATTCGCGTGGATACCTGCTTCACGCGCGTCATGCGCGCCTGCGCCGATCCGTTGCGTGGACCCACCTGGATCACCGAGGAATTCATCGAAGGCTACACGCGGCTGCACGAGATGGGCTGGGCGCACAGCATCGAGGTGTTCGATCGGAGCGACCACCTCGTGGGTGGCCTGTACGGCCTTCGGATTGACGGGTATTTCTCAGGCGAATCGATGTTTCACCTCCGGCGCGACGCATCGAAGGTCGCGTTGATGGCGCTGGTGGATCTCATGCGGTCGAGCCGAATGACGCTGCTCGACGTGCAGTGGTGCAGTGAGCACCTGGCATCGCTCGGCGCGATCGCCATTCCGCGGAGCGAATACCTCGCGCGCCTCGCTGCGGCGCTGCGGCGGCAAGGGTCCAAGCAATTACTGCGCTAGTCGGCTGCGGCTTCAAGACGCAAACAAGCCCCCGCGCACTGTTCGCGCGCGGGGGCCCTTACTTTCCACTTTCCACTTTCCACTTATTACTTTCCACTTTCTAGAACGGATCCGTCCGGTTGGTGAATTTGCGGCCGATGTCCGCGCCAGGTCCGTCGCCGCCCGTGCAGATCATCACACCTTCCTTGAGCTGGTCGATCACATTCTTCTCGTTGCAGGAATTGAGGAACTTGACCCCCGCCTTCTTGGTGGCATCGAGCACACGACGTCGCACCGCCGCCATGTTCTCTGCCTGTTCGCCGCCGCCCTGATAGGTGCCGGGGCGGCCCATGAGGTAGAAGCCATGATCGCCCGGACCCCACTCCGCGAACGCGATACCCGGCACGCGGACCGACGCTTCGACGTTCGCGTCAGCGCGCGGGTTCTCGATCTTCAGGCCGAAGATCAGCTCGCCATCGGGGTTCATCGGCCAGGGATCGGCGATGCGCATATATTCCTGGGCGGTCACGCCCCACACCGTTGAGGCATAGCCCTGCGAGCCGTTGCCGCGGGTGCCCTGCGGCAGGCCGTCGACCCGAGGCGCGAACGGATAGCGCGCGGCTTCGATCATGAGGCGCGCCGCTTCGGGGCTTTCGGAGTTGCACAGCAGGATGCCGTGGACGCCCGTTGCCAGGGTCTGCTGGATCATCCAGGCGTTGGCGCGCAACGCGTCGGTTGTGCCGGAAATCGGCAGGGTGACGACCACGGCCGGCGTCTTGTGGCCGGTACGGGTCGGGCCCGCCTCCACCAGGCCGCGCATGAACTCCCGCAGCTCCTTGAAGTCGAGCGGGCCGTGCTCCATTTCATAGGTGATGTAGTCGGCCCTGGTGGCCGCCATCTTCTTGCCTTCTTCATAGCCGCCGCCGCTGATCTGCGCGTAATACACCGGCTGGTTCTTCAGCCACATGTCGATGACGCGATTGACCCGCTTGCCCGTGCGCGTGGTCTGTTTCGGCATGTCCGGCAGCGCTGCGTTCGGCGGCGACACTGGCTGCTGAGCGCTGGCCGACATCGCGGTCAGGATGGCTGCCGCCACGCCTGCCAGCAAAACTGTTCTCGTCTTCATGAAATTCTCCCGTGAATAGGTGATGTGTTGACGGCCTGGGGTTGTGATTACGCCGATTATGATTCGCGCCGGGGGCTTGTCAAGCGCGAACCGATCCGGGCCTCATATAATGAGGAACGTGAGCGAGCAGGAGGAAGATTTCGCGTCGATGTTCGAAGCGTCCGTCAAGGCGCGCCAGTTCACCCGCGGGCAGACCATCGAGGGCACCATCGTCGGGTTCGGCCCGAAGGTCGCCTTCGTCAACGTCGGCGGGAAAGGCGAAGCCGAAATCGACCTGGCAGAGCTGAAAGATGCTGACGGCGATGTCGAGGTGTCGATCGGCGATCGCATTCAGGCGAGGGTCGTCTCCACGGGCGGCGGCATCGTGCTGTCGCGCAGGGGGGTGCGAAATGCCGCCACGCAGCGCGAGCTCGAGGACGCGTTCCGGGCCGGTGTCGCTGTCGAGGGCAAAGTGGAGAAGGTCGTGAAGGGGGGCTACGAGGTGCGCATCGCGCGGGAACGCGCGTTCTGTCCACTGTCGCAGATCGACATCGCGCGCACCGCGGACCCGGCCGTGCACGAAGGCAAGACCTACGCGTTTCGCGTCATCGAGTACAAGAACGGCGGGAAAGACGTCGTGCTGTCGCGGCGCAAGCATCTCGAAGAAGAGCAGCGCGCGAGCGCCGCGGAAATGCGCAAGGCGGTCGTCCCGGGCGCGGTGCTCAGCGGGCGCGTCGCATCAGTGCTCGACTTCGGCGCCTTCATCGATCTCGGCGGTGGCATCCAGGGTTTGCTTCATGTGTCTGAAATGAGCTGGTCGCGCTCGACCACTCCCAGTGAGATCGTCGCGCCCGGCGATCAGATCACGGTGAAAGTGCTGCGCGTCGACGAAGCGACGCAGAAGATCTCGCTCGGGTTGAAACAACTGCTGGACGATCCGTGGAGCACGGTGTCATCCCGATACACGGTGGGGCAGGTGCTGGCGGGTCGCGTCACGCGCGTCGCGGAGTTCGGCGCGTTCGTGGAGCTGGAGCCGGGCATCGAAGGGCTGGCGCACGTCTCCACGTTTGCGCCCGGCCGCGCAGGTGAGTGGCGGGCGTCAGTGCCCGCGGGCATGACGGGGGCGTTCGAGATTCTCAGCATCGACACCGCGCAGAAGCGCATCGGCGTGCGGCTTCTCGACGAAGGCTCCGTTTTCGCGTCTTCCACCTTCGCGCTTCGCGCTTCGGCGGACGGGTCGCCGCTTCAGCGAAACGAAGCCGAGCAGCCGCAGCCGGACGATGCGCCCGAACCTGCGATGGGATCAATTGCGGACAAGCTGCGTGGTGCTCTGAAGGGCCGGTGATCGACGCTCGATCGCCGATGCGGGCGCTCGCCTCCGCAACTCCGTGAAACCCAGACTCTACGGTTTCGGCAATTTCCCTTGTCCCTCGACGATGCGGCGCGCGAGGTGATTGACGACGTCCGCGTCGCTCCGCGCAGCCGTCAGATACGCCGCGCGCAACACTTGTTCCTTGCGCGCCTTCAGCGCCTCTGTAATCCGATCGCTCACGCCGGGCGTCGATAAATCCCGCTGACCGGCTTGCTCGTGCGCGACGATCAGCACGAGCGTATGTGCGCCGCCCATGCTCGCCACGTTCACGGTGCCCGGCGCCTTCTTCAACACGACGGCCTGCAGTTGCGGGGGCAACTGCTTCAGCCTCGATATCGGCACGAGGCCGAGGTCTCCGCCGCGTGGCGCCGTCTCAGGATCCTCGGAGTAGCCCATCGCGAGCTCGGCGAAGTTCGCGCCGGCTTTCAACCGCTCCATCAGCATCTTCACTTTTTCCGCCGCCGCCTGCGGCGTCGCCGCATCATCTCCCGTGCGGTTGGCCACTTGCGGCTCGCGCACCGGGGTTACGACGATTTGCGCGAGATGGTAGGACTCTTCGGACAGGTTAAACTGGCTGCGATTCGCAAGAAAGAAGTCGCTCACGTCCTGTGACGTCACGGCGATCTTGGAACCGACCTCATGATCGATCACTTTCTGGCTGAGCAGATCGCGACGGAGTCCATCGCGCATGTCCGCGGCCGTCACGCCGCGCTTGGTCAACTCCTGCTGAAAGGCCTCGTCCGGAATGTTCTTCTTGGCGTCTTCGAAGGCCTTGTCCAGCTCGCTGTCGGCGACCGCGACTTTCAGCGGTCCGGCTTTGGCGATGAGGATGTCCTGAAGGATGAGGTCGTCGAGCAGGCTCAGCTTGGCGGCGAGGATTTCCTCCTCAGCCAGCCCCTGCGCGGCGTTGCCCGACCGCTGATACGCCTTGTCGACGTCGGCGCGCCTGATTTCGCGCCCATCGACGACAGCCCACGTGTCGGCCGAGGCCGCACTCTGCGCCGGGGGCGCGGAGGTCGAGCGGCAGGCCGCGGCAACACCGAGTGAGAGCATGCTCAGGAAGACAAAAAAGAGTCTGTGCATGAGTGAAGATTACTCCCTTTCCGCTGCCGTTAGCGAGCGGCGGGCGCATCGCGGACGACCTTGGCGAGGGCGAGGAGGTTGGAGCTGATGCGCAGCCGCACGCGGTCGGCGGCGTCGGGGTTCACCGCAAACCGCATCCTCCCGCCGTCGATGAAGAAGTTCGCCACGCCGCCGTGCATGGCGAAATCCTCGAAGTCGCTCACCGTCAGAATCGGGCGGCCTGCCGCAGCGCGAACCAGCTCCTGCGCACGCGCCTTGTTGAGCGACGCGCCGAAGACGACGTGGCACTCGGTGACGGGGCGGTCGAGATCGATTCGACGGATCGCGAGGGGGTGTCCTTCGACCGCTTTGTCACGGGTCAGCTGCGAGAGCGCGTCGGCGACCCGATCGCTGCCGGCGACGCAGATCACGATGGTGCCGCCATCGCGCAGCGCATCGTCAGGCCACGTCGTGAACTTCACGAAGTTGAAGATGAACGCCGCGGTCAACCCGGGCGTCGAGACGCCCTGCGCATCCACATGGATGGCGGCTGCCGCCATTCCCGCAAGGACCGTGACGATCGCGGCGAACGAGCGAATCAGAACTCCCATCGAAGATCGAGGCGCACGCTGCGCGGAACGTGGGACGTCACGAAGATGGCCTGGCTCGCGAATTCCACATGCCGGCGGCTCGAGAGGTTCTGTCCTACGACAGCGGCAGTCATTCGGCGGTTCAGCCTGAATTCCGCGTTGGCGTCGACCCGCGTATATGCAGCGACCGCCAGTTGCTCGAGTTTTCCCACCCGCCAGATGGACGCCCGAACCTGGACGCCCGGCCGCAGTGTGATTGCGGTCCGCGCCTGCCACTGATGCTTTGGCGCGGACCCGTCCGTCGTTGCGGCCGATGCGTCAAGGCTGCCCGCATCCGGATCCGCAGTCAGATGAAGCCGGGAATAGGATGTTTCGAGCTCCCACCGCGGCAACGGATTCCAGCGCGCGTCCAGCTCGATTCCGCTGACTCGCGCATTCAACATGTTTTCAAACACCACGCCGGCCAGCACGTGCGCCGGCGCGGGCGTCAGTTCAACGCGCGGCTGGAACGGCTCGGATGTCGAGAGATCGGTATACGACCCGGTGAAGACGGTGGTCTCGACTGAGGCGGTGGACCCGATCCGCAGGCGGTGCCCCCCTTCGAGTTGCAGCAACCGTTCGGAGCGGAAGCTCTGGCTCCCCTTGGTGGCCAGCAGAATGGGCAGGAATTCGCCGGGCGTGACACCAAGATTGAGCTGGACGCTGCGATCGGCGTTGGAAGGGGTGCGCCGGGCGCGTGATGCGGCTGCCCACACGCGCTGATGCGGCGTGGCCTCCCAGATGGCGCGCGCCGACGGCAGCACGCCCCAGCCGCCGAACGTGTCGTAATCGAGCTTGGAGCCGAGCGTCAGCGCAACACCCTTGCGCACCGAAATCTCATCCTGAATAAAGGCGTTGAACGTCTCGATCTGGCTCGATCCCATCTGTACGGTCACCGTATCGTCGACGGACACATCGACGTGACGATACCCGCCGCCGAACACCAGGCCGTGGCGTGAACCGAGCCTCGTTTCGTACTGCGCGTCGACGTCACTCGACGCTTCGACGAAGCGCATGATCGGCTCGTCGCGATGCAAGATGGTGTGGTAACCCTGCACCTGCAGGATATTGCCGCTCGTCGACGTGCGCGTCCAGCGCCCGAGGACACTAATCTCGTGCGCGTGTGAGACGCCATCGGTTGATGGCAACAGACCTGGCACCAGGCTCGGCAGCGCGAACCATCCCGCCCTGGTGCGGTTTTCCGCGAAGTGCCCCTGCGCCAGGATGGCGTCGGGCCCGCGCGCCCAATCGACCCGCGCGCCGCTCATCGAGGAGCGCCACTTGTCCTTGAAGCGGGTTCGCTCCCCCGGCCAGGAATCCGCGTGCTTCGAGAACTGAGAGAACACGCGGTACGCGGTGCTGCCGACGGTGCCGCCATAGCGCACGCCGAGGCCCGCTCGAGCGAAGGTGCCGGCGCTCAACCGCACATCGAGCCCCTGCTGCTCGGTGGCCGGGCGGGTGATGATGGAGATGACGCCGTTGACCGCGTTCGCGCCCCACGCCACGCCGCCAGGGCCGCGAATCACCTCGATGCGGTCGATGTCGGACACCATCACGTTGTTCAGGTCCCAGAACACCCCCGAAAACGTGCGGCTGTAGACGGAGCGGCCGTCGATCAGCACGAGCAGCTTGTTGGAGAACGGGCTGTTGAAGCCGCGGATCGATACGGCCCACTTGCTGGCGCTCACCTGCGCGACCTGGACACCGGGAGCCAGCCTGAGGATCTCCGGCAGCGTCATCAGGCCCGACTGGCGTATGTCCCGGGCCGTGATGACATACATCGCGGCGGGCACATCCTCGGCCCTCTGGCTCTTCCTGGCGGCTGACGTGACGTGCATGTCCATCAGCTCTTCCAGCGTGGCATTGGCCAGATCCACCGGCGCGCTCTGCGCCCTGGACATCGATGGAAGTGCGACGAATCCGACACACGCCAAGAGGACGGAACAGAAACACTTGGCAATCACGCTTGTACTATGGGCGCTGCCCACCGAGCACGCTGTGCAATTGAGCACATTGCCGCGCCACCGCCGCGACGATAACTGCGTGCGAATCCGCGCAAGATGTGTATGATTCTGGCTTCCCGCACTGTGCGTGTCAGGGTCTCGCTGGGACAGGAATCTGAGGTCATGAACACACCAGGATTGAGCATTGCGATCGTCGTCGGATTCGTCGCCATCGGGGCCGCCGCGATGGCCCAGAACGCTCCCGCTCCGCAGCAGCCGGCGGCCACGCCGCCAGGCGCTCAGGAGCCGGCCGCGACGACCCCCGCGCCGCCGACGCCGCCCGCACGCGGGCGCGGCAACCCCGCGCCGACGCGCGATCCGCAGTCGCCCGGCTATGTGGCGGCAACGATGCTGCCTGATGGCGCTGTTCCTCCGGCCGATGCGCTCGGCAATTTCGTGATCGGCCCGACGCACGCGCCCTTGCCCGACACACAGGTGCAGCCGGGCGTGCCGCAGGGCACGGTGCACAACTTCACGATGGAATCGACCGACAGCAAGATGTATCCTGGCATCGCGCGCGTGCCTGGATCGCGCGCGACGGTCGACCCGAACGACCCGGCGAAGCGCATCGTCAACAGCGGTCCCGCGCCCTACACTCGCCGCGTGGCGGTGTACGTGCCCCAGCAGTACGTGCCCGGCACGATTGCGCCGGTCATCGTCGGCGCGGACGGTCCGGACCAGATGTTGTTCACGACGCTCGACAACCTGATCGCGCAGAAGCGCGTGCCCGCGATGATCGCCGTCTCGATCGGCAACGGCAGCGGCGACGCGCAGGGCAGCCAGCGCGGCCTTGAGTACGACACGATGTCCGGGCTGTACGCGCAATTTGTGGAGACCGAGGTGCTGCCGCTCGTCGAGAAGCAGTACAAGGTTCGCATCACGAAAGACCCCGACGCGCGCGCAACCATGGGATGCAGCTCTGGCGGCTCGGCCGCGACGGCCATGGCGTGGTATCGCCCGGATCTGTATCACCGAGTGCTCACGTACTCGGGCACGTACGTGAATCAGCAGTGGCCGTACAATCCCGAAACGCCCGGCGGCGCGTGGGAATTTCACCGGACGCTCGTCCCGAAGAGCCCGGTGAAGCCGCTGCGCATCTGGATGCACATCAGCGATCGCGACAACTTCAGCGAGAGCGACGGCATGCACGACTGGGTGCTCGCGAACCAGAACATGGCAAGAGAGCTGGCGGCGAAGGGCTACAAGTACCAGTTCGTGTTTGCGCGCAATGCCGGGCACTGCGATCGCAGCGTCAAAGCGCAGACGCTGCCGAACGCGCTCGAATTCGTGTGGAAGGACTATCGCGCGGACACAAGGCTGAAGAAGTAGGCCACCAACGAAAGGACGTCACCATGTCTAACAGGCGTGAATTCATCTCATCCGCGTGCTCGCTGGCCGCCATGACGGCGGCGGCGAGCGTCTTCGGGCCGTCGAGCGTGTGGGGCGCGGTAAATCACAAGCCGCTCGATCCCGTGAATCCTGACATTCTGTTCGGCACGACCAGCTCCATCTGGGGCAGGCAGCACGACATCGCCTGGGCCATCAAGAGGGTCGCGGCGCTCGGACTGCAGGGCATCGAGCCGTACCCGAACAACATCGAGCAGTATCGGAAAAATCCGATGGCGCTCAAGAAGATGTTCGACGATGCCGGCGTCACGTTCATCGATTGCTCGAACGGCGCGATGGGGCAGTCGACGAACTTCATCGATCCCGAACAGACTCCGAAGACGATTGCCGACCACGTGGCATTCGCGCGCGAGTTTCTGCAGCCGCTCGGCGCGACGCTGTGGAAATGCAACATGGGGCAGCGGCCGGCCGGCGGCCCGAGCGACGATCAGCTCAAGCGGCTCGCGAACACGCTGAATGAAATCGGCCGTCAGACGATTGAGATGGGCATTCGGATGGCGCCGCACCCGCACATCTGGGGACCATTGGAGCGCGAACGAGAAGTGCGCCGGGCGATGGAGCTGACCGATCCCAAGTATGTGTGGCTGACGGCCGACACCGGACATCTCACGCTGGGCGGCGCCGACGCCGCGCAGCTCATCAACGATTACTTCCCGCGGCTCGCGCTCGTGCATCTTAAAGATACGTACGCGAAGTACCGCGGCAACACCTCAACGCCGACGCAGGAGCAGCACAAGGTCGCGAGCGTGTACCACAACCTCGGCGGAGGCGGCGTCGACTTCCAGGCGGTCTTCAAGGTGCTGCGCGATCGGCGCTACAAGGGTTGGGCGATTTTCGATGTCGACGGACCGCGGGCCGGCGACGATGGCTTCGACGCGATCGGCGGAAACCTCGACCTCGCAGTCGACGATTACCTGTCGCACAACATCAACTATCTGCGGGTGATGCTGGGAGTGAAGCTGCCGCCGTACGAATGACGGCGGAGTGGATTGGCCGGGAGCACAACGGGCTCCCGGCATTTCCCTGTAAGGCTGCTTGGCGGTGGTTAGGTCGAGGTACGGCGGACGCTCTCCGCGCGCGGACCTTTCGGGCCCTGGCCCACGGTGAACTCCACGGAGTCCCCCTCGCGCAGGTTCTCCATCCCCTCACCAACCACGGCGCTGCGGTGGAAAAAGTAATCCTGCCCCGCGCTGTCCTTGATGAATCCAAACCCCTTTTCCAACTGCAGTCTTGCGATCGTTCCTGTCATCGTCGCCTCCGAGTCTAAGTGTCCGCCGAACGGCCGGATCCCATGATTCTATGCCGATCTCGGGCTTCCGCATACCCTGGCTGGAATAGCGCCCTCAGACGTGGTTTCGCGGGACCCGGCCCGCCTGCCGGGCTAGGGGACCGACGGGAGACCGGCCAGCGCCATTGCCAGCTCCCGCTCGTCGTACGTCACGTCGGTGAGCGTGCCCGCGAAGTGGTCCGCGTACGCCTGCATGTCGAAATGACCGTGCCCGCATAAGTTGAACAGAATGGCTTTCGAGATGCCGTCCTCCTTGCAGCGGACCGCCTCGTCGATCGCCCCTTTCACGGCATGGTTTGCCTCAGGCGCCGGCACGATTCCCTCGTGCTTGGCGAAGAACACGCCGGCCTGGAAACACTGCGTCTGATGAAAAGCTCGCGCCTCGATCAGATCGAGCTGCTTCAGATGTGAGACGAGCGGGGCCATGCCGTGATACCGAAGGCCGCCGGCATGAAAGCCCGGAGGAACAAACGCGGAGCCGAGCGTGTGCATCTTCGCCAACGGCGTCAGGTGCCCGGTGTCGCCGAAGTCGTAGGCGTACTGCCCACGCGTCAAGCTGGGGCACGCCGCCGGCTCGACCGCAATCACGCGAACCTTCCTGCCTCCGCGAAGCTGTGCGCCGATGAAGGGAAACGCAATGCCGGCGAAGTTCGAGCCGCCGCCCGTGCAGCCGACCACGATGTCAGGATAATCGTCGGCGATCTCCATCTGCGCGATGGCCTCGAGACCGATGACGGTCTGGTGCAGCAGGACGTGATTCAGCACCGATCCCAGCGCGTACTTGGTGTCGTCGCGGCCGGCGGCGACTTCCACCGCTTCCGAGATCGCGATGCCGAGGCTGCCGTTGCTGTCGGGCGTGGCAGCCAGCACCTGCCGGCCGAAGTTGGTCTCCATCGATGGACTCGCCACACAGCGGGCGCCCATTGTCTCCATGAACGCGCGGCGGTAGGGTTTCTGATTGTAGGAAACCCGCACCATGAACACCTGAATCTCAAGCCCGAAGACCGCGCCGGCGAACGCCAGCGCCGATCCCCATTGTCCGGCGCCGGTCTCTGTGACGATCTTCTTCACGCCGGCGTCCTTGTTGTAGAACGCCTGCGCGACCGCGGTGTTCGGTTTGTGACTGCCCGCGGGGCTGACGCCCTCGTACTTGTAATAGATCCGCGCGGGCGTCTGCAGTGCGCGCTCGAGGCGGCGTGCCCGGAACATCGGGCTTGGACGCCACTGCCGGTAGACATCGCGGACGGGTTCGGGGATCTCGATCTCGCGATCGGTCGACACCTCCTGCATGATGAGCGACATGGGAAACAACGGCGCCAGGTCGTCGGGTCCCACAGGCTTCAGCGTCCCCGGGTGCAGCACGGGAGGCACAGGTGCGGGCAAATCGGCGACGAGGTTGTACCAATGCTTCGGGATGCGAGATTCGTCGAGGACGTATTTGACGGTGTCGCTCATATGGTCCTTTCTGCGCCGGGAACCGGACAAATGTAGCATCGAAACTCTCCGTCAGGCGGTACCCTGCGGAATGCTTATTGCTCCGACCCGCGATGATCGCGGCGAACCCAGCGAAATCCACTGATTTTCTCCCAATCGCCGCCAGATTTTCCGCAGGCTGGTGTCCGTATGCCTGATGATGCAGAACTGTTCGACGAGCTTGCCGACCACCTGAAATTGTCGAAGGCCACCACGAGACGCGGCTTTCTGAAAGTTGCGCTCGGCACCACCGTCATGGCGCCGGTGTGCACGGCGTGGGCGGTTGCGGCGGGCCAACCGCTCATCATCACGGAAAATTCCGAAGGGCTGATCGTGGCCGACAGCACGCGATGCGTCGGTTGCCGCCGGTGCGAGCTCGCGTGCACCGAATTCAACAACGGACGGGCGCAGCCGTCGATGGCGCGCGTCAAGATCACGCGCAACTACAACTTCGGGCCGCGAGGGCAGCAGGCGGGGTTCGGCCGAAGCAACAGCATGGGAGAGTTCGGCAACTTCCGCATCGTGCAGGACACCTGCCGCCAGTGTCCGCATCCCGTCCCGTGCGCCACCGCCTGCCCGAACGATGCGATCGTGACGCATCCGAAGACCAAAGCCCGCATGGTGAACCCGGAGGCCTGCACGGGCTGCAAGATCTGCCAGCGCGCGTGTCCGTGGGAAATGATGTCGTTCGACGACGTGGCGGACAAGGCCACGAAGTGCTTCCTGTGCGATGGCAATCCCGAATGCGTTCAGGTGTGCTCCACCGGCGCGCTGCGATATGTCCCGTGGCGCGATCTCTCGCGCGGCGTTCCGATTCGGCAGGCGACGCTGCCGGTGGGGAAGGACTACAAGACCGCCGGTTGTGGCAGTTGCCACGACATCAAGCCGTAGCCGCGGCATTCAGGAGAGGGAGCGGGCCATCATGGGTTACGGAGGCTGGACCGGAAAAACACTGCGCGTCAATCTGTCGACGAGACGGATCTCGACGGAAGACACGATCGCTAAATACAAGGATTACCTCGGCGGCTCCGGCGTCGGCTACCGCGTGCTGTGGGATGAGGTGCCGGCCGGAACGAAGTGCTTCGACGAAGCCAACAAGATCGTGCTCGGCACCGGCCCGCTCACCGGCACGAGCGCCCCGACCAGCGGACGCGTGTCGGTGACGACGATCTTTCCTCCATCCTACCCGCACGATCTCGTCGCGACCGGACACATGGGCGGCATGTGGGGCGCCGAGCTGAAATATGCCGGATGGGATCACGTGATCATCGAAGGCACGTCGGACACACCGGTCTACCTGGCGATCGTCGACGACACCGTCAAGCTTCGCGACGCGTCGCACCTGTGGGGCAGCGGCATCCGCCGCGCGACGTCGTCCATTGCGCAGGAGATGGGTCCCGACGTGCAGGTCGCCGCGATCGGTCAGGCGGGCGAGAACCTCGTCCGGATGGCTGTCCTCAACAATGCCAGTCACTCGGCAGGCGGCGTCGGCGGTGTGTTCGGCTCGAAGAAGCTGAAGGCCATCGCGGTGAAAGGCACCGGCGCGGTGCAGATCGCGGCCAACAGGCAGGACTGGAAGAAGCTGCATTACTACATCATCTCGAGCATGGGTGCCAACAACCAGCATGTGGTGCCCAGCAGCCGGCAGCCGTGGGCGGAGTTCGTCGCGCCCACTCGATGGACGGCGAAGAAAGGATTGTTCTGGGGCGCGGCAAGCCCGCCGGTCGAGACCGGTGAATGTAATCCTTCCGACCTGAACTCGATTGGACTTCGCACGAACAAAGCGGTCTACGATCTCGGTCCCGCCGCCGAAAAATACACCGTCCGCATGGGCGGCTGCGCGTCGTGTCCGATTCGCTGCCACTGGTATCTCGACGTGCCGCAGATCGAGAGATTCGGCGTCAGCCGGTACGTCACGAGCACCTGCGAGCGGCTGAGAAGCGACACGTTCTATCAGAAGCTGCCCGGCGGCCGCGACCCCGAGCTGCGCATCGAGCAGTCCACCGTCGGCATACAGCTGATCGACGACTACGGCATCTGGACGCACTACAGCCAGATGGAGCGCGATTTCAGCTGGGCCTATCGCAACGGCCTGATCAAGGCGAACCTCCCCGCCGACGAATACAACGCGATTCCATGGAGTAGTTACGAAAAGGGGGATCCCGGATTCCTCCTCGACCTCTACAAGCGCGTCGCGTATCGCACCGGCGAGCTGGGCGATGCGCTCGGCGAAGGGCCCGGCCGTCTCGCTGCCCGCTGGAACTTTCCGGAGTCGTACTTCACCGATGAACGCGTCTCGTATTGGAAGATGGGGAGCCCGCGGCATCACGGGCCCGAAGCGAACGCGCAGGTGGGCATGCTCATACAGCTTCCCTACAACCGGGATCCCTCGTGCCATTCGCATTCGAACTTCGTCGGCTGCGGCCTGCCCACCAGTCATCAGAAAGCGATCGGCGAGAAGCTCTGGGGAGCCGGCGCGATCGACGAGCCGCGCCATTACACCCGGATGAATCCGGGCAAGGCACGGTTTGCGAAGTGGTCGCTCCTCCGCAACGAGCTCCACAACTCGCTCACGCTCTGCGGCTACACGTGGCCGCTCGCGGTCTCGCCGCTGAAGTCGCGCAACTATGAGGGGGACCCGACGATCGAAGCGCAGATGTACGCGGCAGTCACCGGTGACAAGAAGAACGCCGACGAGCTCGACGTGGTCTGCGAGCGCCTCTTGAACCTTCACCGCGCGCTGACGATGCGCGACATGAACACGGTCGACATGCGCACCGAGCACGACACCATCCCGCCGTGGGCGTTCGACGAGCCCGGCCAGACGACCGCGTTTACACCGGGTTCCGCAAAGATGGAACGGGCCGACGCAGAGGTCGCGAAGGACATGTTCTACGACGAGCTCGGCTGGGATCGGACGACCGGGGCGACCACGCGGCCGACGCTCGAGCGGCTGGGGTTGAAGGACGTGGCCGATACGTTGGCACAATCGAAGCTGCTGCCAGCATGACGCCCCCGATAGATTCGATCGATCCGATCGACCCCGCGCTCCGGCAGCGGCTGCAGGCGGTTGCAACCGAGGTGCTCGAAGCCGCCCGCTCGTCGCGCGTCGTCGCGCTCGACGAAGTCTGGACCGGTACTGAAGAAGAGTATCTGCGGGCCTCAGCGCTGCCGGTGGGATGCGGGGATATCGCCGTCATCAGAGACAGCGGCCGCGTATATCTGTACTCAGAGATCCTGATGACACGGCCGTATGCCGAGTCGTGCGCGCAGTCGCGGTGCGACGACAAGCGGCACGTCATTGCCGAGACCGTGCGCGCAGAGTCGCTCACGTATCCTCGCCCCACGCCCGTATCGGCGTTCAGCGAGCCGCCATTCCTACTGTCCGCAGAAACGGCGGCCGCGGCGATCGCCACCTTTGCCGGCGATCCGAGCTTCGCTGATATCCAGCAGATTTCGGCATCGGACGGCACGCCGTTTCTCTTTTCTTCGAGACACCTGGCGCCCGCCCATGCCTGCGCCCTTGCCGAGTGGATCGCGGTCGAAAGCGAGCAGCACTGGTAATCGACGATCCGGGTCCTACGTGCTTCGAGGCAACAGGAGATCTTCCAGGAAGAACGCCGACAGCTCGGACCGGCTGCGGAGCGCCGACTTCCGATAGATCATGAGGGCCTGCTGGCGAACCGTGGGCTCGGTCGTCGTACGCACCTCGGCGATATGGCGGTGGCTCAGCCCCTTCAGAAGGAGCAGCCCGACTTCCCGCTCGGCCGGCGTCAGTTGCCAGCGCTCGAACTGGCTGTCGATCGCCGCCCCGAGCCCGCGCATCGACTCGCGCGCCTCGTCCCGATAGCGGCTCGCTTCGACGCGCGCCGTCTTCAGATCGGTATCGAGTCTCTCGGCTCGCGCGTCCGCCGCCTGAAGGCCCAGCCACAACGCCGCGATTCCACCCGCCGCCAGCACCATCACAAAGCCCTCGACCAGCACGTGCGCCGCATCGACGCCTGCCTGGATGTCGCCGGCCACGTCCACGCCCATCAGAATCGCAATCCCCAGAAACAGCGCAGCGGCTACGCGGGCGCGACGCGTTCCCACATCTGTCGAGGACGACTCAGTCAGATCGATCTGCTCCATGGAAAATCACCCATCCAACATTTGTCTAGTGACCCGCAACGGCCACACTGAACTGTAGCCGGTGTGACACTCTTGTTGCCATCGGGTTCATCCTCAGCGCCTCTCCCAGGGGCTCGTTCTCGTCGTAAGTCGGTGGCGTCGAAGTTGCTATAGAAGGCGGTTCGGGAAGCTCTCTGCTCGCCCTGAAAAAATTCCCATGCTGCCGTCATCCGTCCTTGGCTTTGTGACGACGATCCATCTTGGCATGGCGTCGCTGCGGAATCACCGTCGCGCGACACCCGCGCCAGTCAGTTCGCTCGCGGCTGTCTCGCTGCTGTTTGCCGCAACGCCGTGGTTGTTTCCAACCGCAGCCGGTCTCGCCTTCGGCCTCGCCGTACACGTCGCGTGGTTCATCGCCTGCGAAGTGCTCGTGCCTCCGCTGCCCCCAACGCAGAAAGCACCTGCGCGGCCACCCGCCCCGAAACCGGCCGCCGCGCCGCCTCCGGCGCATGCGCGGCCCCGAGGTTTTCTCGAAGTGCCGGTGCTCGCCACCTTCAACGAAACGGCCGACATCAAGACCATCCGGCTCCGGCGGCCCGAGGGATTCGAGTTCGAGGCGGGGCAGTTCATTGCCGTTCGCACTCGCGTGGATGGGAAGGACGTCTCGCGCTGCTACTCGGTGAGCTCGTCCCCCGATGTTCGCGGCTATTTTGAGATCTCCGTCAAGCGCCAGGGGGTTGTGTCCAATGCCCTGCACGCCACGGCGCGCCCGGGCGCCCAGCTCTCCGTCCGGAGCCCGAATGGCGCGTTCAAGTATCCGTCGGCCGACGATCGGCCCATCCTCCTTATTGCAGGCGGCGTGGGCATCACGCCGCTCATGAGCATGCTGCGACACGCCGTGCACACGGAACCGTCGCGTCCGGCGACGCTCCTCTACAGCGCGCGCACGGAAGCCGATTTCGCGTTTCGAGACGAGCTCGTCGCGCTGGTGCGGCGTCATCCGCAGATCCGCGTGCAGCTCGCGTGCAGCAAGGCGTCGAGTCCGGATGTGTATCCAGGCCGGATCGACGCCGAGCTGATACGCGAGATGGTTCCCGATGCCGCGCACTCCGTCTGCTTCGTGTGCGGGCCCGCTTCGATGATCGATCACGCGAAGGCCGTGCTCGCGGGCCTCGGTGTGCCTGCCGCGCAGATTCGCCACGAAGTCTTCGAGGCCGCCATCGCGGCGTCGGCGGCGAGGGAAGACCCGCCCCCGGTTCGGGTATCAGGCTCGTCTCGGCACCAGATGACGTGCAAGCGGAGCGGAGCGACAGCGCCGATTGCTGCGGGGCAAACGCTGCTCGAGGCGGCGGAGTCGGCCGGCGTTCCCATTGAATCGCTGTGCCGTGCGGGCATTTGCGGCACGTGCCGCGTACGCGTGATCGAAGGAAACGTGGACTGCACATCCGACGCGCTGAGCCCCGACGAGCTGGCCCAGGGATTTGTACTGGCGTGCGTGGCCACCGCACGGTCCGGATGCACGCTCGACATATGACCACACGGGACGTCGATCACCGGAACGTGAACGCCGGCGCTTTGGTTGCGGCACCGCTCGCACGGTATGCGACCGCGCTACTGACCAGCGGTCTCGCCTGGGGCGCGATGGCGTCGATCGTCGTGGCGATCTGGATCCTGCTGCCGCTTGGCGGCGGCGAGTACTACACGACGCCGCTTGCCGTTCGAGGCTACTCGCCGATGCATCGCCTGCTGCGGCCGTCGGGCCCGGTCGGGCAGACGTTGGGCGTCGTCGGCGGCCTGCTCATGCTGATGCCGTTCATCTACATGATGCGGAAGCGCGTCCCGGGTCTGCGATCGGCCGGCAGTCTCAAGACATGGCTCGAGATCCATTTGTTCTGCGGCATCTTCGGTCCCGTGCTGGTGACCTTTCACACGAGCTTCAAGTTCAACGGCATCGTGTCGGCGGCGTATTGGTCGATGGTGACCGTGGTGTTGTCAGGGTTCGCGGGCCGCTATTTGTACATGCGGATACCGCGGTCCATTCGCGGGGCCGAGCTGCCGCGCGTCGAGCTCGACGCGAGAGCAGCGGCGCTTCGCGAAGAGCTGGCGCGGTCGGCGTCGCCGGATGTGTTCGATCGGCTGCAGACGTTCGAGCGCGCGGTCGTGCCGCACAGCAGCGCGGAGCTGACGTTCTTCGACCTGGTGTTCGGCGATATCGCGCTCGGCCGCCGCGTGCGCGCGCTCGATCGCGAGTTGTCGCGAGCGGGCCTTCCCGACGAGCTTCGCGCCGAGGTCGTCGCGCTGGCGGTCGAGCGCGCGATCCTTCTCCGGCGAATTGCGTATCTGCACCGGACGAAGCGGCTGTTCGAGCTGTGGCACGTGTTCCACCTGCCCCTGGTGTACCTGCAGCTCGTGATCGTGGTGGCACACGTCGGGGTGACCGTCTACCTCGGGTATGTGCCGTTCAGGTGGTAGCCGTGTATCGCCTGATGCTGCTCGTTGCCGTGGCGTGGATCGCCGGCGCGGGGCGCGCGGACGCGCAGCTGGGGGCGCTCCTCTCGCCAGGCGAGCTGACGAAGCCGCACGCGGCGCTCGAAGGGATCGCCAACTGCCAGAAGTGTCATGAGCAGGGACAGCGGATCACCGCGCAGAAGTGCCTGGCGTGCCACAAGCCGGTCGCGGATCGGATTGCGGCACAGATCGGAGTGCATCGGGATGTCAGAGGAGACTGCGTGACCTGCCACGTTGAGCACACCGGCCGCGACGGCGAGGTTCGGCCGTTTGACGAACGGGCGTTCGATCATGCGCGCGTTGCGCGGTTTCCGCTCGACGGCAGACACGCCAAACTCGCCGCCGGGTGCGCCGCGTGCCATAAGACGCGATCGTTCCTGACGGCGAGCGCGGCATGCCAGTCGTGTCACGCGGATGTGCACAAGGGAAAGCTCGGCTCGGCGTGCGAGTCGTGCCACTCGACGCGCGTGGCATTCAAAGACGTGGCGGGCGCCGGCCGGTTCGACCACGCGAAATCGGCGTTCCCGCTGCTCGGCGCGCACAAGCCGGTGGCGTGCGAGAAGTGTCACGCCGGCGGTGTCTTCAAGGGAGTGGCGTTCTCATCGTGCGCAAGCTGTCACAAGGATCCGCATCGCGCGCGTCTCGGCGCCGCCTGCGCCTCATGCCACACCGCAACCGCATGGCGCACCACAAAAGTCGATCATGCGCGCACGGCGTTCCCCCTTCGGGGCAAACACACGACCGTCGACTGCGCGAAATGCCATGTGAAGCCGGCCGCGATCGTGAAGCCGCCGTCGGCGACCTGTGCGATCTGTCACGTCGATCCGCATCGAGGCACGTTCAAACAGGATTGCGCCGCCTGCCATACGGAGTCGACCTTTCAGAAGGGGACGTTCGATCACGCGGCGACCAGATTCGCACTCGCCGACAAGCATGCCGGGATCGCATGCGTGGCGTGCCATAAGACGCCGCGTCCTGCCGCGAACGACTTCAAGGGGCTGAAGGCTTCGTGCGATTCGTGCCATGCGGACGTGCACCGCGGAGAACTCGGTCTATCGTGCGAGAAGTGCCATTCGGCGCGCTCGTGGGAGGTGAAGCCGTTCACGCATGTGAACCAGCGGATCTTTTTCGACGGCGGGCACGCGGCGCTCACGTGCGCGCAGTGCCACACCTCGACGATGCAGCCCACGCGGACCGGGTCGGCCGTTCCGCTGTTGCGGATCGGATTCACCACCACGCCCACGGCGTGCGTCTCCTGTCACAAGGACGTGCACCTGGGCCAGTTGAAGCAGGCGTGCGAAACCTGCCACACAGTGGAGACGCCGAAATTCCGCGTCACGGAGTTCGCGCACGCCGCAACGAGGTTCCCGCTCACGGGGAAGCACGCGCCGCTCCAGTGCGAGGCCTGTCACAAAGTGGAAACCGGCGCGTTCCCGGCCGGACACGGTACCGCGCGCAGGCTGACGGGCATGGACACCGCGTGCGCGTCGTGTCACCAGGATCCGCATCGCGGACAGCTCGGCCGCGAGTGCGAGGCGTGCCACGGCACCGACACGTTCGACGCGCGGCGCTATACGCACAAGAACGCGCGGTCGCTGCGCGCATTTTTTACGGGCCGTCATGCGTCGGCGACGTGCGCGGCGTGTCACAAACCGTTGGCCGGTAATCCTGCAGAGTCGAAGGCCGTGGCGAACTACCAGGTCTCGACCCGCTGCACTACATGTCATACCGACGTGCACAAGGGCGCGCTCGGATCGGCGTGCGAGACATGTCACAAACCGTAGCGAGGAACATCATGACGCGGCTGCTTCGCATCGTCTTCTTCCTGTCGTCCGCCGCGCTCGCCACCACGCCGGCCGCCGCGCAGTTCGAAACGCCGAGCCGGCAGTTTCACGACAAGACGACGTTCAGGCTCGAGGGACGCCACCTCGACGTGGCCTGCGAGTCGTGTCATTTGAAAGGCGTGTACAAAGGCACACCCACCACCTGCTTTGCCTGTCACTGGCAGCGGCGGCAGGACGATCGGTACCGGCTGCAGCTGGGCTCGCAATGCGAGCAGTGCCACCGCCCGGTCGGGTGGACCGCGACGCGCTTCGACCACGGCGCCGCCACCCGCATGCCGCTCGCCGGCGCGCACGCGCAGCTCCCGTGTCAGTCGTGTCACGCGAACGGGAATTTCCGCGCGGCGCAGACCAGCTGCATCAGCTGCCACAAGGACGATTACCAGTCGGCGCGCGAGCCCAATCACGTCGCCGCCGCATTCCCCACGACGTGCGACACCTGCCATCGCGCGAGTGACGCCACGTTCAGACAGGCGCGCTTCGACCACCAGTCATCGTTTCCATTGGTGGGCCGGCACGCGACCCAGGCCTGTGCGGCGTGCCACAAGAACAATGTGTATCGGGGCACCGCGCGCGACTGCGTGGGCTGTCATCGCGACGCGTACAACCGTACGACTACACCCAATCATGCGGCCGCCGGATTCTCGACGGCATGCGAGAGCTGCCACCGTCCCACGGACAGCACCTTCAGCGGCGCGGGCTTCAATCACAATGCCGTGTTCCCGCTGGTCGGCCAGCATGCGGTGCAGGCGTGCGTCGTCTGTCACAAGAGCAACGTGTATCGCGGCACGGCTCGTGAGTGTGTGGGCTGCCACCGAGCGGCGTACGAGCGAACCACGGCGCCCGCGCACGTGCCGGCCGGGTTCTCCACCAATTGTGAGAGCTGTCACCGTGCCACGGACGCGACGTTCGGCGGCGCGGGATTCAATCACAGCGCCGTGTTTCCGCTGGTGGGGCGGCACGCGCAGCAGGCCTGCGCCGCCTGCCACAAGAACAACGTGTTTCACGGTACGCCGCGCGACTGCGTCGGCTGCCATCGATCGGCGTACGAACGGACGACCGCGCCTGCGCATGTGGCGGCAGGGTTTTCCATCTCGTGTATCGACTGCCATCGCGCTGCCGATACCAGCTGGACGCAAGGCAGATTCAATCACCGCTTTCCGATCACGTCCGGCCGGCACCGGGCGCCCTGTTCAACGTGTCACCCGAGCGGCACGTCGTACCAGAACTTCACGTGCCTGACGTGCCACGAGCACTCGCGGAGCCTGATGGACGACGAGCACCGCGGGCGCAACGGATACGTATACGAGTCGCGCGCGTGCTACAGCTGCCATCCCACGGGCCGGGAATGAGAGAGGTGAACATGACCCCACGCGCGCGCACATCGCTCGTCCTGGCCGTTCTGCTCGCGTCGACCGTTCCTTCGTGGGCGCAGTCGCCAAGGTCGTACGGCCGCGTCTCTTTCTATCTGACCGCCGATCAACGCAGCCCGAAGGACGGCGAGTCGAAAACGGGGTTCGAGTCGGCCACGTCGCTCACGTTCCGGACTCCCGACGTCGACAGCAGCGGAGTGGAGGCCGCGATCGATCTGCGGCACACGCGCTACGGCGGCATCGATCGCCCGCAGCGCGTGTCGCTGTTCGACGCGTATGCAGGCGCGCGCCTTGGCAGCCGCGGACAGCTCCGCGTGCGCGGCGGTAATATGTGGCTGCCGGATCTGGGGACGGCCGGCGCGCTCGCGGGCGGTCTCGTGGAGTATCGCGGAGGTCCGTCGGGCGCAGACAACAGGCTCGTCGCCGGCGGGTTCGCCGGTGCGGAGCCGATCGGCTACGAGGGGGGCTATGCGTCCGGCGTTCGCAAGTACGGCGGGTACGTCGCGCTCGAGAGCGGCTTTCTTCGGCGCCACGTTGTCGGGTTCGCCAACATCACGCAGGGTGCCATCACTCAGCGGTCCATGCTGACGGTCGCCAACTACATACCCGCCGGCCGATCGTTTTTCGCGTATCAGGCGCTTGAGTACGACCTTGTCGGGCCGGCCGACGGCGCCGCTCGAAGCGGGCTGTCGTACTTTCTCGTGAACGCGCGCGGTTCAGTCTCCCGCGTAGAGCTGCAAGGCACCTACAACCGCGGGCGTTCCATCGATGCGCGCACGCTGAGCGATGACGTGCTCAGCGGCCGGCCGCTGACGGCGCAAGCTGTGGACGGTCTGCGCTACGAGACGATCGGAGGGCGCGTCAGCGTGAAGCTTCCTCGCGATGTCGAGGTGTACGGCGGCTACGCCCGCGATCGCAACAACCGCGAAGACCAGTCGACCGGGCGAATCACGATCGGCGGATATGCCACGAACCTGTTCGACACCGGGCTCGACGTGTCGGCCTCGAATGCGCGAATCGATCGCCCGACCGGTCCGTACGATGCGCGGTATGTGTCCGTCGGCCGCAGCGTCGGCCGATCGGTGTATGTGTCGGGGGACTATTCCACGTCTCTGGCGGTCGTGCGCTTCCTGCGCAGCGACGGGGTGACGATTGAGACACGGCCCTGGACGCGACGGCTGTCGGGCCAGGTGTCGGCGACGCTCAACCGGCAGTTCTCGCTCGTCGGCGTCGTCGACTTCACGATGGATGAGGGGATGAACGATCTGCGCGTCATGACAGGGCTCACCTACCGGCTGCGATAGGTGAGCCCCGGGCGTTTCGGTTTTACTTGGGCCTTCCCTTGTATCCCTCGGCGAGCATTTTCACGCTGAAGAGCGCGCTGCCTCCGGCGAGATACAGGGTCTTCTTGTCAGGGCCGGCAAAGGCCAGGTTCTGCGGGCGCTGCGACGTCGGAATCAGTCCGAGCGCCTCGCCCTTCGGGCTGAACACCTGCACACCCGGCTCGATTCCCGTCGGCCTGCACGTCGAACGCAATGAGGTACTCGCCGCCGGAGTCGGCGGAGTACAACGTCTTCTCGTCCGGCGAGAGCTGGATGCCGTGCGCTCCCGGAGCTTCGGCCGCGTCGACATCTTGGCGAGCACCGACTTGGCAGCCGGCGGGTGCAGCACTTGGTGCCGTTCTTGTCAATCTTGTGGACCTTGCTGGCTCCCGGCTCGGTGAAAAGCGTGGTGCCGTCGGGCATCAGGATGGGCCCTTCGCTGCTCTGCAATCCGTCTTTCACGATCGCAACCCTGGTTCCGGCCGCGACGCCGCCGCCGCGGGGGCCTTGGGCGAGCAACGACGCGGAGCACAGCGCGCATAACATGAGGACGGCAGTTCTCATCACAGCCTCCATTTCACAACGTCGGAAACTCACGTGGTTCGTGGGCGAGATCCTGCGCTGCTTCCGTGCGGACGTGCAACGTGGATCGTTGACGTTGACCCGGAATGGTCCGACGAGGTCTGGCATGTGTTAAGGGAAGAGCTGTTTGAAGAGCTGACGCGCGGTGGAGCGGATGGCACGTGGATTCGGGTGACTGTGGCGGTCTCCGAAAAAACAGTACGGGGCTAGGGCAAGCAGCAGAGTCACGTGGACCGATGCGCGTTCGCTACTGTGCGACGCGAGACCTCTGGCCAAATGGCGAAGGGCTTCGACGGATCGCACCGCACCGCCGTGTGGACAGGGCATTCGGCCGAGGCAACACGGCCAGACCTTGTCTTCCGGGGCCTCGGCTCTGACCTCCGCCCGCCGGCCGCGTTGTGCAAGCGTCAGCATCTCTGCTTCCATCGCCTCGAAGAAGGCCCATTCGAGAACCTGACGCGGTTTGGTGAGACGTGCGGGTGGAGACAACAACCGCTTGGCAAGGGCTTCGTCGAGGCGACGCACGGCCGCCTCGATAAGGGCCGGCCGGCTGCCAAAGTGCTGATAGCAAGTGCCCTTCGCGACGCCGCACGCAGCAGCCACCTCCTCCACGCGCAGCTCGCTGCAGCCCCTGCGGAGCAAGACACTGCCCGCAGCCTCGATGAGCTCATCTTCGCGCAGCAACCGCATCTGCTCTCGGAAGCGGCCGGCCGGCTTTTTGCGATTCGTAGGCATCAGCTCTGGCTTGTACCGGACGGACCCAGTGAACCGTCGAGTCGAATGTGGACTGTCCAGTCAGTTCCTTGTAGCACACATCAAACAAGTCATATATTGACTATATAGTCATAATGTGACGATAGTGTCATTCAAACGGCCCGCCTGTCTCTGATCGGACAGCGACCGACGGGTGTCCGGCTCGACATAATTCGACATAAATGAGGATCGCGCGATGGCCCAAGAATCTTTTACTAAACGGGCGGCGAAACAGCGGGATACAGCGATATTGCAATCCTTGCTCACGTGCTTCAACGAGCGCGGATGTTTCGGAACAACACTGGACCAGGTGGCCACCGAAGTGGGCATTGGCAAGGGAACGTTGTACCGCCATTACGATTCACGGGAAGATCTCTTCGAGGCCGCACTCCGGGCCGGTATTGAGGGCCTGATCGCTCGGTGCCACGGTAACTGGGAGGCGCACGCCCCGGATTTCGACACAGCGCTCCGCGTCGTGATCGGCGACCTCGTATCCCTAAATCACCGAGGCGACCCTCTGTCGCCGGCTACTTTGGCGAGACTTTGTTGCGGCTATCGGTGGCTGAGTCCGAGCCATCGCGAGGAGGGGAAGCTCGAAGTCGCCTTCACGCCTTTAGTACGAGGCTGGCAAGTCGTTGGACTCTTCGAGCGAACCACCGATCCTTCCTGGATAGCAGCTGTCACCTTGGCACTCGTCAATTCGCTGGCGGTGACAAGACACGGCAGTCAAGAAGTGGTGGAGCCATCAGTGACGAGCACGCGTCCTCGAAGCCCCGCGTCTGAAGCGGACATCGCGAGTCGCATCGTGGGCGTACTGCGCCGGGCATTTGCGCCGACCCTTCAGCCGACTACGGCAGTTACGGGAAGGTAATTCGAAAGTCTCGTCGGCCTATGGCATGGAGAGATGAAGCTGACGAGTCTGATATCTCAGTGCGTCGTCTTCCGCCTTGAAGAACAGCGGTACGCTCTCCACCTGTCGCAGGTCGAGCGTGTCGTCTCCATGGTAGCCGTCTCACCGCTCCCCCAAACCCCTGCCGTCGTTGTCGGCGTCATCAACTACCGCGGTTCCGTTGTGCCGGTCCTCGATCTTCGGCCGCGGTTTGGCTTTCCGCACCGCGAGGTTGGTCTTACCGATCACCTGCTGCTAGGCCGGACCAGCCGCCTTGGCGCGGCGGCCTCTGTGCTCGCTCCGGAGGACATCGCGAGGGCCATTCACTCCCTCGTGATCAGAGGCCTGAGGAGACACCTATGACTGCTTCGAACGATGTCACCGACGTCCGCGCGCGGATTTTGGTTGTCGAGGACAGCCCGACGCAGGCCGAGGACCTGAAATACCTCCTCGAGGAGCACGGGTACCGTGTCACGGCCACCGCTACTGGTACGCAGGCGCTCGTGGCCGCGCGCCGGGAAAAGCCGGCGCTGATTCTGAGCGACATCGTCATGCCGGAAATGGATGGCTACGCCTTTTGCAAGGCCGTCAAGTCCGACCCCCAGCTCAAGGACGTCCCTGTCCTTCTCGTGACATCGCTCGCGCGCGCGGAAGATGTCATCAAGGGTTTGCAGTGTGGAGCGGACAACTTCATCCGGAAACCGTACGAGGAAAAGTACCTGTTGGCGCGCATCAACTACGCGCTGACGAACCGGACGCTGCGCGAGAACGAGAAAGTGCAGTTCGGCGTGCACATCCTGCTTGGTGGTGAACGCCATTTCATTACCGCCGATCGTCAACAGATTCTGGATCTGCTGATTTCGACCTACGAGGACGCCGTCCATCTGAACGAAGACCTCAAGACCAGGGAGGAGCAGCTCGCGCGCTCGAACCGCACACTCGTCGGGCTGTATCGCATAGCAAAAGCTCTCAATACGGCCACCAGCGAGCGAGAGGTGATCGAGCAGGTGCTGGAGCGAGCGATGGAACTGCCTGGCGTGCAGGCTGGGTGGATCATCCTTCGGGAAGGTGACGCGGCCTTCCGGCTCGCGGGCGCGCGGGGTCTACCCCCGGCGCTGGACGCCCCCGGCGCGATGGAAGGCGACTGCCTGTGCCGCCGCCGGCTGCTCTCGGGCGAGCTGTCCCAGGTGACGAACATCCTGGAGTGTGAACGGCTGCAGAAAGCCTCAGGCGATACGCGCGGATTGCGTTGCCACGCCAGCATCCCGCTATGGGTCGGCGATCGGACAGTTGGCCTGATGAACCTGGTCGGCGGGCACGAAGGTCTGTTCAAAGACGGGGAGTTACAGATCCTCAACGGCATAGGGAACCAAATCGCGCTAGCGCTGGAGCGCGCCCACCTGCGCGAGCATCTGGAAACGGAGGTGGAGGATCGGACGGCTGCGCTTCGGATAGAGATCAACGAGCGGGAGCTTACCGAGCAGGCGCTGCGTATGTCCGAGGCGAAATTCCGGGGCCTGTTCGAGCACGTGGTAGAGGGCGTCCATCAGAGCACCGGCGATGGCAGACTTCTTCTCGTCAATCCTGCGTTCGTGCGCATGCTCGGGTATGAATCCGAGGCAGAGGCATTGGCCCTCGACTTCGCCCGGGACATCTACGTGGCCCCCGAAGAACGGGCGACTTTCCTGCGCAGCCTCCACGAGAAGGGCGAAGTCCGGAACCTCGAAGCACGATTCAAGCGCAAGGACGGTCAGGCAATCACGGTGCTCAGAAACGCGCGGGTGGTGCGCGATGAGCAAGGTGCCGCGCTTTACTTCGAAGGCACGATCGTCGACATCACCGAGCGGAAACACCTCGAGGAGCAGCTTCGACAGTCTCAAAAGATCGAAGCGATCGGCCAACTGGCGGGCGGCATCGCGCACGACTTCAACAATGTCCTGACGACGGTGAAGGGGTACTGTGACCTGCTGAGCGAGGCGTTCGACGACTCCGATGTGCGCAAGCGGGACGTCGCAGAAATCGCAAAAGCTGCCGATCGGGCTGCTGCGCTGACGCGGCAGCTTCTGGCGTTCAGCCGCCGACAGATCCTGGAGCCGAGGGTGCTGGACCTGCGCGCCGTGGTCGCCGGTCTGGACCCGATGTTGCGCCGCCTCATTGGCGAGGACATCGAGCTGGCCACGCTCCCGGGCCGCGATCTCGGTCGCGTGAAGGCCGATCCGAACCAGATCGCACAAATCTTGATGAACCTCGCCATCAACGCGCGCGATGCGATGAGCCCAGGCGGCAAGCTGACCATCGAAACCATGAATGTGGATCTCGACGAGGACTACGCGCGACGCCATGTCGCCGTCCAGCCGGGTCCCTACGTCCTACTCGCGGTCAGCGACACCGGTAGCGGCATAGACGCCGAGACGCTCTCTCATATGTTCGAACCCTTCTTCACGACCAAAGAACAAGGCAAGGGCACGGGGCTCGGCCTGTCGACGGTCTACGGCATCGTCAAGCAAAGCAGCGGCAACATCTGGGTCTATAGCGAGCCCGGCCGAGGGACGACCTTCAAGATCTACCTGCCCAGAGTGGAGGAGGCGGTCGAACCGGTCGCGCCCGACGTGGCGCGGCCGCAAGCGGTGGGCGGGACGGAAACGGTGCTGTTGGTGGAGGACGAGGAGGGCATCCGGAAAATCGTGTGCCGGGTTCTCCGGCTGCACGGCTACACCGTTCTGGAGGCTCAGGATCCGAAGGAGGGGCTCGCGTTGTCGGCGGCCCATCCGGGCCTCATTCACCTGCTGATCACCGACGTCGTGCTGCCCCAGATGAGCGGGGCGGCGCTAGCCGATCGGATCGTGCAAGAGCGCCCGGGCACAAGGGTCTTGTACATGTCTGGCTATACCGACAATGCCATCGTCCACCACGGCTTGCTCGACCGGGACAAGGCGTTTCTCCAGAAACCGTTCACTCCGGATCTGCTGACCCGCAAGGTGCGTGAGGTGTTGGACTGATAATGAAGCACGCTCGATCAGCGCCTGTCTCGTTCAACCCGGGGGCGGAGCGCATCTTCGGGTACGCGGCGGCCGAGGTGCGGGGGCGGAACATCCGCCTGCTCCTCCCCTCGTGGGCTCCCCAACAGCGAGACCGCCGCGTGGATGCGCTACCCGACGCCGGAAGGACGATCGCCTTGCACGGGTGCAGGAAAGACGGCACGGAGTTTCCGCTGGAGCTCTCCGTAGCCGGTTGGGAGAGAGACGGCGCGATCATCCGTGACGTGACCGAGCGAAAGGCGGCGAAGGAGGCGCTGCGGGAAAGCGAAGAGCGGTATCGCGATCTGTTTGAACACGCCAACGACTTCATTCAGAGCGTCGCACCCGATGGGTCGTTTCTCTATGTCAACCAGGCCTGGCGAGCTGCGCTCGGTTACACGGAACAGGAAATCTCGAGCCTGTCCCTCTTCGACGACGTTCACCCTGACAGCAGGGCTCACTGCATGGAGTTTTTTCAGCGCGTCATGGCTGGGGATGCCATCCCTCGTGTCGAGGTCACGTTCGTCACCAAGGACGGTCGCGCCATTGTGGCCGAAGGGAGCGTCAACTGCAGCATCAAGGACGTCCGCCCCGTTGCCACTCGTGCCATCCCAGCTCCGCACGCCGCTGGCAGGGATCAAGTGGATGCTCGAGTTGGCCGCGCAGGAGCCCGCCGCTCCCTTGGAACTTCAGTCGTACATTTCCGACGCCCGCGAGTCGGCCGAACGGTTGATCCGGCTCGTCAACGATCTCCTCGACGCGTCCCGGATGGAAGCCGGAATGCTGTCCATGGTTCTGCAGAAGA
>CAYHHH010000004.1:15966-52200 GCA_964356125.1 uncultured Bifidobacteriaceae bacterium | reverse complement strand
TGTTCGAGAAGTTCTACAGGGCTGAAAACGCCTCGGTCATGGAGACCGAGGGGACCGGCCTGGGCCTCTACCTCGTGCGGCTGATCGTCGAGCGATTGGGAGGCCGGGTTTCGTGCGAATCGGACGAGGGCAAGGGCGCGACATTCGAGTTCACACTTCCAGCGGCGAGGTAAAGCAATGACAGTGAGTGGAAAGCGCATCCTTATCGTCGAAGACGATCGGTTCTTGCGGCAGGCATGCGAAGCAGGCCTCGAGCGACGGGGCTTCACTCTGGTCACGGCCGCCGACGGAGAAGAAGGACTGCGCCTCGCGCGCACCGAGGCCCCCGACCTGATCCTCCTGGACATCCTCATGCCGAAAATGTCTGGAATCGAGGTCCTTCGTGCGCTCAAGGCCGATGAAGGCACTCGGAACATTCCGGTGCTCGTACTTTCGAACTCGTCTCAGGAGGATTCCATGCAGCAGGCGATGACGCTGGGGGCCGTCGCGTACCTCGTGAAAGCCAATCTGTCGCTCGATCAGTTGGGCGATCGCGTGGCGAAGCTGCTGGAGGTCTGATCGATGGCGCAGGAGGCACGTCGCATTGTGCTGGCAGAGGATGGCCTGTTTCTGCGAAGGCTGCAGAGACGACGCTGCGCCGGCACGGCTTTACCGTGTTTACGGCGGTTGATGGCGAGGAGGCGCTCCGCCTGGCCCGCGCGGAAACCCTCGACCTCATTCTCCTGGATCTGATCATGCCGAAGCTTCAGGGTTTCGAGGTGCTTCGGGCTCTGAAGACGGATGCCGCCACCAGCCAGATCCCTGTGGTGATCCTCAGCAACCTCGGGCAGGAGAGCGATGTGCAGGCTGCCCTGGGCGCGGGGGCCGCAGCGTACCTGCTCAAAGCCGATCTCTCGCTCCAGGACCTGATCAAGCGAGTCGAAGAAGTGCTCCAGGGAAAGGTGTGACCAGTGGCCGTCAAGCTGGCGGCACTTCGGACGATCAGCGAAGACTACGCCCGGGCCAACGTGCTGATTCCCTTTGATGTGAAAGACTGCTCGCTGTTTGTCGCGATGGGAGATCCGCGCGATGGCCGTGTGATCGAGGAAATCGAGCGGCTGGCGGGCCTCAGCGTGGCGCCGTACCTTGCACCCGATGCGGCGATCAGGCGCGCACACCTGCTGTACAAAGGCGATCTGCGTGAGATGCTGCAACGGTCGGCGCCACATCGAGCCGTACGAGCTGGAGAGCCTGGTTCGCTACCGCATCGACGGCGTTCTCCATGAAGTGTTGAGCCTTCCACCGGCCAGGCTGCCGTCAATCGTCGCACGGATCAAGGTCCTGGGCGGGATGCGGATCGATGAGCGCAGAATCCCCCAGGACGGGCACCTCGAGGTGACGTCGAGCGGACTGAAGGTTGACGTACGCGTTTCGTCTATTCCGACCCATTGGGGATAGTGCTAACTAGTCCTGGACCCCGTGGTGCTGGACCTGAACGCCGTCGTCGCCAACTTGGACCGGATGGCGCGCCGTCTGATCGGAGAGAACATCGAAATCATCACGAATCTCGACCCGGAACTGGGTCAGGTCAAGGCCGATGCCGGGCAGATCGAACAAGTCCTCCTGAACATGGCGGTGAACGCCCGAGACGCGATGCCCGAAGGCGGCACGCTCACGATCGAGACAGCGAACGTGGAGCTGGAGGAGCAGACCCAATCTCATCTCTTCGAACCGTTTTTTACGACCAAGGAGAAAGGCAAGGGCACGGGGTTGGGACTCGCGACCGTCTACGGCATTGTCAAACAAAGCAACGGCAGCATCTGGGTTTACAGCGAGCCCGGCCACGGTACGAGTTTCAGGATCTATTTTCCACGCGTCGAAGGCGTCGCCGAACCTCTGGTGACCGCGCGGTCGTTCGATCAGCCACCCACCGGTACGGCCCTCCGGATCTGCGAGAGCCATCAAGGCATGATCCATCTGTTGTTGACCGACGTGGTGATGCCCGGCATGAGCGGACGAATCCTGGCGCCCGGGACCGCCTTTCTGCAGAAGCCATACACGCCTGAGACGCTGGCCCGCAAAGTGCGTGACGTGCTCGACGCCCCCACGCGCTGACACGCGCGCCTTCTCTCACCGTAACGGCGCCAGGACGGGAAATCCTTCCTGTGGCCTTGCCCTTTCAGACAGTGGCGACGATCATAGGGGGCATGAAGCACACAGTTCAGGCGACCGCGCTCGCGATTCTCATTTCAGTTACGGTATCGACCCAGACCCCACCCCAGACGCCCGTCAAGATAGACGGCACCGGCGGCGCGCGGACCGCGAAGCAGACGCGGCCGCCCGACAACCGGCGACCGCGCGGCACCGCGGTTGGGCTGCTGGGATGGAGGGCCGGCATCCGCTCTGACGCGTTCGGCCCGCTGCCGTTCCTGGATGCGGCCGCACGGATCGATGCGGCGGGGGTGGCGTTCGTCGAGGCCGTCAGCACGAATCTCGACTACAAAATGAGCGCGGACGAGATCGCGAACATCAAGGCGCGGCTCACCGATCTCGGCCTGCGCGTTCCCGCATATCGCATCGACGCCATTCCAGCAGACGCCGCCTCCCGCAGCACGCTCCTCGAGTTCGCGAAGGCGCTGGAAATCGAGCTGATTCTCACCAGGCAACCCACCGCGCTACCCGGAATCAAGGTGGCTGTCGAGGATGCGAGCGGCATGTACAAAGAGGGCGCGACGACGCATGGCGCGAATCTTCGCGACGCCGCGAAGGCCGCGCCGCTGCTGCTCGAGCTGAGCAAGCAGCAGCCCCCCGAAGCGCCGGAGTGGCCGAACAAGTGCACCGACTGCGGCACGTCGCGGCCGTCAAATCGCGCACTCTTCTTTACGATCGCGCCGGGCGCCGCCGAGAACTACGACAAGGCCGTTCGCGTCGCGCAGGGTTATCGAGTGAATGCGATTTCGAAGATGCTGCCGATCTCGACGACCGATCGCATTCCCGCGGATGAGACGGCGAAGATCGACGCGGCCGTGCCGCGGCAGGCGCTCGTCAAGCCGCGGCAGGCGAGAAAGCTGCTCATCATCGACGTCTGTCCGGCCGGCGGTTTTTATCACAACACCGTGGCGCACGGGAACCTGATGCTGCAGCTCCTCGCGAAGTACACAGGGGCGTACGAGCCGATCTTCGACAACAACCTCGAGAACCTGCGGTATCCGCGCATCAGGCAGTACGACGCGGTGTTTCTGAACAGCGTCGTCGGACCCGTGTTTTCCGATCCCGAAGTGCTCGACGGATTGATCCGGTACGTGCGCGAGGGGGGCGGCGTCGCGGGGCTGCATGGCACCACGTTCGCCTCGCAGGATCTGCGCGAGTTCGGCGAGCTGATGGGGGCGCAGGAAGGTCCGCACCAGTACAACGGCGAGCCGGGCACGCTGAAGATCGACGATCCCGCCAGCCCGATTACGAAGCATTTCGGCGGCAGGGGATTTTCGATGATGGACGAGTTCTATCATTTCCCGATGACGAGCCCGTACTCGCGCGAGAAGCTGCGCGTGCTGCTGAGTGTCGACGCCGACAGGAGCGACCTCCAGAAGTGGCTGTACCTGCGCACCGACCGTGATTTCGGCATGGTGTGGATCAAGCGCGAGGGCAAGGGGCGTGTGTTCAACAGCGTGCTCGGGCACCGGCCGGATTTCTACATGATGCCGGACCTCGTGACGATGATGCTCGGCGGCATCCAGTTCGTGCTCGGCGATCTCGAAGCCGACACGACGCCGAGCGCGAAGATCGCGAAGCCGTAGAGTACCGCGCGGTGCGCCGGAAGATTCTCATCGGCACCCTCGTCGGCGGACTGGCGCTGTCGCTCGGGCTGTTTGTCTGGGCGAGGTCGGTCTTCACGCAGGAGAACGTGCGTGCGGCGCTGGCCGCGCAGTTGTCGAAATCGCTCGGCCAGCCGGTGGCAGTCGGCGGCATCAGCGCACGCATCTATCCACGCGTCACGGTGAACCTGGCCGCCGTGACGATCGGCGAGCCGGCGCGCATTCGCGTCGACACGCTGCACATCGGCACCGGTCTCCGCGCGCTGCTCTCCCGGCGCATCGAGCACGCGACGCTGCGGCTTTCGGGCGCCAGGGTCGAGCTGCCTCTTCCGGATTTTGCCGTCGCATCGACGACGGCGGCTGAAAGCGGCGGTTCTTCCGCCGCGCCTGTCGAGCTCGTGTCGATTGACGAGATCGTGCTGAACGACGTCGACATCGTCAGCGGCGGCCGCACGCTTCGCGGCGACATCGAGCTCGAGCCCCTGGGCGCAGGCGTCATCGTCCGCCGCATGACGCTGAGCGCAGACGATACGGCACTCGACATCACGGGCGAGATCACCGACCTGTCAGGCCCGACCGGAGAGATCGCCATCACAGCCGGAGCGTTGGACTTCGACAGCCTGCTCGCCTTTGCGTCGGCGTTTGCCGGGGGCGTCGGCGCCAGCGGCCCGCGCGCCGGCGGCGCTGCGGCGCCGTCGACGATGAACATCACCGCGTCGATTGCCGCCGAGAGCGCCACCCTCGGCACGCTGTCGCTCCAGAACGTGTCGGGCCGGGCGCGCATCCTGCCCGACCGGATGATGTTCGATCCGATCGGCTTCGGGCTGTTCGGTGGAAAATACGAAGGCTCGCTGATGTTGACGCCGGGAGGGACCGCCGGCTTCCGGTTGAAGGCGGCGCTTGCCGGGATCGATATGGCAGCCGCCACGGCGTTCGCGGGCAGCCCGGACACGTTGAGCGGGCGGCTGTCGGCCACGATCGATCTCGCAGGCGTCGGCATCGATGCCGCGAGCGCACTGAGCACGGCGAAGGGCAGCGCCCGCGTAGACATCACGAACGGAACCGTCAAGAATCTCGGACTCGTCCGAACCATCATCATCGCCACGTCTGGGCGATCTGATGCGTCGGCGGCGGGCGCCGGAGGATCGCGGGACGAGCCGTTCTCGCGGTTGGGCGCCACGCTGTTGCTGGCCAACGGGACCGCCGCCACCAGCGATCTCCGCTTCGAGTCGGACGATCTGCTGCTCGATGCTGCTGGCACCCTTCGCCTCGACGGCAGCGCGATAAAACTCGCCGGCCAGGTGCAGCTCTCCGACGCGCTCTCACAGCAGGCCGGACGCGATCTCGTGCGATACACGCAGGAGCAGTCGCGCGTGACGCTGCCGGCGACGATCACAGGGTCGGCCCAGAATCCGCAGGTGCGCATCGACGTCGCCAGCCTCGCGCGGCGGGCCATCACCAATCGAGCGAAAGAGGAAGTGCAAGGGGCCATCAAGAAGGGCCTGGGCGGACTCTTTCGCAAGTGATGAGAGTTCTGAGCGCCGTCGTTCTTGCTGCGGGCCTCGCGGTGGTTGTCGTGGATGCGCGCCGGCGGGGGCAATGTGGTTGCGGGCGCGTCGAAGCTGGAAGTGCTGATCGGAAACTTATCCGGTGAGACGCGCCGCATCGTCAGGCTGACCCAGGATTAGCGCTTTCTTGTAAGTCGTACTACACGCCGATATCCCCAACTCCGTCGGCATGGGCTGGGCGGCGCGGTCGAGCACGAGTCCGTCCACCTCAACCAATTCAAGTGAGCCGGCGATGTCGAGCTTGAGGCCAGCAGGTCCTGGCAGCGCGACCTAATTTTCCTCATGGTCAGATTATGACCATAAGTAGTCATATAGGCATGTTAAATGTTTCTTATCCGAACAATATAAGCGACGAAGTGGCGATGCCAAGGCGATCAGGACAATAAACATGCAGATTTTGCTAGAAATAATTTGTTCTGTTGAGATAAATTAGTTTTGTAATTAAACAATTGTTTGGATCTTATTCAAAATGCCGGATATGAAGCGGGGCGCCGGCCACGTGCGCATGGCGCGGCGCGGAACGTCGCGTGAAATCAATCGCCAGATTGCGGTCAACCTGATCCGCACGCGGCAGCCGATTTCGCGGGCCGATCTTGCCCGCCTGATGGGCACGACGCGCGGCACCGTCACCGTGCTGGTCAGGGAGCTCATCGGCGCGGGCCTGGTCACCGAGGGCGCGACCGGCGAGGCGCCGCGTGGCCGCAAGCCGACGTTCCTCTACCTCGATTCACGCCGCCGCTGTGTCGTGGCCGTCGACGTGCGGCCGACCCGCTGTTCGTTGATGGTCACCGACATCATGGGCGAGCCGCTTGTGGGGATGACGAGCTTTCCCACCGAGCCCGAGCCCGATCGTCTCGTGGCGGCGGTGGCCGATCGCATCCGCGAAACCCTCGCGATTCACCCCGAGCTCGGCCGCTGCGAAGGTATCGGCGTCGTGGTGCCCGGCATGGTCGATCGCACGAACGGTCGCGTCCTCTTTGCCCCGCGGCTCGGATGGCGCGACGTCGCGCTGCAGGAGCCGCTTGCGGCGGCGACCGGCCTTCCGGTCGTCATCGAGAATTCCGGCAGGGCGTGCGCGTTAGCGCAGGCATGGACGGCGCGGCGCGAACCCAGTACCGCGGGCGGCCTCGTGTTCGTCAATGTGTCCGACGGCCTTGCCGTCGGCGTGATGACCAACGGGCAACTGGTGCGAGGCGAGCACAATGCCGGCGGCGAGTTCGGCCATATCCCGCTCGCGCTCGATGGTCCGCTCTGCAGTTGCGGCGCACGCGGATGCTGGGAAGCGCACGTGTCGAATCTCGCGACCGTGACGCGTTACCTGAATCGCAGCCTCGATCCGGGGAAGCCGATCCCTTTAGATGTCGTCTCCCTGACGGTCGAGGACCTGGTTTCGCGCGCGCGGCACGGCGACCGCCTCGCTGTCGCGGCGCTCGAAGCCACCGCCCGGTTTCTGGGCGCGGGCCTCGCGGCGGTCGTCAACGCGGTCGACCCCGCGAGGATCTACATCGGGGGCGAAATCACGACCGCGTGGGACATGCTGGAGCCGATCGTTCGCGCGGCGCTCGACGAGCGGACGCTCGCGCCGATTCGTGGGCGCATCGACATGGTCGTCGTGCCCCATGAACAGCTGCCGCGTCTGCGCGGCGCCGCTGCCCTGGTCACCACGCCCGCTTTTGCCGTGCCGATCATGGCCTAGGGGCTGTTCCCGGCCACGGGAACTGACGATATATGAAGAGGGGCGCATTTACATTCACATGAGCGTAGTACCTTTCAGTGCATCACCCGCGTCAGACACGACGGCGCCCGCGCAGACCGAGGCGGCCGACGCGCGCCAGCGGATGCTCGCCGTCAAACAGAAGCTCGACGAGGCTGTGGCCGAAGTCGACTCACTTCAGAGCACCCTGGCCTCGCAGCACGACCTGGAGCAACTCCTCAAGCAGGGGCGAGCCCATCTCCAGGATCTGCGAAACCGTCTGCAGCAGGCGATAGGCGAGCGGGATCGGCTTCAGGCCGACCTCGTGGAAAGCGCCAAAGCGCATCAGCGCGCGGTCGAGCAGATCGAGCGGCAGATGGACGATGTGCGCGCGGAACTTCAGGGGGCGAATGCCGAGCGCAACCGCCTGGCGGTGCAGCTGGCCGAGCAGGAAGCCTCACACGCGCGTTTCGCCGAGGAGCGCACCGACGAGCGGGCCACCTTCAAGCGCCTGCTCGACGAAGCCACCTCCAACCAGCGCGACATGATGGAAGAGCTCGACGGTCAGCGGCAGCAGCTCGACAGCCTGCGCGAGGCCGCGATGCGCGCGCAGAATTTTGCCCGCGAAATCATGCGCGCGCACGACTCCGGCGCGCCCTCGCCCGCCAAGAACAAATAAGCCGCCGGTTTCCGGGTTGTTCGTCCGCACATGATGTGGCTCCTGAGTTGGCTGATAATAGGCGGACGATGCCTATCGAATCCGTAAACCCCGCAACGGGCGAAACACTCAAGACCTACGACGAAATGACGCCTCAACAGACGGCCGCAGCCGTCGACGAGGCATATGCCGCCTGGAAGTCGTGGCGCAAGACGCCATTTGCCGAACGCGCCCGGCCGATGAAGAAGGCCGCCGCGATCCTTCGCGAGCGGAAAGAAGAGTTCGCGACGCTGATGGCGCTGGAGATGGGCAAGCCGCTCAAGCAAGGGGTCGCCGAGGCGGAGAAGTGCGCGCTCGGTTGTGACTACTACGCCGAACACGCAGAGGGACACCTCGCGCCCGAGATCATCAAGACCGACGCGTCGAAATCCTACGTCGCCTTCGAGCCGCTCGGCGTGGTCCTCGCCGTGATGCCGTGGAATTTTCCGTTCTGGCAGGTCTTCAGGTTTGCCGCGCCCGCGTTGATGGCAGGAAATGCCGGCGTCCTGAAGCACGCATCGAACGTTCCTGGCTGCGCGCTCGCCATCGAAGAGGTCTTCGTGCAAGCGGGCTTTCCGCAGGGCGTGTTTCGCACGCTCCTCGTCGGCAGCCGGCAGGTCAAGGCGGTGATCGAACACCGGCGCGTGAGCGCCGTGACGTTGACCGGCAGCACACCGGCGGGAAAGGCGGTGGCGGCGCAGGCCGGCGCGGCGCTGAAAAGGACCGTGCTCGAGCTCGGCGGATCCGATCCGTACATCGTGCTCGAGGACGCCGATCTCGAGTACGCCGTCCACACGTGCGCCACATCGCGCCTCATCAATTCCGGACAGAGCTGCGTCAACGCGAAGCGCTTCATCATCGTCGAGCCGCTGGTCGCGGCGTTCACCGAGAAGCTGGTCGCCGCGATGAAGTCGCGTCGCATGGGCGATCCGCTTGCCGAGGGGATCGACCTCGGTCCGCAATCGCGTCCGGATTTGCGCGACGAGCTGCACAAGCAGGTCATGGACTCGGTCGCCAAAGGCGCGACGCTGCTGCTCG
This sequence comes from uncultured Bifidobacteriaceae bacterium, assembly GCA_964356125.1. Lineage (GTDB taxonomy): Bacteria > Acidobacteriota > Vicinamibacteria > Vicinamibacterales > JAMQPK01 > JAMQPK01. The sequence continues at coordinate 43,410 of CAYHHH010000004.1, read as the reverse complement.
GCGGCGAGATTCCGCCCGGCAACGGCTCGTTCTACCCGCCGACCGTGCTGGGCAACGTGAAGCCGGGCATGCCCGCCTACGATGAGGAGCTGTTCGGACCCGTGGCATCGGTATTTGCGGCGCGAGACGAAGCGGATGCCGTGCGGATTGCCAACGACAGCATCTTCGGATTGGGCGCGGCCGTGTTCACTAAAGATGTGGCGAGAGGTGAACGGATCGCGCGAGAGCTCGATGCCGGTTGCACATTCGTCAACACGCTTGTCGCGTCGGATCCTCGGCTGCCGTTCGGCGGGATCAAGGCGTCGGGCTACGGCCGCGAGCTCGGCACGTACGGAATCAAGGAGTTCGTGAACATAAAAACGGTGTACATCAAATAGTTGATGGTTGGTGGTTGGTGGAGGCCTGCGATGCGACACCTGGTGATTGCGATGGCGGCGGTCGCGGTTCTGGCGGGCGGGAGCGTGACGGCGCAGCAGAAGCGCCACCGCGGGGTGAACGACACATACGCGGCGCCGCAGTTCACGGCGCGCGCGGCCTGGAATATTCGCGCCGCCCATATCCGCGAGCTCGTGCTGGCGTCCGCTGGACTCCTGCCGATGCCCGAGCGCACGCCGATCGGCGCCACTGTGTTCGGCGACCTCACGCGCCCCGATTACATCGTCTCGAAGGTGTACTTCGAGAGCCTGCCTGGATTTTTCGTCGCGGGGAATTTGTACCGGCCGATCGGGGACGGCCCATTTCCCGCGATCCTGTCGCCGCACGGGCACTGGGCGTACGGCCGGCTCGAACATTCCGCCACCGCGTCGGTGCCTGGGCGCGCAATCAACCTCGCGCGCCAGGGGTTCGTGGTGTTCACCTACGACATGGTCGGCTACAACGACAGCCCTCAGCTCGAGCATAGAGGGTTCGGCGGGCCGCGCGAAAAGCTCTGGGGCCTGAGTGTCGCGGGTCTTCAGTTGTGGAACGGCATCCGCGCGCTCGACTTTCTCGAGTCGCTGCCGTACGTGCGCCGCGATCGAATTGGGGCGACCGGCGCGTCGGGCGGCGGCACCCAGGTGTTTCTGCTCGCGGCGGTCGACCAGCGGGTCGCCGTCGCTGCGCCGGTCAACATGATTTCGCTGCACATGCAGGGCGGGTGTCTCTGCGAGAACCAGCCGGGCCTGCGGCTCGACACAAACAATGTGGAGATCGCGGCGACGATTGCGCCGCGTCCCTTGTTGATGGTGTCGGCGATGGGCGACTGGACCACCAATACGCTCGAGCGCGAGTATCCGGCGGTTCGCGCGTTGTATGCGCTGAACGGCGCGGCCGATCGCGTGCACGCCGTGCGGTTCGAGGCGCCCCACAATTACAACCGCGAGTCGCGCGAAGCGGTGTACGCATGGATGGCGCGCTGGCTGCAGGATGCGCCGGCCGATACGCGCCGCGACGAGCGCGCCTTTACGCCCGATCCGCTGCCCGACCTGGTGGTGTTTCACCAGCGCCCGTTTCCGCAGAACGCCGTCGATGCCGCGCGATTGACGACGAACTGGATCGAGGCGGCGAGGCGTCAGTTGTCGTCGACGCCGCTCGAGGTGCGCGCGCGGGCGCTGCGGCATGCGCTCGGCTTCGGGCCGCCGCTTCCCACGTCGCGCGCACCTGCTGGCGTGCAACCGAACCGCCGCCAGACGGTGATCGTTGCGGGAATCGACGCGGAGCTCGAAAAGCAGCTGCGGTCGGCGCGGCTCACCGTCAAGGCGGTCGACTTCACGCCCTTCGACGCGGACGAAGCGGCGAAGATTCCGATGTTCGACACCTACAACAGAACGGCGGCAAGCCAGAAAGTGGCGGATATCGTCGAGGCGCTGCGTGCGTCACCCGATGCGGTGCTTGTAAGCGCCGGGGATGCGGCGCTGGCAGGGATGCTTGCGTTAGCGATGGAAACGGGGCGCCGCGCGGTGCTCGACGTCGGCGATTTCGATACGACAAGTGACGCAGCGTTCGTCGAGCGGCTCTATATGCCCGGCCTGCGCCGGGCCGGCGATCTCACTACGGCCGCCGCGCTCGTCGGCGATCGCGTCGTCATTCACAACGCCGGCGCTCGCTTCACGCCCGGCGGTATCGTCGTCGACGGCATCGTCGTGAAACGCGAAAAGCTCACACCGAAGGAGATCGTGGCGCTGTTGAGATAGCGAGAGGGCACGGATCTCACTTTCTCAACACGGAGGCACGGAGACACGGAGAAGAAATTTCAACGTTCTTGCCCAGCCGCGCGATTTCAGGCCTGAATCCTGCTGGTCCGACGGTTGCACCATCGTCGCTTCATGGATTCACATCAACTCAACCACATTTCGTTCCTGATCATCCAGGCGGCGATCGAGGTCCATCGCATTCTCGGGCCAGGGCTTCTCGAGAGCATTTACCGTTCCTGCATGATTTATGAGCTGCGACAGCGAAACCTGAGCGTTATCGCAGAGCAAATCGTGCCCATCAACTACAAGGATGTGATTATCGAAGGCGGGTATCGGCTCGATTTACTCGTGGAAAACGAGGTGGTAGTCGAGATAAAGGCGATTGAGGTTGTGCTACCCGTTCATCACGCGCAGCTTCTGTCGTATCTGCGACTCGCGAATAAACCGCTCGGCTTACTCATTAACTTTAACGTGCCCGTTCTCGTGAAAGGCGTCACGCGCATCATGAACGGCTGTGAGGGTGCGGCCCTGCACTCCAAGCAGCCTCCGATTGACTCTGTGCCAAACAAGAATGGTATTGGTCCGTGATCCTCAGTGCCTCCGTGCCTCCGTGTTGAGGTAGAAAAGCTCTACGCGAATAAATCCTTCAGTTGCCCGTTGTGAATTTGTCCGTCGGTCGCCATCGGCCGATGCCGGCGTCGGTACGCGAGCGTGAGCCCCAGGCCCACACCGCCGATGATGCCGCCCATGACGAAGTACCAGACGTCGGGAACGACGGTGCTGAGCAGAAGGCCGATCAGCATCATTCCGAGGCCGCCCACCCCTTGCCCCGGACTGCCCATAGTGACCCTTCGCGGTGGAAGCTTGCTCGATACGAGCCATTCGAGAACGACAGGATCGAGCTGTGTCAGGTTCAACGCAGCAGGCACCTGCGCCTGGCGGAACGAGCCCATCGCGATCGCCAGGAGAAGCTGCGACCAGAGCCACAACGCCGATTGCCGGACGCGATATTGCTCGAGCAGATCGCCGGCGAGCGGTTCGTTGCGATGAGCGAGGTGGCCGAGCAGCCAGAGGGCGAACCGAACGTGGAACCCGGAAACGTGGAACCCGGAACCTGTGGGTCTCATGCCTGTCCTCCCTTGAGTTGAGGAACACCTTTCCAGAGCGCCATGAGGGCGCGCTGGGTTTCCTTCACCGCTCGCATTCCCTGCGGCGTGACCTGGAAAAACCGCTTCGCGCGTCCGCCACGCTCCGGCGTGGGCTCACCGATCGCCGATGCGACCAGACCGTTGCGCTCGAGTCGATCGAGCGCCGTGTACACCGCGGCGACGACGACGCGGCGGCCGCCCGTACGTTCGATTTCGGCGGCGATCGGCACGCCGTAGGCGGCCTCCCCGACCCTCAGCGTCGCGAGGAGGATCATGAGCTCGAAGTCGGTCAACAGGTGCCTGGCCATTTAATTATCAATTTATGAATAAATGGCCGGCGCTGTCAAGTGTCTCCCGCCTTCGCGCTTTGCACGCCGCACGCTTCGGCGAGACAGGCTCATGACACAGGAAAAATGTGAAAAGTCTGTGAACCCGTGCATCGAGGCACCCGCCGTCGTCTAATGGATCGAGGGCCATCCACGAATTCCACACTTCGCGCGCTGAACGGGTTCGGGCTGGGCGCACGCGCCGGGGAACAGCCGCGTCTCGGCGATCCGCGCGGCTGGCTGCGAGCACAGGTTCAGGGGAACGCCCCGGTCCTGCGCGCGCCGGCCGAAGGCTCGTCGAGCGCGATTGCCGACGCCATTCGCGCGTTCCGCATGGTTGGCCAGGCCGACGACCCGCCGGAGCGCCAGCAGGCGCGCCGCGCGCTGGTCGGCATTGCAGGCGCCGAGAGCCGCGCCACGCTGACCGAACGCGTGATTACAGAGCGGCCGTTCGTCGAGCGCCTCGTCAGCTTCTGGTCGAATCATCTCTGCGTTTCCGTGGGCGCGAAGATTCTCGTCGCGCCGCTCGCCGGCAGTTACGAGCGCGAAGCGATTCGGCCGCACGTGCTCGGCCGCTTCGAAGACATGCTGCTCGCATCGGCGAAGCATCCGGCGATGCTCGTGTATCTCGACAATTTCCAGTCGATTGGTCCGACGTCGCAGGGTGCGCAGTTCGGCCGCGGACGGGGACAAGGCGGTCAGCAGGCCAGGGGCCTGAACGAAAACTACGCGCGTGAGCTGCTCGAGCTGCACACGCTCGGCGTGGACGGCGGCTACACGCAGCAGGACGTGCAGGAGCTCGCGAAGATTCTCACGGGATGGACGGTCGGCAGTCTCGTACGCCCCTCGACGCAGCTCGGCGCAGGCGGCAGACAGATGAGGCCGGGACGTGGCCGCAGGGGCATGGGCGCGCAGGCAGACACAGACGGCCGCATCGGATTTGCGTTTCAGGGGTTTCTGCACGAGCCCGGATCGAAAACCGTACTCGGTGTGCGATACGCCGGCGGTGGAGTCGAAGAAGGCGAGCGTGTGATTCGTGCGCTCGTGCGCCACCCGTCGACGGCCCTGTTCCTGGCGACGAAGCTCGTCACGCATTTTGTGAGCGACGAGCCTCCGGCATCGGCGGTCGATCGCATTGCCCGGGTGTTCCGCGACACCGGAGGCGATCTTCGCGCCGTGTCCGCAGCACTGATCGAACTGCCCGAGGCGTGGAGTGCATCCGCTCGCAAGTTCCGCACGCCGCAGGACTGGCTGGTGGCGGTGCTGCGCGCATTCAATGCCGGCGACGCGAGCGAGGCGTCGATGCCGCTGCTGCGACAGCTTCGTCATCCCATCTGGTCGCCGCAGGCGCCGAAAGGATTCGGCGACAAGACGCAGGAGTGGGCCGATCCCGATTCGCTTCTGAATCGTGCGGAGCTCGCGCGCACCATCGCGCGCCGCATGCGCCCCTCGACTTCCGCTCGGGGCGGGCCCCGAATCGATCCGCGCATCCTGCTCGATGTCGTCGACGTGCCCGCGGGCGATCCGCTGCGCACGCTTCTCGCGGACAACACCATTGCGCCCGACGAGCGCATCGCGCTCGCGCTGGCGGGCCCAGCCTTTCAGTGGAGATGACCATGAATCGCCGCACCTTCGTACGCAACATGTGCCTCGGCGGCATTGCCACCTTCGGGTTCCCCCTCGTCTCTTTTGCCCAGACGAAGCACGGCGGCAGGTTTGTCTTCGTACTCCTGCGGGGCGGATTCGACGGGCTCGCCGCGGTGGTGCCGTATGGCGATCCGTCCTATCGATCGCTGCGCGGCGCGTTCGCGTACGAAGAGTCCGAGCTCGTCGAGCTGACCGAGACGTTCGGCCTGGCGCCCGGCCTGGCGCCGCTGCGCGAGGCGTGGCAGCAGAACGAGCTCGTCGCGCTTCACGCGATGGCGATTCCGTATCGAACCAGAAGCCACTTCGACGGCCAGGCCATTCTCGAGACAGGCATCGACAAGCCGGTCGGCTCGTCCGATGGCTGGCTGAATCGCCTCCTGCAGGTGATGTCCGGACAACGATCGGGCATCGCGATCGCGTCGGGGATGCCACGTTCGCTCACCGGCCCGTACGACGTGCAGACCTGGTCGCCGACGCAACTCGGCGCCGTCAACGATGCATATCTGGATCGATTGTCGACGCTCTATCGCACCGACAAAGTGCTGCACGGCCGCTTCGAAGCGGCGATGCAGCAGCAGGATCTCGTTGGGGAGGAGCCGATGGCGGGCGGCGGCGCGCGCCGCGGCGGCATCACGCCGCTGATGCAGGCGGCCGCCAAAATTCTGCGGCAGGACGGTGGGCCGAACATCGCGGCCGTCGAGTTCAGCGGGTGGGACACGCACGCGAATCAGGGGCTCGCTGGAGGTGCGCTCGACAGGCTGCTCGGCCAGCTCGCGGAAGGGTTGATGGCGTTCCGCACCGACATGGGCCCCGCCTGGTCGAACACGACGGTCGTCGTCATGACCGAGTTCGGCAGAACCGCGCGGCCGAACGGCACGCGCGGAACCGATCACGGCACGGCGGGCGCCGGTTTCATCATCGGTCCGAGGGTCGCGAAGTCCGTTGTGCATGCCGACTGGCCCGGCCTCGGCGATCGCGCGCTCTTCGAAGGGCGCGATCTCAAGCCGACGCTCGATACGCGCGCCGTGCTGAAAGCGGCGATCGCGGCGACGTTCGATCTCACGCCGGCGCAGGCCGACCGCGTGTTCCCGGGATCGACAGGCGTGCGCGGCGCGTACGATCTCATGGGCTGAGCGTCCCGGCCGAGCCTCGGCGGCTCGGCTCACGCCTCGCGTAGAATCTACGCGTACATGGCACCGGTCCTGGTAGCGCTCAATGTCGGCCGTCCCGCCCGCCTCGGAGGCGACGAGCCCTGGACGAGCGGCATATACAAGAGCCCCGTCTCCGGCCGCATCGCGCTCTCATCGACGAATCTTGACGGGGATGGCCAAGCCGATCTGAACGTGCACGGCGGCCCCGACAAGGCGGTGTGCGTCTACTCGGCCGACCACTACGCGTTCTGGCGCGAGTCGCTTAGCGTCCCCGAATGCGGACCAGGCTGGTTCGGAGAAAACTTTTCAGTCGAAGGACAGAGGGAGAACGAGGTCGCTGTCGGCGACACCTATCGCATTGGAACGGCCCTCGTGCAGATTTCGCAGCCGCGCGCCCCGTGCTGGAAGCTCGGACGCCGCTGGAGCCGCATCGACATGCCGACGCTGGTCCTGCAGAGCGGCCGCACGGGATGGTACCTTCGCGTGATCGAGACTGGCGAGGTCAAACGCGGTGATGCGCTGGCGCTCGTCGACAGGCCGTTTCCGCGCTGGACGATCGACGCGGTCAATACCGTAAAGCACTGCTTCGGCGGTGCGGCCCATATCGAAGCGGCTCGCGAGCTCGCGAACTGCCCGGCGCTTTCCGAATCGTGGCGTGGAGGATTCAGGAACCTTGTCGTCGACTAGGTATCGGACGGACGATGGCGGATGTGATTCGTGAAGGTGTTCAGCTTCATGAGACCATCTGTCCGGCATTGAAGCCCTGGGCCGAACGGTTCGGCGTCGCGCTGCCGCAACAAATCTCGTAACGTGTTCCCAATCCAAGGACCCCCATGGATCGCTGTGTGCGTATCGCTTCGCTCGTGCTGTGTGTGCTTGCTGGCGCCGTTGTCGATGCCACGGCCCAGGTCAACGCCCCGGTTTCAGTCCGATCGGCCGCTGTCACGTCCATCACCAGCGAGATCAGCATCGACGGTTCTCTGAGCGAAGCGGCCTGGGCAGCCGCGCCGAAGATTGGGGAGCTCATTCAGCGCCAGCCGGATACGGGCCGGCCGCCGACCGAGCGCACAGACGTCACGCTGCTCCGTGACGACGACAACCTCTATATAGGGATCCACGCCTACGACCGAGAGCCCGATCGCGTGGTCGGCACGCAGATGATGCGCGACGGAGGGCTGGGGTCCGACGATCGCATCGAGATCGTGCTCGACACGTTTCGCGATCAGCGAAGCGCGTTTTATTTCGCCACCAACCCGGCGGGAGCGCTCGTCGACGGCCTCGCGTTCGCCAACGGGCAGCTGAACACCGACTGGGATGCCATCTGGCACGTTCGGACGGCGCGGACGAGCGACGGATGGACGGCGGAATTTGCCATCCCGTTCAAGAGCCTCAGCTTTCCGGCAGGAGAGAACGTCTGGGGGTTCAACATCGCGCGCACGATTTCCCGAAAGCTCGAGGACGATCGGTGGGCCGGCGCGCGGCTCGACACGCAGTTTCTTCAGGTGTCGGAAGCCGGAGAAATTTCCAATCTCGCGGGGCTCACGCAGGGCATCGGGCTCGATCTGCGCCCGTTCCTCGCAGGGCGGTGGCTGCATCTTGGCAACGGCCGCGGCGATGAGTTGACGGGCAAGCCCGGCCTCGATCTTTTCTACAGCATCACGCCGAGCCTCAGGCTGACGGCGACCTTCAACACCGACTTCGGCGAGACGGAAGTGGATGCACGCCAGATTAATCTGACGCGCTTCTCGCTGCTGTTTCCGGAGAAGCGCGCGTTCTTCCTCGAGGGCGCCGGCGTCTTCAGCTTCGCCAGCACGGGACCGGAGACCCCAGGCGGCATCCCCGGCACGGGCGCCGATCTCTACCCATTCTTCAGCCGTCAGGTTGGCTTGATCGGCGGCCGCGAAGTGCCGCTGGACGCCGGCGTCAAGCTCACGGGCACCGTCGGGCGAACGGAAATTGGCGTGCTGAGCGTCCGCACGCGGCAGTTGCGCGTGAACAACGCGCTCGTCGCAGACGAGGAGGGGTTCTTCATCGGCAGGGTGAAGCGGAACCTGTTCGAGCAGTCCTACGTTGGCGCGATATTCACGAGCGGCAATCCGTCACCGGGATCGTCGGGAGAGACCTATGGCGTCGACGCGCGGGTGGCGACGTCCCGATTCCTCGGGCGCCCGCGCAACTTCGTCGTCGATGGGTTTGCCGTCAGGGGCGTCAACGGCCTGTCCCGAGCGACGTCGAGGGACCCGCGCTCGACCGATGACTGGTCGTACGGATTTTCGGCGGCGTACCCGAACGATAAGTTCGACGCGCAGATCGCCGTGCGCGAAATCCAGCGCAACTTCCGTCCCGCGCTCGGATTCGTCCAGCGCGATAACGTGCGCCTGCTGCGCGTCGGCGCCAGCTACAATCCGCGTCCGCGGTTCCTCAACATCCAGCAGATCTTCCACGACCTCTACTTCACGCAGTTCACCAACCTCGACAACAACAAGCTCGAGAGCCGGGATCTGTACATCTCACTGTTCGACTGGCATCTGCGATCGGGTGATAGCGTGCATGCGATCCTCGACGTGAATCCAGTGTACGAGCGACTGTTCGAGACCTTCGAGATTTCGCCGGGCGTGTTCCTGCCGCCGGGCGAGTACCGGTTCACGCGATTTCGATCGAACGCGGCGAGCGCCGCGCGGCGCCGCCTCTCGGCCAGCATGACCGTGGGAACAGGCTCGTACTGGTCGGGCAGCGCCGAGCAGGTGACCGCCTCGCTGAGCTTCAAGCTGCCGCCCCGGTTCATCGCGGGGGTCTCCACGAACCAGACGTTCGCGCGGTTGCCCGAAGGGAATTTCATCACGCGCATTTTCACGTCCAGCATCGGCTACACCGCATCGCCGAGGCTGTCGTTCTCCAACCTCATCCAGTACGACAATCGCTCGAGGAATCTGGGATGGCAGAGCCGCGTGCGGTGGACGCTGCAGCCCGGCAACGATTTCTTTCTCTCGTTCAATCAGGGCTGGATTCAGGACGAGCTGGAAAACCGCCGCATGCGGTTTCGGGTGCAGGACAGTCGCGTGTCCACGAAGTTCCAGTACTCGCACCGGTTCTGACGCACACGACGCTCGGGTTCGTGGAAAGCAAACCTTCCCGCTTGTCGCAAAGTGTCGCTAAATAGTCGGAACATCGACTATCGGGCTACAATCACGTTCTCTCAAAACGGAGTCAAACAATGAACGTCCGGTCTGTTTTCGAACAGCATCGCAGTAGCTGTCTGGCTTCGGCCGCACTTGTCGCGTGCCTGCTGGCGCCGACCGCCGTCGCCGCGCAGGATCCGGCCCCGGCCCCGGCCGCGAAAATCGTAGGACCCGCGGCCGACCGTATGGTCGCTGAATGGATGCTGCGCATGGGCGGCAGCGTCGTGCTCGAGGGGCAGCGCAAGCCGATAACGGATCTTGCCGATCTTCCGACGACGGATTTCCGCATTCATACGCTGAACTTCACCGGCATCACGATGTACGCCTCGTCTTTGCAGGACGAGCTGCGCCGGCTGCCCGCCCTGCCGCATCTCAAAGAGCTCTACATCAACGGACGCCTGTGGTACGACCAGCCCGCGCCGCGGGTCCAGGCGACCATCTCGCTCTTCAACGAAGCGACCGCGCTCGAGAAGCTCGTGATGAGCAAGCCGGTGCAGACCTACATCCCGTTCAACGATCCGGCGTTGAAGGGGCTGGCGTCGCTCACGAACCTCAAAGAAGTGCGCATTCACCAGACGCGCAGCTCGGGCATGTCGCTGGCGGCGTTTCCGCTGACGCATCTCGACCTCAACTACGTGGTGACGTTCAACGACACCGGCATGGCCAGCCTCAAGGGAAAGACGACGCTGCAGCGGCTGTATCTGCGCGGCACGTCGATTACCGACGCCGGTATTCAGCATCTGTCCGGCCTCACCAACCTCGTCGAGCTCGACCTCTCGGACGTCGACATGACCGATGCCGGCCTGGCGCACCTGTCGGGGCTGACGAAGCTGCGCCGCCTGAATCTGCAGAGCGCGAACGTGACCGACGCGGGCCTCGACGTGTTGAAAAACATGCCCGAGCTCGAAGAGCTCAGCCTGTATCGCACCAAAGTGTCGAACGCCGGCCTTGCGAAGCTCTCGGGCTTGAAGCATCTGCGCTCGGTCGACCTGCGCTACAGTCGCGTGACCAGCTCTGGTGTGCGCGAGATCACGTCGAAGCTGCCGAAGGCGGACGTCCTCATCCTCGAGTCGAGCAACGCCGAGCCGAAGCGGGCGATGGCGGCCTCCGCGGTTGCGACGAGAGGTGACGCGGCGGTGGCCGAGTGGCTGCGCGCCATCGGCGGCAAAGTGCAGATGGCGGACGGCAAGATCACCGCCGTGTCGCTCAACGGCACCTCGATTACCGACAAAGAGTTCGTCGTGCTGACGCGGCTGCCGCAGTTGAAGACGCTCAGCCTGCAGCATACCGAGATCAGCACCATCGGGCTCGAGCAGCTGGCGGCGGTCCGGTCGCTCGAGCGCTTGGACCTCGGCCACACGCTGCTCGGCGACAACGCGCTGCCGATGCTTGCGTCGCTCACGAATCTGCGTGTGCTCGACCTGCCGAGCACATTGATCGACGGCACGGGGCTCGCGGCGCTGCAGGCGCTGACGAACCTGCGCGAAATCGATCTCGGCAACGCGCCGATCGCCAACGAGGGCATGGCGCAGCTCGCCACGCTGACGGGCCTCGAGTCGATCAATCTCCGGCACACCGACATCACCGATCCCGGCATGGCGCATTTCGCCGCGCTGAAAAACCTCAAGCGGCTCGACGTCACCTCGCTCGACATCACGGAAAAAGGGCTCGAGCCCCTTGCGGCGCTGACGCAGCTCGAGGATCTCGACCTGAGCTTCACGCGCTTCGCGGAGCCGGGCCTGGAAATGATCGCGAAGCTGACCGCCCTCAAGCGGCTCGGCCTCGAGCAGACGAGCATCACCGACGCTGGAATGGCGTGGGTTGCGCAGCTGCCGAAGCTGGAGGCGCTGAACCTCAACTACACGCCGGTCGGCGATGCCGGCATGGCGCTGCTCACCAACACGACGTTCGTGGACCTGAAGCTCGACCGCACCGACCTCACCGACAAGTCGCTCTCGTGGCTGACGGCGCAGAAGAATCTGAAGTACCTCGACCTGTATCACACACTGCTCACCGAGCAGGGGTTCAGCAGCGTGAAGAAGGCGCTGCCGAACGCCCAGATCAACTGGAGCCTCGACGCCGCCCGTGCGCGGCGGAGAACATAAATATGTCACGCATATCTTCGCTGCTCGTGCTCGTGCTCGTGGCCGGCCTCGCCACCGGCGCCGCGGCGCAGGCGCGCCGGAACGGTGATTCCCCGGCGGTCGCGTACGCCATCGAGCGCATCGAGCAGCGCGGGGGATGGGTGGCGCGCGACAAGGACGGCACGGTCGTCGAAGCCTCGCTCGAGCGCACGTGGGCGACCGACAACGACCTCGACTTCATCGTCGAGCTGAAGACGATCAGGAAGCTCGACCTGTCGTTCACCTACGTCACCGATCGCGGCATCAGGAAGCTGCAGGCGCTGCAGCAGCTCGAAGACCTCACGCTCGACACGACGGAGTTTCTGACGGACGCCTCGATGGCGCACCTTCGCGCGAATCGCGCGCTGCGCCGGCTGGTCGTGCGCGGCGTCGACATCACCGACGCGGGCATGCCGTACATCGGCGAGATGGCCGGGCTTCGGTCGCTCGACATCAGCTACACGATGCTCGGCGACGTCGGCCTCGAGCACCTGCCGAACCTCAGCGAGCTCGAACACCTGAAGATCGGCGCCACGTTGATCACGGGGCTGAACCTGAACTTCCTGAAGCTGCTGCCGAAGCTCAAGACACTGAGCCTGCGCGGTGTGCAGCGGCGCAATGCCGGCGCGTGCTGGACGCCGAACGTCACGGATCTCGATCTCGATACCATCTCGTTGCTCTCGACGCTCGAAGATCTCGACCTCGGCGTGGGCATCAAGCTCGGCATGGGCGGTCAGCCCGCCGCGCCCGGCGGCGGCAACTGCACGCTGACGGGCGGATTGCAGTTCAGCGATCTTGGGATCGCCAAGCTTGCGAAGCTGAAGAACCTGAAGCGCCTCAACATCAGCGGCGCGCGGTTGACGGCCGAGGGGCTGCGGGTGCTGCAGTCGCTGCCGCTCGAGCGCCTCAGCGTCTGGGCCTCGCCGTCGCTCGATGACACGGCCGCCGAGGTGCTCGCCGGCATGCCGACGCTGGCGCACCTCGACATGTCGTACACGAAGATCGGCGACCAGGGGCTGCAGCGTCTCGCGAAGCTGCCGAACCTGAAAGCGCTGTACCTGACCGACACCAACGTCACTCCCGAAGCGGTTGCCGCGTTCCGGACGCAGCACCCCAACACGTTTCTTTCCTGGGCGAAGCGACCGGCGCCGCGCGGGGCACCACTGACGGGCGAGAAACCCGTCATCGAGGAACCATGACTCTACGTATTGCGGGCCTCTCGCTCGCGTTGATGTTGTTCGTGTCCATGATGGCCGCGCCGCGCCCGCAGGCGCAGAGCAGCGCCCCCGATCCTGTCTTCTTCCAGTCGCAGGTGTTCCCCGTGTTCGAGGCCGCGAAGTGCAGCGGCTGCCACGCGGCCTCGGGCGTCGCGTCGGCGACGCGCCTGCACTTCCCGGAAAGAGACGCCACGCCGGCGCAGATTCAGGCGTTCGGCCTGTCGCTCTCGAGCCTCGTCGATCGCGCCGATGTATCGAAGTCGCTGCTGATCACCAAGCCCACCAACGTCGCGCGGCACACCGGCGGCGTCCGCATCAAGCCCGGCTCGCCCGACGAACAGATCGTGGCGAGGTGGGCCATGTCGCTGGCGTCGGCGTCGGATGCGACGCTGGCCGCCGCGATGCGCACGCTGGCCGCGACCGAGGGCGAGGCCGCGCCGAAGCAGATGGTCCGCCGCCTCACGCACGCGCAGTACGACAACACGGTGCGCGATCTCCTCGGCGACTACAGCAAGCCCGCGGAACGGTTTCCTCCGGAGGATTACGTCGACGGCTTCAAGAATCAGCTGACGGGGCAGGGCATGCCGCCGCTGCTCGTCGAGACCTACAGCACCGCCGCCGAGCGCCTCGCGCTGAACGCGTTCCGCATCGGCGACATCAACGGCCTCGTGCCGTGTGCGCCGGCGTCGTTCAGCGATCAGAAGTGCCGCGACGCGTTCGTGCGCGGCTTCGGATTGCGCGCGTTCCGCCGCCCGCTGACCGACGACGAAGCGAAGCGGTACTCGGCGGTCTTCTCCGAGCAGGCGCGCGTGAGCCGCCGCTTCCTCGACGGCGCGCGCGTCGTCGTTGAAGCGATGCTGCAGTCGCCGAACTTCCTGTTCCACGTCGAAGCCGGCCCCGACGGCCGGTACACGGATTACGACGTGGCGAGCCGGCTGTCGTATCTGCTGTGGAACACGATGCCGGACGCCGCGCTGTTCGAGGCGGCCGCGAAGGGGGAGCTCAGCACGGCCGCGGGCCGCGAGCGCATCGCGCGGCGCATGCTCGGGAACGCGCCGAAGAGCCGCGAAGCGCTCGATCAGTTCTTCGAAGAGTGGCTGCGTTTCGATCGCGTCGTCAATGCCGTGAAGTCGAACCGGTATCAGGCGTTCACGCCGGAGCTGGCGATCGCGATGGCCGAGGAGACGCGCACGCTGCTGCACCATCTCGTCGCCAGCGATCTGAATTTCATGGATGCGCTGACGGCCGATTACAGCTTCCTCACGTCGGAGCTGGCAGAGGTCTACGGCCTGCCCGCGCCGAAGGAGCAGTTCGAGATGGTGAAATTCCCGGCGGACTCGCAGCGCGCGGGCATCCTCGGGCAGGGCACCTTCCTCGCATCGACCGCGGGTCCCACCGACACGTCGCCGACCGCGCGCGGCATCTTCATTCGCGAGCGCCTGCTGTGCCAGCACGTGCCGCCTCCGCCGCCCGGCGTCATCACGACGCTGCCCGATCCGCTGGTAGATGGCCAGAAGCCCAAAGGGCGTCGGCAGCTTCAGATCGAGCACGTCGAGAACGCGACGTGCGCGTCGTGCCACAGGCTGATGGATCCGATCGGGTTCGGCTTCGAGCACTTCGACGCCATCGGCCAGTATCGACAGCAGGAAATGATTCCCGTGCCCCGGCGTGGGGGCGGCGGCGGTGGTGGCCGCGGCGGTCCGTCCCCGATTCCGCTCGAGATCGACGCCCAGGGGGAAATCGCGGGGCTTCCAAACTCTAATTTCTCCGGCGCCAAGCAGTTGGGGACGATTCTGGCGAACAGTCCCGTCTGCCAGGAGTGCGTCGTCCGGCAGATGTTCCGATACTCCTACGGGAGGCTTGAAGCGGCCGCCGACGAGAAGACCATCGACCAGTTGTACGACCGGTTCAAGGCTTCGGGCTTCAAGGTGAAGAGCCTGCTCGTCGCCCTAGTCGAATCGTCCGAATTCCTGAGACAATGGAACAGCCCTAAACGGTAGGGTCCGCCTTTAGGCGGACCGTGGAGGCGCAATGCTCAGCAGACGCAAGTTCCTCAGAGGCATCAGCATGACCGGCGCGGCGGTCCAGGTGGGTCTTCCGCCGCTTGCCGCCATGTTCAACATGAATGGCACTGCCTACGCGGCAGAAGCGGGGAAGGTCGCCGGCATCGACAAGCGGTTCCTCGTGTGGTGGAACGGCAACGGTATTCCCGAGCGCTACTGGATTCCGCGCGAGACGGGCGAAAACTTCGAGCTGACGGCGTGCCTCTCGCCGCTCGGTCGCGTGCGCGATTACGTGCACGTGCTCAGCGGCGTTGACAACGTGGCGGCGCGTCTCAACGGCCAGGGCAACGGGCATTTCAGCGCGCTCTGCGGGCTGATGACCGGCACGGCCTACACCGGCCGCGGCGCCGCGGGGCCGTCTATCGATCAGATTCTGGCCGCGAAGATCGGCACCAAGTCGCGCTTCCGCTCGCTGCAGGTCGGTGTCGCGCAGGAGTCGCACGGCGAGAACGTCCACCGCAACATGACGTGGGCGGGCTTCGAGCGCGCGCTGCCGCAGGAACACATTCCGCAGAACCTGTTCGATCGCCTGTTCGGCGTCAGGGACGAAGGCTGGGTGAGCCGCAAGAAGAGCGTGCTCGATCTGGTCACCGACGACGTGCAGGCGTTGAAGCCGGCGCTCGGCGCGGCCGATCAGCAGCGGCTCGATCAGCACCTCACGTCGGTGCGCGATCTCGAGCGCGCCATTGCCAGCCTGCCGCCCGATTACGGCAAGAACATGAAGGAGCCCGAGGACATCACCGATCTCACGGATTACCCGAAGATCGCGAAGATTCAGTCGGACCTTCTCATTCACGCGTTCGCATCGGGCCAGACGCGCGTGGCGTCCTACATGCTGACGAAGTGCCAGAGCCTCACCCGGTTCCCGTGGCTCGGACACTCCGACAACCGGCACCACGACTACACGCACACCAACGCGGGCACGCCGCAGCAGCAGCGCATCATGCGCGACATCTGCCGCTGGCACGTCGAGGAGTACGCGTACCTGCTCGAAGGGCTGAAGGCGATTCCCGAAGGCGACGGCAACCTGCTCGACAACACGGCGACCGTGTTCGTGCACGAGCACGCCGAAGCGGATCCGCACAAGTGCAACGGCCTGGCGATGCTCGTCGCCGGCGGCGGCATCAAGGGCAACAGGCACACGAAGACGCACAACGGCATCGGCGACGTGTACCTGACGATCGCGGAAGAGATTCTCAAGACGCCGCTCGGCAAGGATTTCCCGACGGCGGAAGAGAAGATGCACGAGCTCATCTAGCCGGTAGCCTGTAGCCGGTAGCTGGTAGCAAGGGCATGGTAAACGTAGGGCGGGTCCTGATTTTTGGACCCGCCTTGTTTATTTCGCTGGCCGTTGGCTGCACGAAGGCCCCGCCGAAAATCACTCCCGATAATCCGATCATCGTCGAAGAAGTGCGGCTGGAAGGCATCGACACGGTTCCAGCCGATGCGCGCGAGGAACTGCAGGAGCATCTGCCGATGCGCGCCGGAATGACGCTCACCGACGAGCTGGAACAATCGGCGGGCGAGCGCGCGGTCGAGATCCTGCAGAACCACGGGTATCCATACGCGCAGGTGGGCCTCGCCCGCGAGCCGATCGACGCGACGCGGGCGCGCGTGGTCGTGCGGGCCGAGCCGGGCACCATCGGCTTCTTCGGCGCCGTCGACATCGCCGGAAACCGCCGCGTCGACGATCGCGTCGTCCGCAAGCGGCTCGCGTATGCGCCGGGCGATCTGTTCCGGCGAAGCGCAATCGAGCAGACACAGCAGCGCATCGGCGCGCTCGGCCTGTTCAAATCGATTGAGATCCGCGCGCACGACATTGACAGCACGCCGGTGGACGTTCCGACACTGATCACGGTGCAGGAAGGAACGCCGTGGAAGTGGAATCTGGGCCTCGGCTATGCCGCGGGCGATCGTCTCGGCCTGGATGCGCGCATCAGCCATCTGAACGTGTTCGGCTCGGCGGAGCGGATCGATCTGCAGGGGCGCGTCTCGCGCATTGAACGAACTGCGGACGTGTCGTTCACGCAGTCCGATGCCTGGCATCCCGCGGTCTCGCTGTCGCTGCAGGCGCGGCACCAGGAAATCGACGAGCGCGCGTTCTTCGTGATGTCGCGCGGCGGCCAGGCCGCGGTGTCGTGGCAGTGGACGCCACAGTTCGCCAGCACCGCGTCCTATGCGGCGACGCTCGAGCGAAGCGACGTCGATGCGAGCCTCGATCCCCTGCTGGGTCTCGAGGACGGGATGCTCAGCGCGTGGTCGGTCGATCTCGATCATCGCCGGCTGACGGACGGCTCTCTTGCCCGCGCCATGTCGCTGCACGTTGAGCAGGCCGGCGGTTGGATGCCGGGCACCTTCAACTACTTCAGTATCGCGGGGGATGCGCGCCACTATCGCAGAGCCTTCGACGGCCGCGTGGTGTTTGCAGGCCGCCTGCGGTTGGCATCCATCGATCCTTTCGGTGGCGACGCCGACATCCCGCTGCTCAAGAGATTTTTTCTTGGTGGATCGAACGAGATGCGTGGCTGGGGCGTGTACGAGCTGAGCCCGCTCGCGGCTTCTGGCGAGCCCGTCGGCGGCAAGAGCCTGCTGACGGCGATTGCAGAAATGCGTGTGCCGATCTTGAAGCGGGTCCGTGCCGCGCTGTTCGTCGAGGCCGGGAACGTGTGGCAGAATCCGTGGACGCTGCGCCTCGGCGACCTCCGGTATGACGCCGGACCGGGCGTGCGGTTCGATACGCCGTTCGGTCTCGTGCGTCTCGATTTCGGTTATCAGTTGAGACCTGTCGCCGGGCTGCGCCTCGACGGCAAGCCGCAGAGCAGCCGGTGGCGCTTCAACTTCGGGATAGGCGAGGCGTTCTGAGAACGTTGCTTGTCCCAACACGGAGACACGGAGTCGCGGAGACGCACGGAGAATTCTTTGTCAAAGAAATTTCTCCGTGTCTCCGTGCCTCCGTGTTGAAACCGAAAACTACTTTACGGGCGGTGGCGGGGGCGGTGGCGTCACAGGAATCGCGACGCCGCGATGACACGTAGCGCACTCCACACGCGCGATCTGGTCGGCCGGCTTCTTGATGCTGGCCGCGAGCTTCGTGTTGATCTCGGTGGTCATCACCATCATCGCGCGCGCGACGGTTTTCTCGATCTTCGTGTCGGCGGCCATGTCGTTGCTCGGATCGCCGGGCTTCGTCCACACATGGCAGTGATTGCAGTTGACGCCCAGCGCCGCGTTGAAGGCGCGCATGATCGCGACGACCTGCGGCTGCGGCATGTCTTTCGGGAGCACTTGTAGGTTCTTCATCGGCGCAGGCGCTTGCGCCGCCAACGTTCCGGTCAAGACGACAATCCCGAGGGCACTCATCACGAATCTTCGGATCATGCGGGTCTCCTGTGAATAGGGGAGCGACTATAGCACCCCTAGGACGCATTCAGGATGCGCCGCAGCACCGTCGTGTTGATGTTGCCGCCGGACATGACACACACGACGGTCTTCCCCCGCAGCTGATCGCCCAGCTTCGTGGCAGCAGCAAGTGACGCGGCGCCGGCGCCTTCGGCAAGATTGTGCGTCGCGCGCAACGCCAGACGGACCCCCTCTTCGAGCTCCGCTTCGGTCAGCGTGACGATGTCGTCGAGCTCGCGCTTCAGAATGTCGAACGTCAGATCGAACGTATAGCGGGTCGCGAGTCCTTCGGCGAACGTGCCGGCGCTGTCCATGGAGACACGCTGCGGTCCGCGCCACGAGCGCGCAAATGCGTCCGCCTTCTCCGCCTGTACACCGATGACGCGCGCCTTCTTGCCGAGTCCGGTGCGGACAATGCAGCATCCGCACGCGCCGCTGCCGCCGCCAATCGGCACCAGAATGACGTCGGGATCGGGCAGGTCTTCGAAAATCTCGGCCGCGTAGGTGCCGACGCCTGAGATCAGCAGCGGCTCGTTGGCGGAGTGCACGTAGCGCAGCCCGCGCGTCTCGGCTTCCTGTTCGACCCACTCGCGCGCCTCGTCGAAGTCCTTCCCGTGCTCGACGACCGTGGCACCGTAGGCGCGGATGGCTGCGTTCTTCTGCGGATTGTTTCCCCGCGGCACTGCCACCGTGCACGGGACGCCGACACGCTGCGACGCGAACGCGACCGATTGGCCATGATTGCCGGTGCTGGCGCTGATGATGCCGCGCGCGCTCTCGTCGGGGGTCAGCGAGGCCACGAGGTTGAGGCCGCCGCGAACCTTGAAGGCACCGGTCGGATTGTGGTTCTCATGTTTGACGTAAATGTCGAGCCCGGTCTCCTCGACGAGAAGCGGATGCCGCATCAGCGCGGTGCTCCGGATCAGCACCCCGACACGTCTACGCGCGCGGTACACATCGTCGAGGGTAGGCGCTTTCATAGCAGTGGTCTCAGCGTCTGCACGAGCTGATAGCCGCCCGCGAGCATCATGGCGAGCGCCGACAGCCAGAGAAACAGCGTCCATGCGGTGCTGCTGTGAATGACGCCCGCGAGGCGCCGGTGGTGAAAATAGAGCGCGGCGGCGCCGAGGAAGGGAAGCATCACGCCCTGGCCGACCGCGCCGATCAGCACGAGAATCACGGGCTGCGGAAACAGGAAGTACGCCGTGCCCGATGCAATCGGCAGACCGACGCAGGCTGCGCGGACGATGCGCAACCTCGCGGCCTCATCGCGATAGTGCGTCACGCCGAAGATGGCCGCGGCGTCGGCGAAGAGCCGCGCATTCGAGGCGGTCGCCACGAAGAACGTGGAGTACAGAACCGCGAAGGCGCCGGTGATGAATATGAACGCGCCGGGCGCGCCGAGCGTCTGGCGGTACATCTGCCCAAGCGTGTCGATCAGCTCGCGGTCGGTGACCTGCAGGCCCTGGCCGTGCAGGACGGCCGCGCCCAGGATATAGAACGCAATCGTCGCGCCGGTGTAAATCACCATCGACAGCGTCGCATCGGCATGCAGCACGCGCAGCCATCCAAGCATCCGCCGCCGCCACTCAGGCGAGCCGTCTCGCGGTCCGATGTGCCGCGCGTACCCTTTCTCCAGGCACCAGTACGGGTAATAGATCAGCTCTGACGCGCCGACGCCGATAATGCCGAATGCGGCGAACGCCACGGTGAACGACGCCGGCAGCTGAAACGTGAGCCCCTCGATCAATTGCGCGGACGACACGCGGTACGGCGTCCACTGCAGGGCGATCATCGCGACGATCGTGCTGAGCGTGAAGGCGGCCACCATCAACGTCGAGCCTATCTCGACCACCTTGTATCGGCCGGTGACGAGCAGCAGGGCGCCCGATCCGACGATGGCGATCAGCAGCAGCTCGCGCGACACGTTGAAGTTCATCGTCTCGAAGATCAGGACGCATCCGCCGATCAGCCCGGCCACCTGAAACACGAGCCCGAGATACATGAAGAGCCACATCCACAACAGCCATGACACTCTCAAGCGCGGTCCAGGCACGGAGTTCAGCGCTTCGAGCGTGGTCAGCCGCTCGACAATCGCAAATCGCGCCAGCTCGATCTGCACGAACACCTTGACGATGCAGCCGAGGATGACGAACCACAGCATCGAGAAGCCCAGCGCGGCGCCGATCTTCGGCGTCACGATGAGCTCGCCCGAGCCGACGATCGCGGCGCTGATGATGAGGCCGGGACCGAGGTGCGATGCCGTCGCGAGCCAGCCGCGGGGCGGTTCGAGCAGCTGGCCGGGTTGCCGGGCGCTACTGGACGAAGTTGCGTGCGTGCTGGAGCTCTGGGCGACTGGTGTCTGCGTCACTGGCTACCTGTAGCAGTTGTGTGTAGAGCGCGACCGCACGCGCGCGCTGGCCCGCGGCCTCCGCGGCGCGAGCCCCACCGTATAACCCTCGAAAACGGTTCGGCTCTTTCTTGATCGTGGCTTCGAACTCGACAAGCGCATCGGCCGGGCGCCCGGCGTCGAGCAGCATGTAACCGAGCAGCTCACGCGCCGGCGCGAGCGGGCCAGGCGACACCGCGGATTTGTCCGTCGCATCCTCGGCGGTCGCGGCTGCGCGCAGCAGCTCAATCCCACGCGGCTGGTCGCCGTCGGCGAACGTCATCCATGCGATCGCGATCTGCCGCTGGATGTCCACCTGCTCGGCCCAGTACGCATCCTGCATGGTCTTCAACGCGTCGCGCAGCGCCGCGAGCCGTTCGATGTCGGCCGCTGCCGCCTTCGGATTGCCCGATCGCGCGGCGCCGAGCGCGCGCGCGAAGTGAATGATGGCGTCCGTGTGCGGGAATGCCGATGGGCGCGCGGACAGTGCCGCGGCCTCCGCCCAGGCGCCGCGCTCGAGGGCGTACCGCGCGGGAATGGCGGCGGACGCATACACGCCTGCCACGCCGGGCGCAGCCGCGCCTGTCGCGTTGGGGTCGAGGCGTGCGGCCGCCGCGCGCGCCTCGCCGGCCACACGGCTCGCCTGGGAGTCCTGTGCCAGCTGCAGGTATGCGTACGTCTGGTAGTCCATGGCGTGCAGCGCTTCCGCGTTCGCGTTTTCCTTCAGCGCGGCCTCTGCCGATCGCCGGTTCGTCTCGATCGATTCCTTCCACATCCCGACGCGCGTGAACGTGTGCGACGGCATGTGCAGCGCGTGCGGCACAGACGGCGCGAGCGACGCATAGCTGCGCGCGGCGGCGAGCGCCTTCTCCGCCAGCGGCGGGTGATCGTAGGCGTGGATGATGTAGTGCGCGAGCCCGGGGTGCTTCGGATGCTCCTTGAAGAGCGGCTCGAGAATGGCGGCGGCCTTCAGTTGCTGCACATACTTCTTGTCGCTCGCGAGGGCCGTCTGATTCGCGGCGAGCGCGTAGAAAATGCGCGCCTCCATGTCGCCGGGAAAATCGCGAACGACGCGATCCATGCCTTGCTCGTAGGCGAGCGTGCGCGCGCGCTGGGTCGAGGCCTCGCCGCTCGTAAACAGCTCGGCGGCGGCGGCGATGTAGGCGCGCTCGCGCGGTGTCGGTGTGCCCGTCGCCTGGGCGCGCTGAATGGCCGCGCGCCCGAGCTCGATCTGCTGTGGCGAGCGCAGCCCCGCAAAGGGATTGCCCCAGCGGCTGAGCGCGACGCCCCAGTGCGCCATGGCGCACGACGGATCTTTCGCCGCCACGCCGTCGAAGGCCGCGATCGCCTGCGCGAACCAGAACGAATGGAGCAGCGCGACGGCGCGATTGAAGTCCTGTCGCAGGGCGGGTGCACAGGATGTGACGAAGCTCACGTTATCGCTGCCGACCTGGGCGGTGCCCGGCGCAGCGTGGTCGTGCTGGGCAAATGCGGAAACGGGCAGCGCGAACAGGGCCGCGGCGGCGAAGGCGATCACGAGCTTCATTTCAGTCTCCTTGCGGGAGGGGGTACGCCGGTTACCCTACCACATGCTCCGCAGTTGTCCCGCCACGTTGACGCGGGCTTTGGTCGACGCGGCCGCGCTGGCCCGATCGCCGTCTTCAGGCCATGCGATCGCGTCGAGCTTCGCCATCACCGCCTTCGTCAGGAACCGGCTGCGCGCGCCGTAGACATGCCGGTCGCCGTGTTTCGGCTGGTTCGCCACGTAATATTTCAGCGGCGCGATCAGGTGCAGGTCGTTTTTCGCGCGTGTCATCGCCACATAGAGCAGGCGCCGCTCTTCCTCGATTTGATCGGATTTGCCGGTCGAGAACTCCGACGGAAAATTCCCATCCGCGACATTCAGGATGTACACGGCGTCCCATTCCTGCCCTTTCGCCGAATGCACTGTCGACAAAATGAGATAGTCCTCGTCGAGGTACGGCGTGCCGGAGAGATCTCCCGTCACCGCCGGCGGATCGAGCGCCAGCTCCGCGAGGAACTGATCGCGCGTGGCAAACTGCTGCGCCAGCCGCTCGAGCTGAAGGAGATCGCCGAGACGCACGTGCGCCGAGTCATAGATCCGCTCCAGGTGCGGCTCGAACCATTCGCGCGCCCGCGCGACCTGTCCCTGCCACGGCCCTTCCGTCACGGCGAGCCCGACCATCAGCTCGGCGAACGGATCCCAGGCCTCCCGCCTTCGCGCCTGCGGCGCTTCGGCGAGGCAAACTCTGTCAGCCTCTCGCAGGGTCATCCATGAGAAACCCGAGCTCTCGAACCGCGCGAAAACTTGCTCCGCAGTCGCGGGCCCCATGCCCGGCAGCAGTTGCAGCGCGCGAAACGCGGCGATGCGGTTCTTCGGGTTGTCCGCCCACCTGAGCACTGACAGCAGATCCTTCACGTGCGCGGCCTCGAGAAATTTCAGGCCGCCGTATTTCACGAACGGGATGTTGCGCCGCGTCAGCTCCAGCTCGAGCACGTCGCTGTGATGCGAGCTGCGGAACAGCACGGCCTGGCGCTTGAGCGGGACGCCGCTTTCGCGCGTCTCGAGAATACGCGCGACGACGTATTCGGCCTGGGACTGATCGTCCGCGACCGTCACGTAGTGCGGCGGATGGCCGGCGCCCTTCGTCGTCCGCAGCACCTTGCGGTACTGCCGCGTCCCTTCGCCCATCAGCACGTTCGCGGCGTCGAGCACTCCTTGCGTCGAGCGGTAGTTGTCTTCGAGCGTGATGACCGACGCAGGAAGACCGTTCTCGGGAACGTACTGCTCCGGGAAGCCGAGAATGTTGTCGACCGTCGCCGCGCGAAACGAATAAATCGCCTGCGCATCGTCGCCGACGACGGTCACCCCGTCGCCGCTCGGCCTGAGGTGTTTCAGGATCTCCGCCTGCAGCACGTTCGTGTCTTGATATTCGTCGACGAGGATGTGATCGAACTCGCTGCCAATTTCGGCCGCGAGCCGCTCGTCGCTCATCATCGCGTGCCAGTACAGCAGGAGATCGTCGTAGTCGAGCGCCTGGTTCTCGAGCTTCTTTTCCACATAGGCGCGGTACAGCTCGGTGAGCTGCGGCTCCCATTCGGCGCACCACGGAAAAAGCGCATCGAGCGTCTCGGCGAGCGGGCGCTGCGTGTTGACGCGGTGCGAATAGATGGCCAGACAGGTGTCCTTGCGCGGAAACCGCTTCTCGACTTTCGAGAAGCCGAGCTCGTGACGCAGCACGTCCATCAAATCAGCGGCATCGCCGCGGTCGAGCACGCTGAAGCCGACGTCGAGCCCCACAGCCGCGGCGTGCCGGCGGATCAGGCGGTTCGCGATGGAGTGGAAAGTGCCCGACCACGGTAGCCGCACGGCATGTGGTTCCAGGTTCCGGGTTCCAGGTTCCGCGTTCGAACTCGGAACCGGAACCCGAACCGGAACCGGAACCTGGAACCCGGAACCCAGAATGCGCTGTGTCCGCCGAATCATTTCCAGTGCAGCGCGCCGCGTGAAGGTGAGGAGCAGGATGCGCTCCGGTTTGGCGCCCGACAGGACGAGGTGGGCCACCCGGTGCGCCAGCGTGTTGGTTTTGCCCGTGCCCGCGCCGGCGATGATGAGAAGCGGCCCGGAACCGAACTGCGCGGCTTCCTGCTGCCTGAGATTCAGCGCATCGAGCGTGGGTGCGTGAGGCACGAGCGTTACTATACCGCGGCTTTCGCCCTTTTCTTCGCCCGCCTTCGCGTTCCGCTTCGGCGAGGCAGGCTCCTTGTAAACCCGCCAAAAGGCTTGCCGTACGCCTCGATCCGCCGTATCTTTCTCCCTTCAGAAACAGCTCGTCCCGGAGGATTTCAGATGGCTGAAAAGCTTGTCGGCCAGAACTACGAAACACCAGACATTCGTGCGAAGGTCACCGGCCGCGCCAGATATTCGGAAGACTTCCGTGCGCCTGGCATGCTGTTCGCCCGCCTGTATCTGAGTCCATACGCCCACGCTAAGGTGCGCAGCATCGACACCAGCGACGCGATGGCGCTGCCCGGGGTGAAAGCGATTCTCCTGCCCGAAGACGTGCCCGGTCCGAAGGATCAGGTCAACGACATGGGGCAGACGCTGCGCGCCAATCCGTACAGCGAGCGCGCGCTCGCGAGCGAGCCGCTCTATCAGGGCGAGCCGGTGCTCGCGGTGTGCGCGGTCGACGAAGCGACGGCGGCCGAAGCGATCGAGAGGATCAAGATCAGGTGGGACGTGCTGCCGCACAGTGTCGATCCGGTCGCCACGCTGCGGCCGGGCGCCGCCACGGCGCGCGTCGAAGGCAACGTCTGGGTTCGTCCGACGCCGACGCCGGGTCAGCCTCCACCGCTTCCCGAGATTAAGGATCTGAAGTGGACCGAGGAGCAGTTCGCCGAGTTCAGCGAAGGGCGTCTGCCGATGGGCGAGTTCACCGATCCGACGTGGTCGTTCGGCGACGTCGAGGCGGGATTCAAGAAAGCGGCGCTGGTGCTCGACGAAACGTTCGTGCTGCCGAACACGAGCCATCAGTGCCTCGAGAGCCGCTCGTGCTTCGCGTACTGGCAGAACGGCAAACTGCACATCCATCTGTCGACTCAAAGCACGATCCAGACGGTCAACTCCATCGCGCGCTGGCTGAGCCTCGAGCCGACCGACATCGTGCTCATCAGCGAGTACTGCGGCGGCGCCTACGGCAGCAAGGCGACGGGATCGATCACTGACATCATTCCGGCGCTGCTCGCGAAGAAGACAGGCACGCCCGTCATGATGCGCGTCAGCCGCGAGGAAGAACACATGGTCGGCCGCGCGCGCCCGGCGTTCCACTCGCGCGTGAAGGTCGGATTCGCGAAGGACGGCCGCATCACCGCGGTCGACATGTTCACGGTCGTCGAAGGTGGCCCGTACGGCCCGGGCGGCGACGGCAACTCGGGCAGCCGGTACGCCTCGCTCATGTTCCAGCCCGAGTCGATGCGGTGGCGCGGCATTACGGCTATCACCAATACGCCGCCCCGCGGCGCGCAGAGCCAGCCCGGCGGCATGCAGGGCATCACGATCATGGAGCCGATCGTCGCCAAGGCGGCGAGGCAGCTCGGCCTCGACCAGGTCGCGATCAGAAAGATCAACTCGCCAGAAGGTAAGGCGAGATTCGGGCCCTCCAACGCGCGCGGCGATCGCACGTATACGACGAGCTGCTTCCTGAAGGAAGCGCTCGACAAGGGCGCGCTCGAATTCGGCTGGGATGCGCGCAAGGCGCGCAGCAAGCAGCGCAACGGCACCAAAGTCACCGGCGTTGGCGTCGCCGTCAGCGGCTTCGTCGGCGGGTCGACCGGGTTCGACGGCCTGTTCGTCATCAAGCCCGATGGACATCTGTACGTCCAGACCGGCATCGGCAACCTGGGCACCGAGTCGTGGGCCGACTGCCAGCGCGTCGTGGCCGAGATGCTCGAAGTACCGTGGGAGAAGACCCACATCACGTGGGGTGACACGTCGAAGCACCTGCCATGGAGCTGCGTCTCCGGCGGCAGCCAGACGATTCACGCGCATACCCGCGCGTCGCACGCGGCGGCCAGCGACGCGATTCTGAAGCTGCAGCAGATTGCGGCCAAGGACCTCGGCGGACGTCCTGAGAACTACGTCGTCACGAACGAGCGCGTGCAGCGCAAGGGCGGCGGCGCGGGCATGACGCTCGCGAAGGCCGCGCAGCGCGCGATTGAGCTCGGCGGCATCTACGACGGACACGAGCTGCCGAAAGACATCAACGCCGTGACGACCCGTTCGGCCACGGCGCTCGCCGGTCAGGGCCTGATGGGCGTGGCGAAGGACAACTACAAGCGCGACGGCTCGACGTACTCGTTCGTGGCTGCGTTCGCGGAAGTCGAAGTGGACGTCGAGACCGGGGTGTACGACCTTGTCGAGTACCACGCGGTCGCTGACGTCGGCACCGTGATTCACCCGCGCGCGCTGGGCGGGCAGATTCTCGGGCGCTCGATTCTCGGCATCGGCCACGCAATCGGCCACAAGTGGGTGTACGACCAGAAGTACGGTGTGGCGCTGGCAAAGCGGTTCTATCAGAACAAGCCCCCGACGATTCTCGACGTGCCGACGAAGATGAGCTGGTCGGCGGTCGAGCTTGCCGATCCGGAAACGCCCGTCGGCGCCAAGGGCATCGGCGAGCCGCCGGTGGCCGCCGGCGCGTGCGCGGTGTTGAACGCGATTTCCGATGCCGTGGGTGACGACGTGATTCGCCGTGCGCCGATCAACGCCGACACGATTATCACGTCCCTCGAAGCGGGCAAGCCGATGGGCTTCAACTTGACCGCGAACGTGTAGGGTTCCGGGTTCCAGTTCCGAAGGTTCCGGTTCTGCGTTCCAGATTCCAGATTCCAGATTCGAGAGGCCGGCTCGCGCCGGCCTCTTTTCTTTTGTTCGTTGTATTCCTCACCGCGTGCACCGCCCCTCCGGCCCAGAAAAATTCCAGATCACAGGGTGTCATCCAGTGGGAGCCGATCAAAAAGTGGTCGGGGCGCGGCAGCCAGCACCTGGATTCGTTTCGAACGTCAGTGCGACGGATGTTGAATGGACGATAGCGGTGTCTGAAAGGGTGCG
>CAYHHH010000004.1:0-15866 GCA_964356125.1 uncultured Bifidobacteriaceae bacterium | reverse complement strand
CTCTCGATACGCACGCGGATATCGACCTGGCCAACTTCTCGCCAGAGCGGAACTACACCCACGATCTACCGACCAAGGTAAATCTGCCCAAAATGATCAAGGGGCAGCTTGACGCCATATTTTTCATTGTTTACGTCGGCCAGGGGCCTCTGACGCCTGAGGGATATGCTGTCGCATACCAGGAAGCGACCGCAAAATTCGACGCGATTCACCGACTGACACGCGACATGGCGCCGAATCAGATCGAGCTCTCGCTGAGGGCGGCCGACGTCCCGCGCATTGTGGCCAAGGGGAAGAAAGTTGCGCTCATCGGCGTGGAGAACGCATACGCGCTAGGAGCCGACCTGGCGCGCATCAAGGAGTTCTACGACCGAGGCATGCGCTACATGTCGCTCGCGCACAACGGGCACAGTCAGTTTTCGGATTCGAACACCGGCGAGGCTCAGGGCTGGATGCACGGCGGATTGAGCGACGCTGGACGGGCAGCGATTGTCGAAATGAATCGACTCGGTGTGATGGTGGACGTGTCACACCCATCCAAGGCATCCATGATGCAGACGGTCGCCCTGTCAAAGGCGCCGGTGATCGCATCGCATTCGTCGGTTCGCGCCCTTGCGAACCATAGTCGGAACATGGACGACGAGCAATTGAGAGCGTTGAAGAAGAATCGCGGCGTTATTCAAATTGTTGCGTTTTCGGGTTACGTGAAGGCCCTGCCCATCGATTCGCCGCGCGCCCTCGCAGTCAGGCAGCTGCGAGAGGAGTTTGGTCTGCCCGCTGCCGGAGCCGCGGCCGCTGTCGCCACGCTACCGCCAGACATGCGCGCGAAGTACGACAGTCGGCTCGCTGAGATTGACAAGGCGCTGCCCCCTCCGCCACGCGCTACAGTAAGAGATTTCGTCGATCACATCGATTACGCGGTGAAACTGATCGGGATCGACCATGTGGGCATTTCATCAGACTTCGACGGCGGCGGTGGCATCGATGGTTGGAACGATGCGAGCGAATCCTTTCATGTGACTTACGAGCTGGTGAGACGGGGATACAAAGAGTCGCAGATTCGAAAATTGTGGGGCGGCAACCTCTTGCGCGTCATGGCGGAGGTCGAACGAATCGCGCGAAAGTCTCACTGAGCTACCAATCTCACAATTCCCGAAGGGCGACCGGTATTGGCAGTCGCGCTGCCCTTATGGCCGGAAATAGCCCGCCCACTAACCCCATCAGCAGCGCGTAGAACAATCCCATCGCGAGCAGCTCGGGCGTGACGCGGAACGCGAACGCGACCTGGCTGAACGTCTGGAAGTTCATCGTCGAGGTTTGATATCCGTTGAATGCGAGATAGGCCGCTGCGCCGCCGATCGTGCCCCCGACGAATCCGAGCACCATCGACTCGGCGAGCACCGACACCAGCACCGATCCCGTGTTGAAGCCGAGCGCGCGCAGTGTCGCAATCTCCCTGGCACGTGTGGCGACCGCCGTGTACATCGTCAGGATGGCGCCGAACACCGCGCCGATGCCCATGAGACCCGCGATGCCGAACCCAATCGTGCGGATCAAGCGCGTCAACGCCTGCGATTGCGTGGCGTAGTACTCGTTCTCGCGCCGGATCGAGACGTTGAGCTGCGGGTTCGAGGTCAGCCAGTCGCGGAATGCATCGTAGGACTCTCGCGTGTCGAGCCGCGCGAGCAGCGATTGATACGTGTTGCCACGGCGGTAGGCGCCCTGCAGCGTGCGCGCGTCGATCCAGATCTCCGTCTCGGCGACCCCGCCGTCGGACTCAAACGTGCCGACGACGTCCCACCGGTTCTGTCCCGACACGACCGTGTCGCCCACGCGCAGGTTCACGAACTGCCCGGCGGCGCCGCGGCCGGCAATCACCTCGTTCGTGCCGAACGTGAACATCCGCCCTTCGATAATCGAGAACTCGCTGCGCAGCGGAATGCTCTCGGGACCGATGCCGCGCACGGGCACGTTCGCGGGTGCATCGGGTGTCGCGAGCTTCGGCAGATCGATAATGACCATCAGCTCGGCGGCGGCAAGGGGCGTCTGGCCATCCCGGCGGATTCCCGGTGCCTGTTTGATGACGTCGACGTCAGCGCCGCTGAGGCCGCTCGTCATCTCGCTGTCGGCGCCGCTCCGCATCACGAGCGCGCGATCCGGCGACCCCGAGCTCTGCATCGCGGCGGTAAAGCCCGCGGCAATCGACAACACCGACACGAACACTACGACCACGCCGGCGATTCCGACGATGGCGACTCCCGACGAGCTGAGCCGCTGCGGAATCGTGCGGATGTTCAGGGCGAGAACGGCAAGTGTTTGACCGATCCATCTCATTGCTATGTCCGCCTCAACGCGTCGGTAATCTTCAGCCGCATCGCCGCGACGGCCGGCATGAGTCCGGCCAGCACGCCCATCAACACCATCAACCCGACGCCAATCACGAGATCGCGTGGAGGCAGTGCGAAAATCGGCAGCATACCGCCGGTTGGATCGCCGAGCTGGACGATGAGCCACGCGACGGCGAGACCGAGGAGCCCGCCGGTGAAAGCGACGAAAAGCGATTCGGCGAGAACGAGCGTCAGGATCGCCGCACCCGAGAAGCCCAGCGTCTTCAATACCGCCAGCTCACTCGTGCGCTCGCGCACCGACTGCGCCATCGTGCTCGCCGCGACCAGGCCGAACATGAACAGCACGGTTGACGAAATCGCGATCATGATGCTGCCGATGTCGCCAATCTGCTTCGCGAACCCTTCGACGAACCCCTTTTCCGTCGTCGTCTTCGTCTCGGCAGAGGAATTCGCGAACATCTCGTCGAACGTGTGGCTGATATCGACGGCGTGCGCCGGATCGGAGATCTTGACGACGTACCAGCCGACCTGACCCTGCCCGCCGGCGCGATTTTCGTCGAGGTAGTCGTACCGGAAGAACATCTGCGTCTTATCCACAGCGTCGCCGCCGTCGTAGATGCCGACGACGTTGAACTCCCACGTCGTGCCCCCGCCTTTCGGCAGCCAGATAGTTGCGGTCAGCGGAATCCTGTCGCCGATCTTCCAGCCGAAGCGTTCGGCCACGTCGCGGCCGACGATCGCCCCCTGACGATCGTTGCGCCACGCCTCGGCCTGTTCTGGCGGCACGACGAACTCGGGATAGATCTTCAGGAACACGTCGGGCTCGACGGCCATGTTGGCAAAGAAATTCGACGGGTCCTGATAGATGCCGCCGAACCAGGTCTGGTGCGACGCCAGCTCGACGCCTTTCGTCTGCTGCAGCCGGGCTTTGTACGACACGGGCAGCGGCATGATGAGGCTGACCTTGTGGATCAGGATCAGCCTGTCCGCGCCGGCAATCTCCACGCCGAAGGTGAATGAGTGTCGAATCGTCATCAGGATGCCGAACAGCACGAACGCGATGAAGATCGACAAAAGCGTGAAGATCGTCCGGAACTTCCGGCGCCAGATGTTCTTCCAGACGAGCGGCAGAAATTTCATGCCTCGTCCCTCGTGAGCACGCCTTTTTCAAGATGGATCGTGCGCCGCGCCCGCTCGGCCGCGCGCGGATCGTGCGTCACCATGACGATGGTCTTGCCGTGGTCGCGGTTGAGCGACTGCAGGAGATCGAGGATCTCGTCGCCGGCTTTTCGATCGAGGTCGCCCGTCGGCTCGTCGCACAGCAGCAGCGTGGGATCGGTGACGATCGCGCGAGCGATGCCGACGCGCTGCTCCTGGCCGCCCGACAACTGCCGCGGGTAATGCTTCGCGCGATCGGCAAGGCCGACGACCTTCAGCGCGATGCCGGCGCGTTTTTTTCGCTCCGACTTCCCCAGCTTCGTCAGCAGCAGCGGCAGCTCGACGTTCTTCTCGGCGGTCAGCACCGGCAGCAGGTTGTAGAGCTGGAACACGAACCCGATGTTCTGGGCGCGCCACTTGGACAGCTGGCTTCCGCTGAGTGTGCTGACAGGCACGCCGTTCACTTCGATGGCGCCGCCCGTCGGCTGATCCAGCCCGCCAATCAGGTTGAGCAATGTCGTCTTGCCGGATCCGGACGGTCCCATGAGCGCGAGGAAATCACCCTTCGGAATTTCCAGGTTCACTCCCTTGAGCACATCGATGCGCTCGCTGCCGCGGGTGAAGTGTTTGTGAACGTCCCTGACGCGAACTAATTCATTCATATGGTTGTGCAGTAGGTAGGGTCCGGCTTTAGCCGGACCGTGACGGTTAACGTGTCACTACGAGCGCACCCGCTGAAAGTTCCGGCGGCGGCGAGACGACGACCCGATCGCCCGCATTGAGTCCGGCAATCACTTCCACACGGTCGCCGTCGGCGCCGCCCGTCGTAATCGCCCGGCGATCGACCCTGTCGTTGACGACCACGAAGACATACGACTGCCTGCCGTCGGTCTTGATCGCGGCCTTGGGCACCAGCGTCACCGGCCGCGCCGCGGGCACCGCATCTTCGCTGTCGCGCAGGAACGTCACCTTCACGCCCATATCGGGCAGAATGCGCGGATCGAGCTGCATGAAGCCGATGCGCACCAGCACCGTGGCCTTCTGCCGGTCGGCCGACGGAATCGTGGTGATGACGCGCGCGGGTATCTGCCACTCCGGGTACGCGTCGAGCACGGCGGTGACCGCCTGCTCGGGCTTGACCCGATTGATGTAGCTTTCGTTGACGTCGACTTCGATCTCGAGCGATGCCATGTCCACGATCGTGCCGATGCCGGTGCGCGTGAAGCCGCCGCCTGCCGATACGGGCGAGACCATCTCGCCTGGCTGCGCATCCTTCGAAATGACGACTCCCGCGAACGGCGCACGGATGATGGTGCTGTCGAGGTTGGTGCGCTCGAGCGCGATCTGGCGCTCGACGACCCGTACCTGTTCACGAGCCGCTCCGATGCGCGCGTCGAGCGAGTCGGCGGCCGCGCGGGCCGCATCGACTTCGGCGGCGGTTGAGTAGCCGATGCCGACGAGCTTGGTCAGCCGGGCGAGGTTGATACGCGCCTCGTTGAGGCGCACTTCGCTTTCGTTGACGTTTCTGCGCGCGGCCTCGGCCTGGGCCTCGGCGAGCGCCACCGACGCGCGCTGCGTTTCATCGTCGAGCCGCGCGAGTATCTGCCCTTCGCGCACCGCCATGCCTTCCTCGATGTTGACCTGTACGACCTTGCCGGTAATTTTCGAGGACACGGTTGCGCGTCTCCGAGCCGTCACATAACCGGTCGCGTTCAGCACGGAGGCCTGCGCGCCGGCTTGCCGGGACGACACTGTCGCGACCTCGACCTCGATGGGGCGCTCGCGCGACAGCCACCACCAGACGCCCGCGCCGGCGCCCGCGAGCAGGACGGCGAGCACCAGCCATCCTATCCAGCGGCGGCTGGCGTGCGAGGCCGGTTCGCGTTCGAGCCGGAGCGAAGCGAGGTCTTCTTTCAGATCGGTCATTGGCAGATTGGCAGATTGGCAGATTGGAAGATTACGCCCGCCCGGAGAACTCTCTAGTCTCGGTGTGCACGCGGACGCGCTCTCCTTGCTTGATGAAGAGGGGCACCTGGATTTCCAGCCCCGATTCGAGGACCGCGGTTTTCGTGACGCTGCCGCTCGCCGTGTTGCCGCGCACCCCTTCTTCGGTCTCGCGCACGGCCATCTCGACGTGCGGCGGAAACACCACGCCGATCGGGTTGCCGTTGTACTTCTGAATCTGCACGATCAGGTTGTCGATGAGCAGCAGGCGATCGTCTCCGAGCAGCTCCGGGCGCAGCGTCAGCGTGTCGAACGTCTCCTGGTCCATGAAATTCAGCCCCGCGCTGTCGGCGTACAGATACGCCGCGTCGACCATGACCAGATCGGGCTCGCCGAACTTCTCGCCGGCTTTGAAGGTCTTGTCGAAGACCGCGCGGGTGACGAGATTGCGCATCTTGATGCGGACCAGCGTCTGGCCGCCGCGCGCGGTCGGCCGGGATACTTCAACGTCGAGGGCGTGGTACGGGGCGCCCTCGTACTCGAAGAACATCTTCCGTTTGATGTCGATTGCCTCTATTAACGATGCCATTGAGGAGAATTCTACCCTTTGACCTGCCAACCCTTCTTGACGAGGCATTCCCGCACCCGGTCTCGCAAGTCGCCCTGCAGCTCGATGGTGTTCTCGGCGACCGCGCCGCCAGTACCGCAGGTGCGTTTCAGCTCCTGCGCGAGCTCTTTCAAGAAGGCCTCATTCTGAGGCAGGTCGTAGACGACGGTGACGGTCTTGCCGCCGCGCCCTTTCTTTTCCATCCGCAGCTTGGCGACGATGCGGCCCGCCCTGAGCGGCGTCGAAGGGCCTGGAACTGACTGGTCGACGCCCCGCTTACTGCTGCACTTGCAGTCCTTCGCCGGCCACCCGCATCCTGGGCAGACCTTGCCGACGCCTGTCGAATACACGATCCGCCCGTCGCCCATCTCCTTAGTATAGGATTTGCGGCATGAATACACCTGCCAACGAACCGCCCAAGGATTTGATCGGCTTTCTCGATTTCTACCTCGTGAAGAAGGCGCCGTTCCAGATTCCGGACGCCGGCCGGGAGTGGATCGTCAAGTTCGGCCCGTGGATTACGGTGGTGCTGCTCATCCTCTTGCTGCCGCTGCTGCTCGTCGCGCTCGGCATCGGCGCGGCGTTCATGCCGTTCGGCGGCGTCGGATACGCGGCCGGCTTCGGCATCATGACCATCGTCCTGATCATCGAGCTGGGCCTGATGATCGCCGCGCTGCCGGGTCTCTTCGCGCGCAAGATGGCGGGATGGACGCTGCTCTTCTATTCGCAACTGGTCGGCATCGTCCACAACGTGCTCACGGGGAACGTCGTCGGCGGATTGTTGGGGGGGGTGATCGGGTTGTACATCCTGTTTCAGGTGAGAACGAAGTACAACGCGTAAATCTGAAACCTGAAATCTAGCCCCCATTGAAAGCCATTGTCGTCAAGCCCGGCGTCAAGGGCTCGATCCACATGCGCGACATGCCCGATCCGAAACTGAAGCCGGATCAGGTTGCGGTGAAGATGATTCGCGTGGGCCTGTGCGGCACCGACGCCGAGATCAGCCACGGCGTCTACGGCCAGGCCCCCGCAGGCGACGAGTACCTGATTCTCGGCCACGAAAATTTCGGTGTCGTCGAGGAAGCCGGTAGGAAGGTGAAGGGCTTCAAGGCCGGCGATTTCGTCGTGGCGACCGTGCGCCGGCCGTGCAAGTGCTACACGTGCAAGGCGGGGCAGAACGACATGTGCCACGAGGGTGCGTACCAGGAGCGCGGCATCATGGGGCGCCACGGCTTCATGGCGGAGTACTACGTCGAGTCACCGCAGTGGCTGAACACGATTCCGAAGAACGTCGCGGAGATCGGCGTCCTGCTCGAGCCGATGTCGGTCGTCG
Source organism: uncultured Bifidobacteriaceae bacterium (assembly GCA_964356125.1). Classification (GTDB taxonomy): domain Bacteria; phylum Acidobacteriota; class Vicinamibacteria; order Vicinamibacterales; family JAMQPK01; genus JAMQPK01. The sequence continues at coordinate 8,476 of CAYHHH010000004.1, read as the reverse complement.
AGAAGGGGATCGATCACGCGTTCCTGCTTCAGCAGCGCCTCGACTGGAAACCGAAGACCGCGCTGGTTCTCGGCGGCGGACCGATCGGCCTCTTAGCCGCGGCCGTCCTGCGCGCGCGCGGCTTGGACACGCACGTGGTCGGGCGCGAACCGGAGACGGACAACCGCGCACAGCTTGCGAAGAAAATGGGCGCGACGTATCACTCCGTGGCCAACCAGACGTTGTTCGACGTGAAGAAGGAGATGCCGCCCATCGACATCGCCATCGAGGCCACCGGCGTCGCGAGCGTGGCGTTCGACGGCATGCAGATGCTCGGTCGCAACGGCGTCCTGTGCCTGCTGAGCGTCACCGGCGGATCGAAAACCGCCGACCAGCCGATCGAGAAGATCAACCAGCAGCTCGTGCTGGGTAACCAGGTGGTCTTCGGCAGCGTCAACGCCAACCCGCGGCACTTCGCGATGGGCCTGAGGGATTTCAGCACCATCGAAAGAAAATGGCCCGGCGTATTGAAGCAGCTCATCACGACCAGACTGCCGTGGGAGCAGTACAACAACTGGTTCGGGCAGAGGGGGAGCGGGATCAAAACTACACTGGAAATTTCGTAGCGAACGGAGCTCGTGTGCCTCAAGCCGTCATAGACAATCCGATTCTCAATTCTCCGTTCGTCGAGCCGAAGCGACACTTCCGGTTCGACAACGAAGGTATTACCAGCGAGATTGTTGAGGCACGCCGGGTCAGCTCGTATTTCACTCCGATCGCCCAGCCCAGGAAGAAAGGCAAGCAGCTTCAGTTCGAGACCGAGTGGACCCAGGACCGGCTCGAAGAGAATCGAGTCGTCAACCTGATTCGGCAGCGCGTGTCCGCATGGCGAAAGGGCGGACATGTCGGTGTTACCGGGGTCACTGCCCGGCTGCTTTCCTATTGGATACATCCCGCGCGCGAGAAACCGCTGTTTTTCTGTCAGATAGAGGCCGTCGAGACCGCCATCTACATCACCGAGGTCGCCAGGAAATACGGCGATGCGTGGATTGAGAACGATCTTCGAACAGCCAATGAGACGTCGAACCCTGGCTTGAATCGGATCGCCATGAAGATGGCAACGGGATCCGGAAAGACCGTCGTGATGGCCATGCTCATCGCCTGGCAGGCGCTGAACAAGATCGAAGACAGGCACGACGCCAGGTTTTCAGACGCGTTCCTGCTTGTCACCCCCGGCATCACGATTCGAGATCGACTGCGTGTGCTGCTGCCGACCGATCCGGACAATTACTACCGGCAGCGAGACGTATTGCCTCCAGACCTGCTCGAGCGGCTCGGGCAGGCCAGAATTCTCATTACGAATTACCACGCGTTCCTGCTTCACGAGCGCGGAGACGCGGCTCGCCTGACAAAGGCCATCCTGACGAAAGGCGAGGCGAGCCCGTTCGTCGAGACGCCGGACGAGATGGTGCGCCGCGTGTGCCGCGACCTCGGCGGCAAGAAGAACATCATCGTCATCAACGACGAGGCGCATCATTGTTATAGGCGGAAGGCCGACGCGGAGGGGGAAACCCTCAGCGGCGAGGACCGAAGTGAGGCAGAGAAGCGGGAAAAGGAAGCGCGGGTCTGGCTGTCAGGCCTGGAGGCCGTGCAGCGCAAGATTGGTGTGAAGGCGGTCTACGATTTGTCTGCGACCCCGTTCTTCCTGAAGGGGTCCGGATACCCTGAAGGCACGCTGTTTCCATGGGTCGTGTCCGACTTCTCGCTGGTCGACGCAATTGAAAGCGGCATCGTAAAAGTTCCGAGGGTTCCTGTCGCTGACAACTCGATGACGGGGGAGCAGCCCACCTACCGCAATCTGTGGTTGCGAATCCGGGAAGATCTGCCGAAGAAGGGTCGCAAGACCGATGCAGTCGTTGGGGAGCCGAAGCTGCCTGCGGAACTTCAAGGTGCCCTGCACAGCCTGTACGGCAACTACGAACAGTCTTTCAATCGGTGGGAGACGAACACGGACGCCCGTGCGCGCGGCCTCACACCCCCCGTGTTTGTCGTGGTCTGCAACAACACCAACGTCTCGAAGCTGGTGTTCGACTACATGAGTGGGTGGACGAAGACTTTGGGTGATGGCACCGAAGTGGTGGTCCCCGGCGCGTTCGCATTGTTCAACAACGAGCAGGGCGGCCAATGGTCGGCGAGGCCTTACACGATTCTGGTGGATTCAGAACAACTGGAATCTGGCGATGGGATGACGTCTGAGTTCAAGAAGATCGCTGCGACGGAAATCGAAGAGTTCAAGGCTGAGTACCGCGCGCGCTTTCCGGGCCGGAGCTCCGAGGACCTCAGCGATGAGGACCTGTTGCGCGAAGTGATGAACACGGTTGGGAAGGCCGGCAAACTGGGTGAGCGCGTCCGGTGCGTGGTTTCTGTTTCGATGCTCACTGAAGGGTGGGACGCAAATACCGTAACGCACATCCTCGGCGTGCGTGCCTTCGGTACTCAGCTTCTCTGCGAACAAGTCGTCGGCCGGGGGCTGCGACGCATGAGCTACGCCGTCAACAATGAGGGTCGATTCGACCCCGAGTATGCCGAGGTGTACGGCGTTCCGTTTTCGTTCATACCCTGCTCCGGGTCGAGTCCGAACCCGACTCCGGGTCCGATGCCGACGCGCGTCCGGGCGCTGGAGGACCGGATCGCATGCGAGATCACGTTTCCGCGATTGCTCGGCTACCGCTACGACGTGCCGAGCGAGAGGCTGTCGGCCGCTTTTACGGCCGATTCGAAACTGGCGCTTTCGACCGCCGACATCCCGACCAGCACCGAGAATGCGCCCATCGTGGGCGAACGCAGCATCCACACGCTGGACGACTTGAAGCGGCACCGCGAGAGCGAAGTGGCGTTTCTGCTCGCCAAGCTGACGCTCGAAAAATATTTCCGTCAGGACAACGAGCAGAAAACGGATCGTCCCTCTGTTCATCGCTTCGATGCCGACGTCAAGGGCTGGCTGTTTCCGCAGGTGCTCACCATCGCGAGGCGTTGGCTCGCGGAGTGCGTCACGTGCAAGGACAACACGTTTCCACAGCTTCTGCTGCTGGTCGAATTTGCGCACGATGCGTCGGATCGCATTTACAAAGCCATCGTCGAAAGCGCGGCCGGCACGCCGGCGCTGAAGCCGATTCTGCGGCCTTACGACGTCATCGGCTCGACGCGTTACGTCGACTTCGATACCACTAAGGCGGTGTATCCCACCGCCGCTGATAAATGCCACATCTCGCACGTCGTCGCAGACACCGGGTCGTGGGAGCAGAAAATGGCTCAGGCTCTCGAGGAGATGCCGGAGGTCGCGCGGTATGTCAAAAACCAGAGCCTCGGCTTCACCATTCCTTACAGCCTGAACGGCGAGGAGAAGCAGTACCACCCGGACTTCATCGCGGTGATTGGCGATCTCAGCGTGATCATTGAAGTCACCGGAGAGGCGCGGAAGGACAAGGCGGCGAAGGTGACGACAGCGCGGACACTGTGGGTGCCGGCGGTGAACAACCACGGAGGCTTCGGACGGTGGGCTTTTCTGGAGGTGACGGACCCATGGGACGCGCAGCGGACGATTCGTGCCGCGGTTGTTGGTGCGGGGGTTGGAGCAGCATAACGCTGATCAGCGCGATATCGTTTAGAGTTGTTCGGAGACAGGTCCAATTCAAGTGAGTAGAAGACTGGAAGTTCCGATCACGACGGCGGTACTCGACTGGACCATTGCGGAGAGCGGACTCTCCCTGGCCGAGATCGCTAAGGGTGTAGGCGTTGATGAGTCGGACATTCAGAACTGGTCGTCGGAAGATGCGAAACCGAGCGTAACCGAGCTCAAGCGCCTCGCAAAGACGCTCCATCGTCAGCTGGCAGTATTCCTTCTCCCGGAGGTGCCAGAAAGCCCGCATGTGCAGGTTCAGTTCCGGCATCCGATCGGAGCGGAGCGGACCCGCGAGTTAACCGCGGAGGAGCGACGATTTCTGCGCCGGGCCAGGCGTTTGCAGGATGCCCAGTCATGGCTGGTGTCCGAGCTTGATCGAGAGCGACCAGATATCCCGCAGGTTTCCATCTCCACGGCCTCAGTCTCCGTGTCGAACTCTTGGAGAGAACGCTTCGGCATCTCGGTCGAGACGCAGCTCGCGTGGCGATCGGCCTCCGTTGCATTCGATGCTTGGCGCGCCGCAGTCGACGCTGCGGGTGTTACTGTCTTGCAGCTTTCAATGGGCACCAAGTCCTGTCGGGGATTCTCCTTGTGGGACGAGTCAGCACCTCTCATTGCGGTCAATACCGCGTGGACAGACGAAGCCAGGAGTTTCACTCTCTTTCATGAGTTGGGGCACTTGTTAACCAGAACAGATTCTGCGTGCGCCTCCGCACCCGTGACTGCCAGAGCAGGCGACAGCACTGAGCGATGGTGTGAGGAATTCTCGGCTGGCGTCCTGATTCCTTCCCGGGCCCTCGTTGGGGTCAATCGTGTTGACGGCCTTCCCGCACTGGCCGCTCTCGCCAGGCGGTTCAAGACGAGTCTCCGAGCGACAGCTCTTCGATTGATCGAGGTCGGGAAGGCCTCCTGGTCCCTCTACGAAGAGATTCCGCGTGTGAGCGATTCCAAGAAAGAGGGTGGCGGTGGTACCGGTCGAAACCGGCGCGAAATTCGCGAAGACGAATTTGGCCATCGCACGATCGAGATGTTTCTGAGCGCCGTAAAACGCGACATCATCAGCGCGTCCCAGGCGCTCGATTACCTCGACATTCCGTCGTCCGAGTTCGAACGCTTGGCGGCCGCGACGAGCTGATAGTCGATGGCGGATCCGATTTGGGTGACTGATACAAGTTCGCTCATCGAGATCAAATCCAGCGTACCGTATGCAGATCGTGATCGCGTCTTTGGGGCGCTAACGACACTTGTGAATGCCGGGAGGCTGTTCTTCCCTCGTCAGGTACTGGACGAGCTGAAACGAGACTCTGCTGACAAGCGCAGTCCTGACCGGCCCCTCACCTGGGCTCGCGAGGTCGAGATGAACGCCTGCAGTCACGCTCCCACGTTCGAGGAAGTGAGAGCGGTACTCGAAATCGTTCCCGACATTCTCGATCCAGCAAAGGAATCCGGAGCTGACGAGGCCGATCCCTATGTTCTGGCGTTGGCGATGAAGCTTCGCGCGAACGGAGACGACGCTCGAGTGGTCACTGAGGAAACCAGGAACTATCCGAGGAGGCTTTCATTGAACACGGCGTGCGGAATGCTCGGCGTGCCAAGCGTTCCGCTGCGTGGTCTTCTGCGTGCGGAGGGCATCTCCTGACGCCGAAGTCTTGGACCTGGCGCTCACGACGATCTGCGCAGTCGGCGGCGCCAGTATAAAGTCAAAACAGATCCATACTGGAACCATGCCGTTCATCGACTTGCACGTCTCACGACAGCCTCTCGTCGCGCCGCAGTCGGAGTCGGCGCTGATGATTCGGAACGACCGTGACGGCCGGACATTGACCATCGACGACCTGTACGACTACGTGTCGTCGCTGGGGAAGGGCACACCCGACGAGGCTACCGCGTGGATTCGTCAGGCGAGGTCGTCGCGGTGAGCATCGCCGTCGTCGATGCTTCGGCTTTCGCAGCCATCGTCTTTCTCGAGATGCCGAGCTCGTAACCCTCGATGCTGCGCTTGCGACTGCAGCCCGGAAGTATCTCTGAGCATGGCCCGAAAGTCGTTCCAGGGCGGCTTGCCGGTCGGCCGGGCGAAGCCGTACCAGATTCGCCAGATGCTCAGGTTGGTGGAGCGGTACAATCTTGCATTGGAGGACGAGGAGTGAGCGACTACCACATCAACATTTTTTACAGCGACGAAGACGCCGCCCACATTGCCGATGTTCCCGACCTCGACTCCTGCTCTGCGATCGGTGCGACAGCGGAGGAAGCGTTAGCCGCTGTAGAAATGGCCAAACACGCATGGCTCGAGACGGCGCGAGAAGCCGGCAAGGCCGTTCCCGTACCGCGATATCGCCCGGCGATCTATCAAACCGTCAAGTAACGGTTGATGGCCAGGAAGCCCAAGTCCGCGACCGAAATCACCTCTATCCGCCACAAGAAAGACACGCGCGTCAACATTCCGACGGAAGAGCTGCGCGATTTCGTGGCCGAGGACGAGAAGGCGCCGAAGACGATGCGCTACCCGCGCGATCCGTCGCTCGATCCGCAGCTTGTGTGGAAAGGGAAGGACGAGCAGGACACCGCCGCGCTCGAAGTGAGTGTCGTCCCGATCTATATCCAGGAGAAGGTACACCCGCAGGCGCTCGTCGAGAACCTGCGCGACACAGCGAAAGCGGGGCAGCCGGAGCCCGAGCTGACCCTCTTCAGCGACTTCAACGGCATGGGCGATGCGGATTTCGACAAGAAGGTGGATTTCTACCACCACGATCAGCACTGGTCGAACCGGATGATCCTGGGCGACTCGCTGCTGGTGATGACGAGCCTTGCCGAGAAGGAAGGGCTGAAGAGCAAGGTCCAGACGATCTACTTCGACCCGCCATACGGCATCAAGTTCGGGTCGAACTGGCAGGTGTCCACGCGCAAGCGGGACGTGAAAGACGGCAAGGCGGAGGACGCGACGCGTCAGCCGGAGCAGGTTCGCGCGTTCCGCGACACGTGGAAGCTGGGCGTTCACTCGTATCTCGCGTATTTGCGGGATCGCCTCACGGGCATGCGCGACTTGCTGACGGAGAGCGGGAGCATCTTCGTACAAATCGGCGACGAAAACGTCCACCTTGTTCGATGTGTACTGGATGAGGTGTTTGGGAGCGAGAACTGGGTCAGCCTCATTACTTTCCGCAAGACGGCGGGCGCTACCAGTGAGTTTCTGCCGAACACCGCGGATTACATTGTTTGGTACGCGAAAGATCGTGCGAGGCTGAAGTACAGGCCGGCATATCTTGAGAAGTTCGTCGGTGGTGAGGGCGCATCTGCCTACGACCAAGTAGAACTTGAAGATGGAACTCAGCGGCGTCTGACGCCGGAGGAACGCACTAAGCCAGAGGAGTCATTGAAGGCCGGACGCGTGTTTCGCTTTCAGATTCTTACATCGCCACGAATTCGAGAAGCGAGAACCGGCTATTACCCAGTCGAGCTGAACGGTCGATCATTCCTGCCAACAACCGGCGAATGGAAGACACACCCTGAAGGAATGAACCGCTTGATCGCTGCAAAACGAGTGGTTCAAACGGGTCGTGGCATTTCCTACCTGCGGTACATCGACGATTTTCCAGCCCTCCCAACCAATAATGTTTGGGACGATACGCAGTCTGGAAGTGGCATGGACAAGGTTTATGTCGTACAGACTACCCCGAAGGCGGTCGAACGATGCATTCTAATGACCACCGACCCCGGCGACCTCGTTTTGGATCCAACCTGCGGCTCCGGGACGACGGCGTATGTGGCCGAGCAGTGGGGGCGGCGTTGGATCACGATCGATACGAGCCGTGTGGCGTTGGCGCTTGCACGGACGCGACTGATGGGCGCGAAGTATCCGTATTTCCATCTCGCAGACTCGCCCGAAGGCGTGAAGAAAGAGGCCGAGGTCACCGGCAAGATTCCACCGGAGTACAAGACCGACAACGATATCCGCAAGGGCTTCGTCTACAAACGCGTGCCGCACGTCACGCTGAAGTCGATCGCGAACAATCCCGACATCAAAGAAGGCATGTCGCGCGAGGAGATTGACGCGGCCATCCAGCGCCATGCCGACACCGAGTTGCTTTACGACAAGCCATACGAGGACAACAAGCGCATTCGCGTGTCCGGTCCGTTCACTGTCGAGAGCCTCTCGCCGCACCGTGTGCTCGCGACAGACGAAGAGCGGCCGGTTTCAGAGAGAGACGGCCAGCGCGACTCCGCTGTCCAATTCGAGCAGATGATCCTCGGCAACCTGCGAAAGGCCGGGGTGCAGAACACCGTGAAGAACGAGCGGCTGATCTTCACACGGCTCGAGCCGCATCCAGGGCAGTGGATTCAGGCCGCCGGCGAGTACACCGATGCCGGCGGGAAGGCGCGCCGCGTAGCTGTGTCGATTGGCCCCGAGCACGGAACCGTCGGTCCGCAGCAGGTGAAGGAAGCGGCCAAGGAAGCTGTGCAAGGCGTCGGCTTCGATGTCCTCGTCGTCTGCGGCTTCGCGTTCGACCCGCACGTCTCCGAGGAAGCGAAGCGCTACGGCACGCTCACCGTTCTGATCGCGCGCATGAATCCAGACCTGTCGATGGGAGACGAGCTGCTGAAGAAGACCGGCGCCGGCAACCTGTTCATGGTGTTCGGCGAGCCCGACATCAGAATCACCACCGAAGGAGCCGACGGCAATCTGACCGTCGAGGTGCGCGGCGTGGACGTCTACGACCCGACGACGGGGCAGATTCGCAGCAGTTCCACCGACGACATCGCCTGCTGGTTCATCGACACCGATTACAACGGCGAGAGCTTCTTCGTCCGCCATGC
>CAYHHH010000003.1:57834-87981 GCA_964356125.1 uncultured Bifidobacteriaceae bacterium | reverse complement strand
TCTCCGTGTTGAGATCCCCAACCACCCACCAGTTACTGGCTCATCAACTTAATCATGCCGTTGCGATAATCGATATACGCCTCGCCCGGCTTGCCTGAGTGCAGATAGCGCTCGATGTAACGGGGATGCTTCACGTCGGCGGGCCCGCCTTCGAGGACGTTCTCGAGGAAGACACCGCTGACGCGGCCGAGGTTCTTCGGCACATTCGGATCGAGGTGACCGCGGAGCGGCGGCAGGCCGAGGAAGTGATTCGTCATCACCGCAACGTCGGGGCCTTCCGCGTACGGGATGTGCGCGCCGCGCTTGACGCCTGGGCCGTAGAACGCCATGAACGTGTCCCACGACGAGCGCATCGACGCCGGATGGCCGCTCTGGCTCGTCTGTCCCATGCCGTGATCGGATCCGAAGATGATGTAGGTCCGATCCCACACCCCGGTCGTCTTCAGCCCGGCGATCAGGCGCGCCAGCTGCGGATCGACCGTCTTCACGAAGTACTGGATGTATTCCGACTTCGGGTTCGTCGTGTCGCTCGGTCCTCGCCACGCGTTGCGGATGTGCTGCAGGTGCAGGCGGAGCAGCCGCGCGTTGTCTTTCGTCAGGTGCCGCAGCCCGTGGTCGACGACCATCTCATCGGTCAGCTCGTTGGCGCCGTAGTACAGGAAATCGGCGTTCTTGAAGATCGCGTAGTTGTTCGATCCGCCGGCGAACACGGACTTGATGCCCGCCCGCCTGGCGCTCAGGAAGATGTCGTCGATGTTGTACGACTCGAACAGGTGCGTGCCGGTGTGCATCGCGACGTTCGAGCTGGTGCTGCCGCCCCACGGGCGCGAGCCATCCGGCAGATCGAGCCGCGCCGCGGGGCTCGTGCAGTAGTACGTGTCGGCGACGACCCCTTGTTTCAACAACGACCCCAGCGTCGTCCCGCCGGCCGCAATGGCGGTGCGCACGCTGTTGTGATCGATGCCGTCGACGATGAACTGCACGACAACGGGATTGGCCACCTTCGGCGCGGCGCCACGCTGCGCCACGAGCGCCGGCGTGAGGGCCAGAGCGAAGACGGAAGCCATGAGGGGAAGGGCGGGCAGTTTCATGGCGGTATTGTAATGCTCCCGCACGGAGTTCAAAGCCATCGACGCAGAGTCGCAGAGTCGCAGAGAATACTCGCGTGAAGCGCGCACGCAAGCGGTCTACGGCCCCCGCTGAGGGGACCTTCTGGCAAGTCATCGTTGTTGGTGCCATCGCGCTGATTGTCCGCCTCGTCTACGTCTGGCAGATTCGTGATTCGCCGTTCTTCGACGTGCTGATGGGAGACGCGCGGCGATATGACGCCTGGGCGACGCAGATCGCCGCCGGTGATGTGATCGGTCGCGACGTGTTCTACCAGGCGCCGCTGTATCCGTATTTCCTCGGCGCCATCTATGCGATCGCCGGGCGCGGCCTGCTGATTGCGCGCATCTGCCAGGCGCTGATTGGAACAGCCGCCTGCGTGTTCCTCGCACTGACCGCGCGCCGTCTGTACTCGGAGCGAGCTGGACTCGCCGCGGGACTCGGGCTCGCCGTCTACGCACCGGCCGTGTTCTTCGATGGCTTGATTCAGAAGTCGTCGCTGGATCTGTTCTTTGTCTGTCTGTCGTTGTGGATCATCAGCGGCCTTGTCGACAAGCCGGCGGCATCGTCGCGCTGGTTCTGGTTGGGATTGTCGATGGGCGCGCTCGCGCTGACTCGCGAGAACGCGCTGATCCTGGCGGCGGTGGTCGTCTTGTGGCTGTTCAGACGATCGCAGTTGACCCAGCGTCAGCGCATGGTGAACGCCGGCGTGTTCGCACTCGGTGTGCTGCTCATCCTCTCACCGGTGGCATTGCGCAACCGCGTCATCGGCGGCGAATGGCACCTGACGACATCGCAATTCGGGCCGAATCTGTATATCGGCAACAATCCCAACGCCGACGGAACATATGCGGCGCTGCGGGAGGGTCGAGGCACTCCTGAGTACGAGCGTCAGGACGCGACCGAGCTTGCCGAAGCGGCAACCGGGCGGCGCCTGACTCCCGGCGAGGTGTCGAATTTCTGGGTCCGGCAGACAATCGAGTTCGTTCGATCGCAGCCTGGCGCATGGCTCGCGCTTATGGCAAGTAAAGCCGGGCTTGTCTGGAACCGCACGGAGTTTGTCGACACCGAGAGCCAGTCCAGCTACGAGGACTGGTCCCCATTACTTCGTGCCCTGGCTGTTGTTGGCCACTTCGGCGTCCTGGTGCCGTTAGCCGTGTTGGGTGTGTTCGTGACATGGCGCGATCGCTCGAGGATCGGCGTGTATGTCGCCATGACAGTGGCGTACGTGGCGAGCATCGTGATGTTTTACGTGTCCGACCGGTACCGATTGCCTCTGGTGCCGTTTCTGATGCTCTTTGCTGCCGCAGGTATGTTCTCGCTTGTGCCGTTCGTGCGAACCGCCAGCCGCCCGGTCATCGCCGCCGCCGTCGCTGTCACTGCCGCTGTGGCTCTTGCGACGAATCGCCCGCTGCTGTCGGCCGATCTCATGCGCGCGACGACCGAAACAAATCTCGGCGTTGCGCTCCAGACCGATCGCAGGCTCGAGGAAGCGGAGGCGCACTACCGGCGCGCGATTGCCATCGACCCGGACTACGGTCCCGCATATGTCAATCTCGGCATGGCCCTCATGGCCCGCGGGGACGCGCTGGTTCGCATGAATCGAGAGGACGAAGCGATAGCGGCGTACAGCGAATCGCTGCAGCTCAATCCCAACAACAGCCTTCTACGCTTCACCGTCGGCTCCCTGTTGGTCAAGACTGAAAAGTTTGAAGAGGCGATCGGGGAATTTCGTGCGGGGCTCGTGCTCGCCCCTGACTCAGCAGAGGCCCACAACAACCTCGGAGGGGCGCTCGCCGCGACAGGAAGAACAGCCGAGGCGAGTGCCGAGTTCGAGCACGCACTGCGTCTCAACGCCAACCTCGTGAGCGCCCGGCGCAACCTGGAGCTGACGCGCGCCCGCTGACACAAAAAAAGGGGCAAGGAACTGTTCGCCCCTTGCCCCTTGCCCCTTGCCCCTCACCCCTGACGAGGCTCGGATCGTTAGAACACGAACTTCAGCCCGAACTGAATAATGCGCGGATCACCGAAGCTCGGGTCGGTCCGGGTAATCACGCCGAAGTTGCCGCCGCTGCGGTTCGCGTTCGGGAGGTCGAAGTTCACCTGGTTGAAGACGTTGAAGAACTCCGCGCGGAACTGCACGTTCATGTCCGTGCTCATGCGGAAGTTCTTGAACAGCCCCATGTCCCAGCTCTGCAGCGACGGCCCGTAGTACGCGCCCTTCGGCACGGTGCCGAACGTGCCGACGTCGTTGACGGCGAACGCCGCCGCGTTGAACCACACCTGCTTCGCCGAACCTGATGCCGGCTCGACAGGCTGACCCGTCAGCTTCGCGCGGTCGTTGCCGATGCCGTCACCCGAGTTGTCCGTGCCGCTCGACACGTTGAACGGACGTCCCGTCTGGAACTGCATGACGCCGGTCCACTGCCAGCCGCCAATGACATGCTTGAGCGGGCCGGCCATGTTGCCGCCGGGGAGATCGAGCACCCACGACGTCGTGAACCGATGGCGGTGATCCTGATCCAGCGGACCCCACAGCAATGCCTGATCCTGTGGTTGGTCATACGGCATCATGTCAGCGCCCCCGAAGTCGCCTTCGACCTTCGACAGCGTGTAGTTGCTCGTGATCGTAAACCCTTTGGAGTACCGCTTGATCACCGCGACCTGCAACGAGTTGTAGTTGGATCGCCGGTCCTGCACTTGCGATTCGATGGAGCCGATGCCATCGCCCGCGTAGATGCGCCGCGCATCCGTGCCTCGCGTGTCACCGGGCGTGAACCTCGCGTAGTTCAGGTTGATGCCGTGGCGGCCGTTGCGGTTCCGCGTGCCCACATACGCGACGCGCCCCATCAACCCGTTCAGGATCTCGCGCTCGAACGTCAGGTTGAAGTTATAGGTAATCGGAACCTTGTACTCGTCGCCAAATGTCGAGATGAGAACGGGCCTCGGGAAGACGGCCTGCTGAGTTCCCACGGTTGCATCGGTGATCAGGTTGAAGTCCGTCCGTCCGCGATACGGATCCGAGAACGGACCCGCAGGGCGGGTGACGTTCAACCGAAGACTGAACGGCGGAGCATTCACAGCGCCGTTGCCCGATTCGCCGTCACGGCGCTGGTCGTAGAACGTGCCGCCGCCGCCCCGCAGAGACGTGCGGCCGTCGCCGGTGATGTCCCACGCGAAGCCGAAACGCGCGCTCGCGGTGTTCGGCGCCGCTTCGACGCCCTCTTCGCCAACGAAGCCCGCGTCACCGCGGTAGGTTTCACCGCGCGGCGCCGCCGGGAACACTGTGGAGCGCACGTTGGCGTTGTAGTCCGCAACGCTCCAGTGCATGATGCGGCCGACCACCTCATGCCATGGCGGTGAGTGCTCGAACCGGACACCCATGTTCACCGTCAGGCGATCTGAGGCCTTGAAGTCGTCCTGAAAGAACGCCGACCCGTAGAACACCTTGTAGTCCTTGTACTCGCCGGTGCCCTGGTCGAACGTGTCCATCTGCCCGAGCACGAAATCGGCGAGCGCGTGGCCGGTACCCTGCGTGGCGTTCGGCCGGAACACGCTGTGGCCCGCGCGGCGGAACTCGTTGATGATCTTCACGTCCTGAAACGCCATCTCGCCGCCGAACTGAATCTGATGTTTTCCCTTTGCCCAGTTCACGCGATCGTTGATTTCGACGCCGCTGCGCGGGAACGATGCGAAGAGGTTGTCGCCGATGCCGAAGAACCCGCTCGCCTCGATCTGTGAGATCGACGGCAGCGACGGGTAGATAGGCAGGCGCACCCCGAGATCCTGCATGCTCGGCACACCGCTCGGCGGGTAGCGGCTCGACGCGAACTTGTTGTAGCCAACGCGGAACTCGTTGAGCAGTGTCGACGTCATCGTCCGCTGCCACGTCGCGACCACGTTCTGGATGCGCTGACGCGAGCCAAGCGTTGGGCTGCGGTAGCTCAGGAGGTTGACGGCCTGACCATCGGGCCCGCCGCCGGTCAACGACAACGTCGGATCGTTGGTGAAGTGATCGAAGAAGTACCGCGCGCTGACCTGGTTGGTGTCGTTGAGCTGTGCGTCGATCTTCGCGATGACCTGATTGTCGTTCTGGCCGATACGGCGGGGCACCTGCACGAGCCCGCCGACGCCGTTGCCGGGCCCGACCGGCAGGTACTTCATCACGTTCACCGCGGCCGGGTCGAACCGCGAAAGCGGAATCTGGTTATTCGGGAAGAACCCGCCGTTCGGGTCGCGGAGCGGCGTCGAGATGGCGCTGAAGTTGCCGGCGCGCATCGCGGCGGTTGGAACCGTGTTGTTCAGCGTTCCGCCGACGTTTTCAATTTTCGTGCCCTGCCACCCGGCGAAGAAGAACACTTTGTTCCTGGCGATCGGACCGCCCGCGTACCCGCCGTACTGCTTGCGCTTGAGGAAATCGCGCTCCGGCAGGAAGAAATTCTTCGAATTGAAGGTGCGATCGCGCAGGTAGCCGAACGCGCCGCCGTGGAAGTTGTTGGTGCCCGAGCGGGTCACCGCGTTGACCACCGCGCCGGCGCTCGCGCCCTGCGCCGCGCTGTAGTTGCTGGTCTGGATCGAGAACTCCTGCAGCGCGTCCGGAAACGGGAACGGCTGGTTCTGCTGGAAGTACGAGTCGGTGTGGTTCGTGCCGTCGAGACGGAACGATGCCTGCCGCGACTCGGTGCCGTTGGTCGACAGGCGCAGCGCGCCGGGAATCGTCTTGCCCGACTCCTGATTGACCTCGGTGACCACCATGCCCGAGACGAGCATGCTGAGACGCGCCGCGTCGCGGCCGTTCAGCGGCAGCTCGACGATGCGCTTCGAGTCGACGACTTCCGAGATGGTCGACGACGTGATGTCGACCGACGCGGCTTCGCCTGCGACCGTGACGGTCTCCGAGAGCTCGCCAAGCTCGAGCGTAATGTTGAGCGTGAGGTTCTGGTTCGCGGCCAGGACGACGTCCGTCTGCCGGACCGTCCGGAAACCCGCGAGCTCGGCGCGAATCTCGTACGTCGTCGGGCGCAGCGACGGGAACGAATACCGTCCGTTCGCGCCGGTCACCGTTTCGCGCGACACGCTCGTGCCAGCTTCGACGGCAGTCACCGTGACGCCCGGCACCACGCCGCCGCTGTTGTCCGCAACCACGCCGTTGATTTGCCCTGTGGCCTGCGCAAACGCGCTGCTGACTGACAGACCCAGGACTAGAACTATTAAAAGTACTCGTCGCATCTAAACACCCCTTCGTGTTGACGAATTACTATCTCTTCGGGACCCGCCGCGGATGTATGTGGAGGGCTGAATTCTGCGTGAAGTTACCGCTGACTGTCCACTGAAATCCGCAGGATCCACAACTGAAACCTGGATGTAAAGTGACTCCGAAAAATTGGAAAAATATGCGGAATTTTGGAGATTTCCGTTACATCTGGAGGACCGCCGCGAACGTCGTCACCGCGTCCCAGAGGTTCTGTAAACGGAGGTGTTCGTTGTGGCTGTGCTGGTTGTTGTCGAAGTTGACGACGGGCACCACGATCGCCGGCATGTCCAGGGCCTGCGGCGCCGGCAGCGTCATGTCGGTCCGGTACGCCCGAACCCGCCTTTTGACTTTCCACTTCTTACTTTTTACTTTCTTTACTAGGATCACTTGTTCCATTCCACCATCAGGTAGAGGGCTGTCAAGATGAGCGTACAAACGGCACCGTCGCGGTCGATGTTGTTGGATCCCAAAGATAAACAACGGCTCGAGGACGTCGGGTTCATGACGTGCATGACCCTGACCCTTCTCGGGAATTACGCGCAGACGGGCCACTTCGGCGGACCGCTCGCCTATACGCCTTACAACGTCGCGGTGCATCTGGCCGGGCCGAAGCTCGGCGGGCTGCGCCACGACTATCGCCGGCCGAAGCATCCCTACGGCGACAAGTTCATGCTCGCCGCCGGCCATTGCGCGCCCACGTGCTACGCCCTCTGGATCATCATGGGCGAAGCGCTGTACCGGAAGTTCAAGGCCACCGGCGACAAGAAGTATTACGTCGCGCCGAAGGACGGCTTTCTGGCGATCGACGCGCTCGGATTCCGCCGCGGCGCCGGTGCGCTGAAGACGCTGCTGCAGGATCAGGGGCTCGTCAACGACGCGCTCTTCGCGGAGGCGAAGGAAGGCGGGCGCGGCATCCACGCGCTCTCGGGCCACATCGAATCGATCGATCAGAGCAACGACGTGAACGGCGGCCCCTCGGGCGTCGGCCTCGCGTCGGCCGCGGGCAAAGCGGCGTTCTGGGACATGGTCGGTGCGCCCATCAATCAGCCCAAAGTCATCGCATTCGAAGGGGAGTTCGCCCTGTGCGCCGGCCACGCGCAGGAGTTGAAGACGCAGGCGCTCGCGCTGAAAGTGGGCAAGCGTCTCCGCGTGATGTTCTCGGAGAACAACGCCGGTATAGACGACTCGCTCATGGGCGGCGTCATCGACAGCAAGTACACGGCCTACGACTTCGTCGAGCAGTGGAAGTCGTACGGCTGGAACGTGATGACGATGGCCAACGGCCACGATTACGACCAGATCGTCGGCGCGCTCAAGGCGATGGACGATGTGGATGACACGGATCGCCGGCCGATCATCGTCATCGGCAAGACGATCAAGGGCTATTGGCCCACGGCGTCGAACGGCAAGATCGCCGGATCGACCGACCAGGTTGTCGGCTATCCGAGCCATCCCTACGCGATGAAGATGAACTCGGACTACTTCGTGGCGCTCGCAAAGACGTTCGAGGACAGATACGGCGTCGAGTTCCAGGGCATCCGCAACGGCGCGGTGACTGACCCGAAGGAACGGCTCGTGCAGTTCAAGACGAACATGGACGTGGCGATGTCGGTGCTCCAGAAAAATGGCCTGGGCGACTGGCTCGCCGACCGCATCGTCGAGAACGGCGATCAGGTGAAGGACGACTTCAAGCTGAGCATCGACGTCAAGCAGGACCCGTTCCTCGACGAGCGGCTCCGCGTAAAGAACCTGCCGGGCGATCTGCAGACCGTCAAGGTGAAGAACCCCTCGTCTGGCGCTGAAAAGGAAATCAAGATTTCGCTGTTCAAGAAGGCCGGCGAAATCGCCGGTGCGCGGCGCGGAATTTCCGAAGTCATCAAGTGGTGCAACTACGTCACCGGCGGACGCGTGGCGACGATTGCCGCCGACCTGTCGGAGTCGGTCAACATGGAGCACGGGAGCCTGTTCGGCCACTACGACCCCGAGAAGAACCCGGCGGGCACGAGATTGAAGGCGGCCATTCAGGAAGCCGGCAACTCCTCGACCGCTATCGGCATCGTCGGGCAGAACGCGTCGCTCGATCCGGACAAGTTCGCCGGCATGTGGGCGTGGAGCGGCACGTATGGCGCGTTTACGCCGCTCATGTATCTGCCGGCGCGCGTCTGGAGCCAGCAGAACCAGGACAGCAAGTTCCGCACGGGTGTGCTGCACATTCTCGCCGGGCACTCGGGCCCCGAGACCGCCGCTGACGCGCGCACGCACTTCGGCATCTTCGCGCCGCAGGTGTGGAAGCTCTTCCCGCGCGGCCAGGTCATCAACGTCAGCTTCTGGGACTACAACGACGTGGCGGCCGGCTACTTCGCGGCCGCCGAGATTGCCGCGCGCGAGAAGAAGGTCGGCATCATCGCCATCGAGGTGGCGCGCCCGGACTTCCCGGTCGCCGACCGCAGCACGTTCGCCGACACCGACGAGCGCGCCGCGGCGAAGGGGTTGTACGTCATCCGCGATTTCGCGCCAGGCAAGCCGAAGCACGGGTACGTCGTCGCCCAGGGGTCGAGCGCGACGTTCAACCTGGTGCAGATGCTGCCGAAGCTCGAAGAGGCGGGCATCAACGTGAAGGTGATCTCGGCCATCAGCGAAGAGCTGTTCGACCACCAGCCCGAGTCGTACCGCAACTCGGTGCTGCCGGCCGAGGCCGTGTACGATCTGATGTTCATCAGCAGCGGCACGCGCCGCATGTGGCCGCTGCGAAACGTCGGGCCGCTCACCGACGAGTACTCGATGACCTCGGACTTCCACGATCAGTGGTTGACCGGTGGCCTCGAGCCCGACGTCATCGCCGAAGCGCACCTCGATCAGAAATCGATTCTCGACGGGGTCTCGCGGTTCGCCAACGATCGCTCAAAGCGGCTCGACTCGACGAAGGGGCTGTTGGGGAAACTGTAAGTAGAAAGTAGAAAGTAGAAAGTAGAAAGTAGGGCGGGTCTTGATCTTGAGACCCGCCCGTTGTCTTTTCTGATCAGGCCACGTCGAAGCGATCGAGATTCATGACCTTGTCCCATGCGGCCACGAAGTCGCGCGCGAACTTCTCCTGCGCGTCGTCGCTCGCGTAGACCTCCGCGAGGGCGCGGAGCTCGGAGTTCGAGCCGAAGACGAGATCGACGCGGCTGGCGGTCCACTTGCGATCGCCCTTCGTTCGGCAGCGGCCCTCGAAGGCGTCCGCAGCGTCCGACGTCGCCTTCCACTCCGTCGTCATGTCAATGAGGTTCACGAAGAAATCGTTGGTCAATGTTCCGGGCCGCTTGGTGAAGACGCCGTAACCGGACTGCCCGGCGGTCACGTTCAGCGCGCGCAGGCCGCCGACGAGCACGGTCATCTCGGGGGCGCTGAGCGTCAGCCGGAAGGCCCGCTCGATCAGCAGATGCTCGGCGGGCACATCATGTCCCGGTCCGATGTAGTTGCGGAACCCATCCGCGTCCGGCTCGAGCACCTCGAATGCCTTCACGTCCGTCTGGTCCTGCGACGCATCCGTGCGCCCTGGCGTGAAGGGCACCTGCACGGTGTAGCCGCCGTCCTTCGCGGCTTTCTCAACGGCCGCACATCCGCCCAGCACAATCAGGTCGGCAAGCGACACTTTCTTCTTCCCGCCGGCCTGCGCGTCGTTGAACTCCTTCTGGAGCTTCTCCAGCGTCTTCAGCGCCTTCGCGAGCTCAGGGGGATTGTTGACGTCCCAATCCTTCTGCGGCGCAAGGCGGATGCGCGCCCCGTTGGCGCCGCCGCGCTTATCTGTGCCGCGGAACGACGAAGCCGAGGCCCAGGCCGTCGAGACCAGTTGAGAGATGGACAGTCCGGACGCGAGAAGCGTGCTCTTCAATGCGGCGATGTCCTTCGCGTCGATCGATTCGTGATCCACAGCGGGAACGGGGTCCTGCCACAACTGCGGCTCCCTGGGAACCTCCGGACCGAGGTATCGCGAGATGGGCCCCATGTCGCGGTGCGTCAGCTTGAACCACGCTTTCGCAAACGCATCCGCGAACTCCTGCGGGTTCTCGTGGAAGCGCCGCGAGATCTTCTCGTAGGCCGGATCGAACCGGAGCGCGAGGTCCGTGGTCAGCATCCCCGGCGCGATCTTCTTCGACGTGTCGTGGGCGTGCGGGACGGTGCCTTCCCCGGCGTTGCCCTTCGGCTTCCACTGCTTGGCGCCGGCCGGACTGGTGGTGAGTTCCCACTCGTACTCGAAGAGGTGCTTGAAGAAATCGTTGCCCCACCTGGCCGGTGTCGTGGTCCAGGTGACCTCGAGGCCGCTCGTGATGGCGTGAGCCCCCTTGCCGGTTTCGTAACTGCCCTTCCAGCCGAACCCCTGCTCCTCGAGGTTGCCGCCCTCGGGTTCGCGGCCGACATGGGTCGCGGGACCGGTGCCGTGGGTCTTGCCGAACGTGTGCCCGCCGGCGATAAGCGCCACGGTCTCTTCGTCGTTCATCGCCATGCGGCGGAACGTTTCGCGAATGTCTTTCGCGGCAGCGACGGGATCGGGCTTGCCGTTCGGCCCTTCCGGATTTACATAGATGAGGCCCATCTGCACGGCGCCCAAGGGGTTCGCCAGTTGCCGGTCGCCGCTGTAACGCTCATCGCCGAGCCACGTTTCCTCGGCCCCCCAGTTGACCTGCTCGGGCTCCCACTTATCTTCCCGTCCACCCGCGAAGCCGAACGTCTTGAACCCCATCGACTCCAAGGCAACGTTGCCGGTGAGGACCATGAGGTCTGCCCACGAGATCTTGCGGCCGTATTTTTTCTTGACCGGCCACAGCAGACGGCGCGCCTTGTCGAGGTTCGCGTTGTCTGGCCAGCTGCCCAGGGGCGCAAAGCGCAACTGGCCTGAGCCCGCGCCGCCGCGGCCGTCGTGGATGCGGTACGTGCCGGCACTGTGCCACGCCATTCGAACGAACAGGGGGCCGTAATGGCCGAAGTCCGCCGGCCACCAGTCCTGCGAGCTCGTCATCAGCACCTCGATGTCCTTCTTCAGCGCTCCGAGATCGACGGACTTGAACTCTTCGGCGTAGTTGAACGCCTCGCCCATGGGATCGCCTGCCGGGTGGTTCGTGTGGAGGGCGCTCAGGTTCAACTGATTCGGCCACCAGTCCCGGTTGGACCTGCCGCTGTGCGCTTTGCTCGAGAACGGGCACTTCTGTTCGCTGCTCATCGATGTTGACCTCTAAGTGATATGAGAACCTACACAATCGGGGCACCGACCCCAATAGACGACCTCCGCTTCGTCGATCTCGTACCCCATGTCGTCGGCTGCCGTGAGGCACGGCACCGAACCGACGGCACAATCGACGTCGACCACCCGGCCGCAGATGCGGCAGATCAAATGGTGGTGGTTGTCGCGGACCCGATCCTCGAAGCGCGCGGACGATCCCGCAGGCTGAATGCGGCGGAGGAGCCCCTCGGCAACCAGGAGGGCGAGCGTGTCGTACACCGACTGGAGCGATATGGCGCCGATCTTGGCCCTCACCGTTTCGGCCACGCCATCGGCTGTGATGTGCGGCTGATCCGACACGACTCGCCAGACCGCCAATCGCTGGGCCGTGATCTGAATGCCGCGCTCGCGAAGACGGTCAGTTGGATCAGTCGCCACGGCTGAGAGTATAGATCAGATAATGGAATGACTCCAATATTTGAGAGTAAACACACGACCGGTGCGGCCTATACTCCCATAATGCCCCCTCGCGGGTTCGCCATTCTGCTCGCGCTCGCCGGCGTCGTGCTGCTGCCGCGGCCAACGCTTGACGCCCAGTCCGATTCGACCAGCGTGCTCGCGCCGGCTGTCGCCGCCGCCAAAGAGCTTCCGCGGCTTCACAGCCTGCTCGTCGCCCAGCGCGGCAGCATCATCCTCGAGCGCTATTTCAACGGCAGGCGCGAGACGTCACCTGCCAACGTCAAATCCGTTTCCAAGAGCGTCATCTCGGCGCTGGTGGGCATCGCGGCCGATCGCACGCTGCTCTCGCTCGACCAGCCGATCGCCAAATACTTTCCCGATCTCCCTGAGCCGAAGCGCGGCGTGACGATCGAACAACTACTGAAGATGCAATCGGGGCTCGAGTCGACGAGCAACCGGAATTACGGCGCGTGGGTGCAGAGCGCGAACTGGGTGCGGCATGCGCTTGCAAAGCCGCTGCTGGCGGCGCCCGGAACCCAGATGATCTACAGCACGGGTAATACGCATATCCTCTCTGCAATTCTCACCAAGGTGACCCGCAAGAGCACGTGGCAGTTTGCGCAGGAGGCGCTGGCGAAGCCGCTCGGCTTCTCGCTCGCGCCATGGATGCGCGATCCGCAGGGTATTTACTTCGGCGGCAACGAGATGGTGATGACGCCGCGCCAGATGCTGGCGTTCGGCGAGCTGTATCGCAACAGCGGGCAGATCGGCGGCCGCCAGATCCTGTCGAAAGCGTTCATCGAGGACACCTTCGAGCCGCGCGGGCGATCGCGCATCAGCGGGCGCGAGTATGGCTACGGGTGGTGGATGCGCGACATGGGACGACAGAAGGCGTATTACGCGTGGGGCTTCGGCGGACAATACATCTACATCGTCCCAAGCCTCGATCTGACGATCGTATCGACGTCGTCGCCCACCATCAGCGAAGATCGGCGTGACCATCGGCGCACGGTCGACGAAATCATCGAGCACCTCATCGTCGCCGTGCTCGGATAAGGCGTGGGAGAGATCTACTGATCTAAAACGTAGGCCGGGTCTTGCTCTTTAGACCCGGCCACTTCCCGTGCGACGCTGACGCCGGCGCGCGCGGCACGTGCCGTTTCGAATGCGGTGCCGCGTGAGCTGACCGAATAAATTCCGCTGCCTGCCATACCCGCCCCTCCTGCGAGATCGATCCCGTCGATCTGTTCCATGACGTGTTCGAGCTCGTGTGCGATCAGCTCGACGACGTTGTCGAACCGGGCCACTTCGATCCAGGCCGTGAGCCCATCGGTGTCTTTCACCATCCGAGTTCTCGCGCGCGCACCCATGACGTGGGCCACGATCTCAACGTGAACCGAGACACCGCGTGCGGTGGCGATGCGCCTCAGCTGCCCCTTGAATGTCGGCGAATGGTCCGCGATTGCCTCGACAAACTCGATATACGTCGGCGCCACATGGAGATTGGATGGGAGCGCGAGCTGCGCGAACGCAGGCGAGTGCAGCGAAAGGATGCAGGCGACGAACGCGAGGGGATGAGTGTGCCGCACGACCATGTGACGCCTCCTGCATGCATTAGACGAAACAGTCGTGGCGGGTTCAGGGCAGAAGCGTGAAAAGACTGTGACTGCGAGATCGACACTCGCAGTGTATTCTTAGCGCCTATGCCATCGTCTCGCAGAGCGCGGCAGCGATCGTTGCTCCGCAAACGAGCGGCGCGACACCTACGAAGTGCTGACGGCGCTCGAGCTGACGGCGATCGAGCGCCTGGTGAGGCTCCGCCCCGCGCTGGGATCGTCCAATAAAGAGCATCGAGATGTCGTCGAAGCCATCAAACGCGGCGACTGGCGCGAGGCGAGGTCGCTGCACCTGAAGCCTCGCGCCAGAACGAGCCGGGAGATCGTCGACTTGCTGGAGCAGTGCCGCCTGGGAAGTTTCTGACTTACGGGAGTGCCAGGCGCCAGTGCGGGGGAGCCGCGCCAGGGACCTCGGAGCGAAAACGGAAGATACAGTCCGTGTGCAGGCACCCGACGTACGTGGTGCGCAGATCCGCTCCCCCGAAGGCCACGCTGGTCACGTGCTGCAACCGCGTTCCCGGGATCGGCCCAAGATGCTCTGCCCGCATCTGCCCTCTCGCAAACGCCTCTTCCACGAGGTCGATGTGGGCCGTGTTCGCTTCTTCGACGATCGTCTGAAGAGTCTTGCCGTCGAACCGCACCAGCCGGTTGCTGATCAGGCTGGTTATCCACACGCCTTCGTGTTGATCGAAGGCGAATCCGTCGGGCCAGAATCCATGACCGAGCGTCAGCACGATCTCGGGAGCTTTCAACTGCCCCGCCTGAGTCATGGGGAATCGAGTCAGGCGCCGGCCGAACGTCTCCACGACGTACAGCCATTCGCCGCTCGGATCGGGGCGGCATTCGTTCGTGTAGTGCAGCCCGTCGGCCACGATGCGGGCGCCGCGCTCGTCGACCAGCACGACAAACCCGTCTGCGACGTCGGCACGCCAGGCGAGCTGCCGCGGCCGGCACCGCGTGCTGACGGAAATCCACGTTCGACCGAGGCTGTCGAGGGTCACGAAATTTGCCGGAGGCAGAGGCACTCCGTCGACTTCGACCAACCACGGCGTGAGCGCGCCCTGCCGGTCGAGCCGCCATATTCCGCCCGTGTCTCCGAGATTGGCCAGCAGGAACGAGCCGTCGGCATTCAGGGCGATGCCGTTGGGACGAAGCTCGAAGCCGGCATTCTTCGCGAGCCATGCGTCTTGACGGCCGTCGGCCCGCACGACCGCGACCCCGCCGCGCCAGTCCGGGACGAACACATCGCCCGCCGGCGTGCCGAGCACGCACTCCGGGCGATGGAGGCCCCGCGCGAACGGCTCGAAGGTCGGCGGCAGAGTGGTGGCAATTGACATTGAAGGGATCTCCACCATGCAGCTTGGCGTGATTGCCGATGATGTCACAGGCGCGACCGACCTCGCGTCGGTCCTCCGCCGTGACGGTTTCTCGGTCGTGCAGACGCTGGGCGTGCCGCCATCCAGTCCGCCGCCGGCCGATGTGGTCGTCGTCTCGCTGAAGATACGCACGGCGCCGGCCGGCGAGGCGACATCGGCTGCGCGTGCGGCGGCGATGTACCTCGCCAGTGCAGGCGCCCGGCAGCTGTACTTCAAGTACTGCTCGACCTTCGATTCGACCGACCTCGGAAATATCGGGCCGGTCATCGACAGCCTCCTTGCACAGGTGCGCAGCACGTTCACGATCGCCTGCCCGGCGTATCCCGTGCTGGGCCGCACCGTCTATCAGGGTCACCTGTTCGTCGGCACGCAACTGCTCTCGGAATCGTCCATGCGGGATCATCCGCTGACGCCGATGACCGATGCGAACCTCGTCCGCGTGCTCGAGAGACAATCGCCGTTCACGGTAGGTCTCGTGCCCCTCGACGATGTGGAGGCGGGCAGTGTGGCCATGCGCGAGCGCTTCGCGGCGCTCGCGCGCGGCGGCCATCGAGTCGCGATCGTCGACGCCGTGCTCGACCGCCATGTCGATGCGATAGGATCGGCGTGCCGCGATTTTCCGCTCGTGACCGGCGGCGCTGCTCTCGGCGGGGCGCTCGCGCGGGCCGCGATCACCGCGCGCGTTCCGGCCGATGCGGAGGTTGTGCCAGCGCGATCCGGGCCGGTTGCGGTGCTCAGCGGAAGCGGTTCGGCGGCGACGCTGGCACAGGTACGGCGGCTCGCCGCCGATGTGCCGCATCGATTGATCGATCCGCTGGCGCTCGCACGAGACGGCGCCAGCCTGCCGGCGCTGATCGCGTGGGCCCGCGAGCACGCGGGGCGCGGACCGGTGCTGCTGTATTCCACCGCGCCACCCGACGCCGTGCGCCACGCGCAGCGCGAGCTCGGGCGCAACGAGGCCGCCGCGCTCGTCGAGCATGCCTTCGGCGCACTCGCAGCCGCGCTTGCCGCGCAGGGCGTTCGCAGGTTCGTCGTCGCCGGCGGAGAGACCTCTGGTGCCGTCCTCGCCGCGCTCGGCATCAGAATGCTCGCCTTCGGCGAGGAGATCGATCCCGGCGTGCCATGGACCCGCAGTCTCGATCCGGACGGGTTTCATCTCGCGTTGAAATCAGGCAACTTCGGCAGTCCGGATTTTTTCATCAAGGCGCTCCAGGTGAGGACGGCATGACAGAGGAACAGGCACGCGAGGCGCTGGTTCGGCACGGCCGGTCGCTGTTCGCCCGCGGATACAGTTGCGGGACGTCGGGAAACCTGAGCGTGCGTCTTTCGAACGGCGGCTATCTCATGACGCCGACGAACGTCTCGCTCGGGTGCCTCGATGCCGCGCGGCTGAGCGCGCTCGACTCGAACGGCGCGCCGGTCGACGGCCCTCCACCCACGAAGGAAGCCTGGCTGCACATGGCGATGTACACATCACGCCCGGGCGATGCCGCGGTCGTGCACCTGCACTCGACGTACGGGACCGCGTTGTCATGTCTGTCCAATCGCCCCGCTGACGACATGCTGCCCGCGTTGACCCCCTACGTCGTGATGAGAGTGGGGCGGGTCGCCCGCGTGCCGTATACCCGGCCCGGCGATCAGTCGGCGTCGGCTGCGATTTCGGCGCTGGCGATCGCACACCGCGCTCTCCTCCTGGCGAACCACGGCCCGGTCGTGGCCGGCCCGAGCCTTGACGCCGCCGTCGCTGCCGCCGAGGAGCTGGAGGAAACGGCGAAGTTGTTCTTCGTGCTCGGCGACCGGCCGCACCAGGTTCTGAACACGGAGCAGATCGACGAGTTGCGGCGCGTGTTCGGATCGTGAGAGGAGCGAGGATGCTGGCGATTACCGTGCGATTTCACATCGAGCCCCTGCACGAGGACGCGTTTGTCGAACGGGTGCAGCGGCAGGCAAAAGACACGCTCGACCGCGAGCCCGCCTGCCGGCAATTCGACGTATGCAGAAACCCGAAGAATTCGCGGGACGTGTTTCTCTACGAGATCTACGACGACGAAGCTGCGTTTGCGGCGCATCTGAAGATGCCGCATTTTCTCGCCTTCGACGCCGACGTCAAAACGATGGTGCAGGACAAGGTCGTGGAGAAGTGGGACAAGGCGTGAGGGGAGCGCTTCGCGGCGTCTCGGTCGGCGCCGGGTACTTCAGCCAGTTCCATTACGATGCGTGGTCGCGCGTGTCGGGCGCATCGCTCGTCGCCCTCTGCGATCGCGATTCGACGCGCGCGGAGGAGGTGGCCCGGCGGTTCGGTGTGCCGAAGGCGTATACCGACGTCGCCGTCATGCTCGACGTCGAGCGTCCCGATTTCATCGACATCATCACGCCGCCGGACACCCACCGATCGATCGCGGCGATGGCAGCAGAACGCGGCATTCACGTGCTCTGCCAGAAGGCACTCGCACCAGCATTCGCGGAGGCTGCAGCGATGGTCGAACACGCCGAACGCGCGGGCATCCGGTTCATGGTGCACGACAACTTCCGCTTTCAGCCGTGGCACCGGGAATTCCGCCGCCTCCTCGACGAAGGCTCGATCGGGCGCCTCCACTCGATCGCATGCCGCACGCGAATGGGCGACGGCTGGCAGCCGGACGCCTACCTTGCACGCCAGCCGTACTTCCGGACGATGCCACAGCTCCTGATCTTCGAGACCGGCGTGCACTTCATCGACGTGTATCGCTACCTCGGCGGGGAAGTGGCCAGCGTGTTCGCGCGGCTCAGGCGGCTGAACGGCGGAATCGAGGGTGAAGATGCTGGGGTCGTCATGTTCGAGTTCGCGAGCGGTGCGGTCGGTCTGTGGGATGCGAACCGCTACAACGAGTCGTTGTCGGCCGATCCCCGTTACACATTCGGAGAGTTCCTGCTCGAAGGCGACCGCGGCGCGATCCGGCTCGATGAAGAGGGCACGATGGCCGTGCATCCGCTCGGCGAGGGCGCGCGCGAACATGCGTATGCGCACGAGCGGCGCGGCTTCGCGGGCGACTGCGTCCGCGCAACGCTTCAGCATTTCGTGGATGGCCTGCGCGCCGGCGCACCGTTTGAAACCGACGGTCGCGATTATCTGAAGACGCTCGCCGTGCAGGAGGCCGTGTACGCGTCGGCCGCTTCCGGCGTACCCGCCACCGTCACATCCCTCTGAATCCCGGAGGGCCGACCCCGCCGCCGCTTTTCGGATGTTTTAGGGTAAGGTTCACGAAACGCGCGTCGGAGATGACTTCATGCATGAGTTCCGGATAGCGGTGTTGCCGGGTGACGGTATTGGCCGCGAAGTGATGTCCCCCTGTCTCGCCCTGCTGGACATCGCTGTTGCGCGGGTGGGTGGGTTCAGGCTGACCTTCGACCTGCACGAAGCGGGCGCCGAGTTGTATCGGCGCACGGGGGTCGCCATGCCCGACACCGCGCTGCGCGCGGCGGAGTCGGCGGACGCGATTCTGCTCGGCGCGATGGGGCTGCCCAGCGTCCGCTACCCGGACGGCACGGAAGTGCAGCCGCACCTCGATCTCCGCGCGCGGTTCGATCTGTATGCCGGTGTGCGTCCCTTCAGGCTCTTCCAGGGCGCGCCGACTCCGCTGGCCGATCCCCGCGCGAAAGACATCGACTGCGTGCTGGTGCGCGAATCGACCGAAGGGCTGTTTGCCTCTCGGACGATGACCCGTCGCGAGGGCAACGACGCCGTGTTCGACACCATGCTCATCACGCGACGCACGTCGGAGCGGCTCTTCGCGTTCGCGTTCGCGCTCGCGCGCTCACGGTCACTCGCGAGAACGGGGCGCCCGGGACGCGTCACGTGCGTCGACAAGGCGAACGTGATTCCCTCGATGGCGTTTTTCCGCTCGATCTTCCTCGAGTGCGCGGCGCGCCATCCGGACATCGCGTCCGACTGCGCCTATGTGGATGCCGTCGGGCTCAAGATGGTGCGGGCGCCGTGGGAGTTCGACGTGCTCGTGACCGAGAACATGTTCGGGGATATCCTGTCGGATGTGGGCGCGGGCCTCATCGGCGGAATGGGCATGGCGCCGTCGGCCGATATCGGCGACGCCCATGGCGTGTTCCAGCCGTGTCATGGGACGGCGCCCGACATCGCCGGCCGCGGTCTCGCCAATCCGACGGCCATGATCCTGTCCGGCGCGATGATGCTCGAGTGGCTCGGCGAGCGGCATCACGTTGCGGCGTGCGCGACGGCTGCCGCCCGGCTGAGGGACGCCGTTGAGGAGGCGTTCGCAGAGGGTGGCCTCGTGACGCCGGAAAATGGCGGAACATCAGGCACCGAAGAAGTGACGGCGCGGATCCGTGCGCGCCTCGAACAGCGCCCTGTCGCCACCGGGCTGCGGGCATAGCATGGCCGACAAGCTTTCGGCGCAGGCGGTGATGCCCCCGCAAGTCGCGGCGTCAGCGGGGATGCCCACGAGGTACAAGCTGATCGCGTGGACGTTCTCACTGTCGATGTTGCTCTACATCGACCGCGTCGCGATCTCGACGGCGCGCGGCCCGCTCACCGAGGCGTTCACTCTGAGCGACACGCAGTTCGGCTGGGTCCTCTCCTCGTTCGCGCTCGGCTATGCGCTCTTCCAGACCCCCGCGGGCCTGCTCGCCGATCGATACGGTGCGCGACGCGTCCTCGCACTCATTGTGGCGTTATGGTCGGTGTTCACCGCGTTGACAGGCCTGGCCTGGAGCTTTGCGTCTCTCCTGCTCTTCAGATTTCTTTTTGGTGTGGCCGAAGCGGGTGCGTATCCCACATGCGCCAGAGCCTTTTACGCGTGGCTGCCAACCGCTGAACGTGGGCTCGCGCAGGGCATCAACTTTTCCGGGTCGCGTCTTGGTGCCGCCTTCGCGCTTCCCGCTGTGGCGTGGCTGATAGTGACGGCCGGATGGCGCGGCGCCTTCGTCATTCTCGGCACGTTGGGTGTGGTGTGGGCCTTTGCCTGGTACGCGTGGTTCAGAAATACGCCCGCAGAGCACCCGGGCGTGTCGGAGGCGGAACGGCAGGTCATCGCCGCCGGCCGCCCTCCTGCGGACCCGGTCGCTCAACGTGCGCCACGTGTGGGCGTGCTGTGGCGATCTCGGAACGTGCGCGTGGCGATGGGCCAGTACTTTGCTTCAAATTTCACGTTCTTTTTCTGCCTGACCTGGCTGTTCCCGCATCTGCAGCGTACCTATCAGCTCGACGCGCTCTACACCGGTTTACTCGCGGGGATGCCGCTCGTCGGCGGCGCGCTCGGCAACTGGGTCGGCGGCGCCGTCGTCGATTCGCTGTACCGCCGCGGCCGGTGGCGCGAGTCGCGCCAGTATCCGGCGATTTTCGGCTTCGTCCTGGCGGCGTTGGGCCTTCTGGCCAGTCTCGCGTTTCAGAGT
Organism: uncultured Bifidobacteriaceae bacterium; assembly: GCA_964356125.1. Classification (GTDB taxonomy): domain Bacteria; phylum Acidobacteriota; class Vicinamibacteria; order Vicinamibacterales; family JAMQPK01; genus JAMQPK01. The sequence goes on along the minus strand of CAYHHH010000003.1, from coordinate 67,566 downwards.
CCGATTCCGGCGGTCCTGTGTCTGACACTCGCCATGTTCGGGTCGGACATGACGCTGCCGCCGTCATGGGCGTTCTGCATCGACATCGGCCGCTCGAACGCCGGTGCGGTCTCGGGGACGATGAACATGGCAGGCAACATCGGATCGTTTGTCACGAGCCTGGCCTTTCCGTACCTCCTGGCGATGACCGGGTCGACCACGCCATTTTTTGTCGTCGGCGCGGGCTTGAATCTGATGGCGGCATGGCTCTGGACGCGAGCGCGTCCGGAAATCTCAGTAACGGCGACGTAATCGCCACACGAAACTCGAGCTTCGCGGAGATAAGAGCATGGTCACTCAACGAGCATTCGTAAGCGCATGCGCAATCGCCGCTGTGGTGCTTGGCGGCGCGGCACTGAGCGGCAGGCAGGCACCTCGCACTGCCGACGTGTCGATGTCGGGAGAGCTTCGTCAATGGCACAAGGTCACGTTGACGCTGACCGGACCGCAGGCCGACGAGCTGTCGACTGCGCCAAACCCGTTCACGGACTACCGCATGACGGTGACCTTCGCCCACGAGTCCGGCACGCCGACATACAGGGTGCCTGGCTATTTTGCCGGCGACGGCGACGCGGCCAGCTCATCCGCCACGGCGGGCAACAAGTGGCGGGCCCATCTGGCGCCGGACAAGACCGGACGGTGGACCTATCGCATCGCGTTCGTGTCGGGCAACGGCGTCGCGCTGGCCGCGGCGCCGGCAGGGCAGGCGGTTGCGCCGTTCGACGGACGGGCGGGCACGTTCCAGGTCGCCGCGACCGACAAGAAATCTCCAGATCTTCGCGCGCGCGGGAGGCTGCAGTATGCGGGCAAACACTATTTGCAGTTCGCCGGCAGCGGCGACTATTTTCTGAAGCTCGGCAGCGATTCTCCCGAAACGCTGCTGGCCTATGCCGACTTCGACGGCACTATCGCGCGCAAGCCGCAGGTGCCGCTGCACACCTTCGCTCCCCATGTTCAGGATTGGCGACCCGGCGACCCGGCGTGGAAGGGGGACAAGGGCAAGGGACTCATCGGCGCCGTCAACTACCTCGCGTCCAAGGGTGTGAACTCTCTTTCCTTCCTCCCGTACAACGCGGGCGGCGACGGCGACAACGTGTGGCCCTTCGTGGCCCGCGACGACAAGTTTCATTACGACGTCTCCAAGCTCGACCAGTGGCAGGTGGTCTTCGATCATGCGCAGCAGAAGGGGGTCTACCTTCACTTCAAGCTTCAGGAGCAGGAGATCGATGACAACATTCGTGGACACGTCGCCGCTCGCAAGGAAGCCGTGAAATCCGAGCCGGTGGTCGAGTCGCTCGACGGCGGCGATCTCGGTCAGGAGCGCAAGTTGTACGTGCGTGAGCTCGTCGCCCGGTTCGGCTACCTTCTCGCGCTCAACTGGAACATCGGTGAAGAGAATACGCAGTCGAGCGAGCAGCAGCTCGCCATGGCGATGAATATCAGGGACACGGATCCCTACGCCGGGCACCACATCGTCGTACACACATTTCCGGATTGGCAGGAAAGCGTGTACCCCGAATTGCTCGGCAGCCGCTCGCCTTTTACGGGCGCGTCGCTGCAGATGGCGTGGAATGCCGTGCACGAACGGACCTTGAGATGGGTGCTCGCCTCGGCAGAGGCAAAGAAACCGTGGGTTGTGGCCAACGACGAGCAGGGCCCGGCGGGCCTGGGCGTGCCTCCCGATCCCGGGTATGCGGGCTTCGCCGGAAAAAATGCGCAGGGTCGCGACGTTGGATATACGCACCATGACATTCGCAAGCACACGTTGTGGGGCAATCTGATGGCCGGCGGCGCCGGGGTCGAGTACTACTTCGGCTATGGGCTTGCGGACAACGATCTCGTGGCGGAGAATTTCCGCAGCCGCGACAAGAGCTGGGACTACGGGCGCATTGCCATCGACTTTTTTCACTCGCAGAAGATTCCGTTCTGGGACATGACGAACGCCGACGCGCTCGTGGGCAACGAGAAGCACGACAACAGCCGATACTGCTTTGCGAAGTCGAACGAGGTGTACCTCGTGTACCTGCCATCCGGCGACACAGCGACGCTTGATTTGTCGAAGGCGGCCGGCCAGTTCACGGTCGATTGGTTCGATCCGCGCAATGGCGGCCCGTTGAGGAAAGGCAGCGTGGCCACCGTCAAGGCCGGCGGGCCGGCAGCACTGGGAATGCCTCCCGACAATCCCGGCGAGGACTGGCTCGCCGTCGTTCGCCGGAGTTGATCATGCATTTGCGAGCAGCGCTTTTGCCCGTTGCAGCCGGCGTCTTGTGCGCGAGCGCATTCGGCAGCTTCGATCTTGCCGCCCAGGATCACCTCGGGCAGTACGCCCAGAGCGACATCGTCAAAGGGGCGGAGGTCTATACCGCCCACTGTGCGACCTGTCACGGTCCCAATGGCACCAACATCGGCACCGTCAATCTGGCACAAGGCCGCTTCCGGCTTGCGACCTCAGACGACGATCTGAAGCGGCTGGTCGGAACCGGCATTCCCGCAGCGGGGATGCCGCCGATCGCGCTCGACAGCGGCGATCTCACGGCGATCGTGGCGTTCATCCGGTCGGGACTCGACGTCAATGCCCGCGCGGTGTCGGTCGCCGTGGGCGACGCTGCACGAGGCCGCGCCGTCTTCGAAGGCAAAGGCGCGTGCCTGACGTGCCATCGCGTGGGCGGACGAGGATCGGCCGCGGCGCCGGATCTGACCGACATCGGCTCCGTCCGCACGCCCGCCGCGCTGCAGTTGACGCTGATCGATCCGACTGGCGCCCTGCTGCCGTTGAATCGTCCGATCAGGGCGGTGACCAGGGACGGCCGGACGATCCGCGGCCGGCGGCTGAACGAGGACACGTACACCGTGCAATTGATGGACGAACACGAGCAGCTCGTCACTCTCGTGAAGGCCGACCTTCGCCAGTACGAAATCATCACGGTCTCTCAGATGCCCTCGTACCGCGACACACTGACGAAAGAAGAGATGGCCGATCTGCTGGCCTATCTCATTTCCTTGAGGGACAACTATGGCACGCCGAATCCTGGCCGCGGTCGTGGTGCTGGTGGGGACGATTGCCTCGCTCCCGGCCGGCGCGCAGGTGACCTACGAACGACTGCTCGGTGCGGCGAAAGAGCCGCACAACTGGCTGACGTACTCGGGGGGATACGCCAGTAATCGCCACTCGCCGCTGACGCAGATTACACCTGCGAACGTGAAGAGCCTGGAGCAGAAGTGGGTGCTGCAGGCCAGTGTGGCCGGCACCTGGCAGACCACGCCGCTCGTCGTCGATGGCGTGATGTACGTCACACAGCGACTGAACGACATCATCGCGCTGGACGCACAAACCGGTCGGCCCTACTGGCAATATCGGTACAACCCGCCCGCCGATCAGCGGACATGTTGCGGCTCGAACAATCGCGGCGTGGCCGTGTCCGGCGACCTCGTCTATATGGGCACGCTCGACGCGCATCTCGTGGCCATCGACGCGAAGACGGGGAAGAAGCGATGGGAAGTCGAGGTGGGCGACTACAACGTCGCGTATTCGATCACGATGGCACCGCTCGCCGTGAAGGACAAGATCATCGTCGGCGTAGGAGGTGGCGAGCTCGGCATTCGCGGCTTCGTCGCCGCGTATGACGCGAAAACCGGCAAGGAGATGTGGAAAACGTATTTGACGCCCGCGCCTGGCGAGCCCGGCCATGAAACATGGAAAGGAGACGCCTGGAAGACCGGCGGTGCGTCGGTCTGGATCACGGGCTCATTCGATCCGTCCTTGAACCTCACCTATTGGGGAACCGGCAATCCGGGCCCCGACTGGAATCCCGCGCAGCGTCCCGGCGACAACCTCTTCACCGACTCCGTCGTCGCACTCGATCCGGATACCGGCCAGATGAAGTGGCACTTCCAGTTCACACCCAACGATCCGTACGACTTCGATGCCGTTCAGATTCCGGTGCTCGCAGACATCACGATGAATGGCGCGCCGGTGAAGGCGATGTTGTGGGCGAACCGGAACGGGTTCTTCTACGTGCTGAACCGCGAGACGGGCAGGTTTCTGCTGGGCAAACCGTTCGTCAAAGTGAACTGGGCGAGCGGGCTCGACGCGAACGGCCGGCCGATTCAAACGCCGCTCGCGCCCGGCGCTCCAGTCTATCCAGGCGTCCAGGGAGGAACGAACTGGTACTCGCCGTCCTACAGTCCGCGAACGAGGTTGATGTACGTGCCCGTCTGGGAGAACAACGGCGCCGTCATTCGACGGCAGGAGGTGGAGTACTCCGCCGGGCGTCCGTTCACCGGTGGAGGATGGAGCACGGCGACGCCGGTTCCGAATGCGTCGGGAACACCGGCGCTGCGTCGGGGCCCATTCAACACGTGGACCGAGGCTACGGGCACGGGCGCCGTGCTTGCGATCGACCCGCAAACGGGCGATCCCAAATGGAAATTTCCCATGACCGACGTCACCGACAGCGGCGTGCTGACCACGGGCTCGGATCTCCTCTTCACCGGAGGCAGGGAGGGCTACTTCCAGGCGCTCGATGCGCGGAGTGGAGCGTTGCTCTGGAAAGCGAATCTCGGGGGGCAGATCGTCAGCGGCCCGATCTCGTATCAGGTCGACGGCAGGCAGTACGTGTCGGTCGTCTCAGGTTTGTCGCTCGTGACGTTCGCGCTGCGCGACTGACGCGCCACCTATGTTAGCGTTCCCCCGTTCGCATGCCATTTGATACAGCGCTCGTCGCCGCGGGTTTTCTCGTGGGGCTTCTGGTCGGGCTGACCGGCATGGGTGGCGGCGCCGTGATGACGCCGTTCCTGATTTCCGTCGTGGGGATCGGTCCCGTTGTCGCCGTGGGCACCGACCTCGTGTACAGCGCCGCGACGAAGATCGTTGGCGCGTGGCTGCATACGCGGCAGCGGACCGTCGATTTCGTTCTCGTGAAGCGGCTCGCGTTGGGCAGTGTGCCCGCGGGTCTCGCCGCGGTCGCGCTGATCAGATGGCTTCCGAGCGCCGGCGTCAACGCCGATCAGGCCGTCAGGCGCGCGCTCGGCGCGGTGCTGATCCTCGTGGCGATTGTGATGCTGTGCCGCATATTCGCCCGGCGTGAGCAATCGCTGTCCGAGCGCTGGCGCGCCGTGCTCGAAGGGCGCGGAACGATCGTCGCGGGCGCCATCGTCGGCGCGCTCGTCGGGTTCACGTCGGTCGGAAGCGGCGCGCTGCTCGTGCCGTTCCTCATCTGCGTGTATCCGCTGAGCCCGGCGAAGGTCGTGGGCACCGACGTCTTCCATGCGGCGATACTGGTGAGCGTCACCGGCCTGGCTCACGCCCAGGGCGGCGTGGTGGACTGGCAGCTCGCCGCCACCCTGCTGGCGGGCTCGATTCCCGGCGTGATGCTCGGCACCTGGATCGCGCCGCGCGCGCCCGTGCGCATCCTGCGCGCGGGGCTCGCAAGCCTGTTGCTGATTACTGGATTGAGTCTGATGTAACGGTCCTGAACGGCGCGACTAAAGTCGCGCCCTACCGCATCGCCCCTAACGCCCCCAACGCCCCCAACGCACCTAACGCCCCCAACGCACCTAACGCCCCCAACGCACCCAACGCCCCCAACGCACCCAGCGCACCGAGCGCCCCTCACGCACCCAGCGCCCCTAGTTCGCGGGATTGCCCTCTATGTCGAGATGCGTAATCGGTGCGATTTTCGTCGCGCGCAGCGGCTCTTCGATCGCCTTTCGATCGCCCACGATGACTATCGCGAGATGACCGAGATCGAGATATCGCTTCGCGACGCGCACGACATCGTCTGCCGTAATCGCCATCACCGACTTCGTGTACTGCTGGTAGTAATTGTCGGGCAGCGATTGCAGCCACAGGCCGGTGACGGCACCGTTGATCGCGCTGACGGACGCGAACGTGCCCGGCAGGCGCTGCACCATCGACTCTTTCGCCGTCCTCAGCTCTTCTTCGGTGACAGGCCTCGCTCCGAGAATGCCGCGCAGCTCTTTCATGAATTCCACGAGCGCCGCATCGCTCTTGTCGCCGACGATATCGCCGCCGGTCCGGAATGGATTCGGCCCTTTGCCGAACCCGAACCCCGAGCTGACTCCGTAGCTGTATCCCTTCTCTTCGCGGATGTTCGCGTTCAGCCGCGCCTGGAACATGCCGCCGAGAATCGTGTTCATCACCTGCAATGCGAAATAGTCGGGCGTGGTCCGCGGAGGGCCTGGCAGGCCAAGCGAGAACGTCGACTGCGCCGAGCCCGGCTTGTCGACGAGATAAATCGTCGTCGGCTTCGCCGCGGGAAGGGGCGGGAAGGTGAACGCGGGCCGCTCGCCGCCGGGCGCCCAGCTTGCGAGACCCTTTTCGATGACCGGACGAATCGCCGCGGGTGTCACATCACCGACGACGGTGATGAGCGCGCGGCCCGGCTTGAAGTACCGCTGATGAAAGTCGACGACGTCGTCGCGCGTGATGGCTTTGATCGTCCGTTCGGTGGACGACTGACCGAGTGGATGCGCATTGCCGTAGAGGACGCGTGGAAACACCCGCGACGCAATCGCGCCTGGCTGCGCCTTCGCTTGTTCCAGTGCGACGAGCCGCTGGGCGCGCAGCCGTTCGAGCGCCTCCGGCGGAAACGTCGAGCTCACGAGCATGTCCTGGAGAATGTCGAGGGTCGCCGCGAATCTGGCCGTCGTGCTGACGAAGCTGATCGATCCGTTTTCACTGCCGACGCCGACGGACACATTCGTGCCGAGCAGTTGCAGCGCGTTCGACAGGTCGTCGCCATTGCGTGTCTTCGTGCCCTCGCTCATCATCGCGGCAGCCAGGTTGCCGACCCCGCGCCGATCTGCCGCTTCGAACTGATCGCTGCCGCCGAGGAACGTGATCGAGAACGACACGAGCGGCAGGTCGTGCTTCTCCGAGACGATCAGCTCCGCGCCGTTTGCCAGCTTCGACTTCGTCCACGTCGGCACGCGCAGCTCGGGGATCTTCCCTATGGGCGGTTGTTTGGATCGGTCGAGCGTCTGCGCAAGGACAGGGTTAAAACCCTGTGCCACCGGGAACAAGAGCAGAGAGCAAAGAGCGAAGAGAAAGAAGCGGCGCGTCATTGGACTTTCATGCTTTCTGCCGGCTTGGATGCCTGATCGGTCTGGCCCATCGGCACGACGCTCAGCACGATGCGGCCGGGCGTCAGGTATGTGTTGGCGACGCGCCGCACGTCCGCGGCCGTCACCGCCAGCGTCTTCTGATATTCCGTTCGGAAGTGACCGGGATCGCCGTGAATGGCCGCACCGTTCGCGAGCTGGAAGGCCTTGCCGAGATTCGACTCGAGCCCGCGCACGAAGGACAGCTCTTCGCCTGCCGTCGCCTTCTGCACTTCTTCGGCGGTCGGCCCTTCGCGCTTGAGCCGTTCGATCACGGCATCGGCCGCGATCTCGAGATCGCTGAGGGAATGGCCGGGGCGCGGCGTGATCGACAGCATGAACTCGCCGACGTCTTCCGAGGTGTTCTGTCCCGCGTTCACCGATGCCGCCGCCTGCTCGTCGAACACGAGCGCTTTGGTCAGGCGCGCGGTGCGCGGGCCCGACAGGATGGCGCCGAGCACCGACAGCGCGAACCGGTCGTCGTTCTTGTCACCGACGCTCGGCCACTGGATGTAAAGGCGCGGCACCTGCACGCGATCCTCGAATACGAGGCGCTGCGCGGCTTTCAGCGTGACGGGGCCGGCATTCGGACGCGTAATCGGCTTGCCTCGCGGAATGTCGCCGAAATATGTCGCGACCCACGCCTTCGCCTGCGCCGGATCGATGTCGCCCACGATCGTGAGATAGGCGTTGTTCGGCGCGTAGTAGAGCCGGAAAAAGTTCTTCACGTCCTCTTCCGACGCCGCCGACAGATCTTCCATGCTGCCGATGACCGGCCATGAGTAGGGGTGTGCCGGCGGGTACATCGCTTTCGAGAAGATCTCGAAGACGCGGCCGTAGGGCTGGTTGTCGACGCGCTGCCGCCGCTCGTTCTTCACGATGTCGCGCTGCGCGTTCAGCTTCGCGAGATCGAGCGAGTCGAGCAGAAACCCCATGCGGTCGGCCTCGATCCACAGCATCGTTTCGAGGTAATTGGACGGGACGGTCTCGTAGTAGGTCGTGATGTCGTTCGACGTCGACCCGTTGTTCATGCCGCCCGCGCCTTCGGTCAGCCGATCGTGCAGGCCGTAGGCGACGTTGCCCGATCCGGTGAACATGACGTGCTCGAAGAGGTGCGCGAAGCCTGTGCGTCCGACCACTTCGTTCTTCGATCCGACGTGATACCAGAGGTTCACGGCGACGGTGGGCGTCGTGCGGTCGATCGACAGCACGACGTTCAGCCCGTTCGGCAGCGTGTAGGCTTCGAAGGGAATGTTGATCGTGCTCTGTGCCGCGACCGCTGCGCTCAGGGCCCCAATCACAGCAACGACGAGTGCGCCTGCTGCAGCGAGTGTCTTCATGCCGGAATTATGAACTAGAATCACGGGCCTACCAATGCCTGCCGCGCCCCGACCGGGGTCACTCAGTTTTCTGAAGCTCGCGGGTCCCGGCCTTGTCGTCGCGGCCACCGGCATCGGATCGGGCGACGTGGTCGCCGCGACGGTCGGCGGGGCGCGCTACGGCGTGATTCTCCTCTGGGCGATCGCCGTCGGCGCGTTTTTCAAATACGTGTTGAACGAAGGCATTGCGCGCTGGCAGCTCGCGACGGGGAAGACCGCGCTCGAAGGTTGGGCGGAGTACCTGCCCGCCTGGGTGAAGTGGTACTTCGGCGTCTATCTCGTGCTGTGGACGGTCGCGGTGACGGCCGCCCTGACCAACGCGACGGGGCTCGGTATCAGCAACCTCACGGGCGGGCGGATTCCGCAATCCTGGGGCGGCGTGCTGCACAGCGTGTTCGGATTCGCCTTCGTGCTGTTCGGCGGGTACGGCGGGTTCGAGAAATTGATGAAGACGCTCGTCGGCGTCATGGGGTTCGCCATCCTCGTGTGCGCGGCGCTGACGTTCCACGATCCCGCGGGCGTGCTGCAGGGCACCTTCGTGCCGACGATTCCCTCGGGCGCCGGCTTGTACGTGCTGTCGATCATCGGCGGCATCGGCGGGTCGGTGACGATGCTTTCGTATAACTACTGGATGCGCGAGGAGAAGATGTCGGGCCCCGAACAGCTCGGGTACGTGCGCGGCGACATCGCCATCGCGTATCTCTTCACGGCGCTCTTCGGCATGGCGATCATGATGACCGCGAACCAGGCGTTCTTCGTGCCCGGGGTCGCCATCACGAATGCGCAGGCGGTGACGAAGATGGCCGAAATGCTCGGCAGCATTCTCGGCATGTTCGGCCGCTACGCGTACTCGATCGGGTTCTGGGCGGCCGTGTTCGCGTCGCTGCTCGGCGTGTGGCAGAGCGTGCCGTACTTGTACGCAGACTTCTACGGCATCTTGAAGAAGGTCTCGCCCGACGAACGCGGGCGCCTCACGAAGGTGACGAGCACTCCCTATCGATTGGCGCTGCTGTTCGTCACGCTCGCGCCCATCCCATTTGCGTTTACCGGCCAGCCGCTCGAAGTGATCGTCATCTACACGATCGTCGGCAGCCTATTCGTGCCGTTCCTCGCCGCGACGCTGCTGTATCTGAACAACCGCGTGACGTGGCCGAGCGGCGTGCCGCACAACAACCTCGCGACCAACGGGCTG
>CAYHHH010000003.1:26883-57734 GCA_964356125.1 uncultured Bifidobacteriaceae bacterium | reverse complement strand
CTCTCCTGCAGGCGGCCGTTCTGCCCATCGAGGCGGGCCACCAGTCGATCGGCGCCGTCGATGACGTAGAACGAGCCCTCGTGGAAATCGAGGCCGTGCGGTACGTTCATCCGAATTTGTACCATGCGGCTGATGCGCAGGTCGTCCTTCGGATCCATTTCGACCAGCAGGCCCAGCCCCGGCGCCACGGCCCACAGCTTGTCGGTCTCGCGGTTGTAGTAGGTGCCGTGCTGGCTGCCCCAAGGCGTGCGGTAGCCCTTCACCTGCGTGCCCTTCATGTCGAGCTTCACGATCTCCCCGTAATTCTTGTCATGGGGGCGCTTGAACTCGCGCAGGCTGGCCGCGGTGCCTGCGCCGTTGCAGCCGACCCAGATGAAGCCGCCACCAACCGCGAGGCCGCTCGTGTTGTGCGCTTCGCCGACGAAGTCTTCCAGCACTTTCCCCGTCTTCCAGTCGAGCAGGTTGATGCGCTCAGAGACCTGGTCGCCGACCCAGAGACCCTCCGGTGACGTCTCGAGCGCGTTGGGATAGCGGTCGGGACTTTTCCAGAGCATCTCGATCTTCGGCGTATAGGTTGGCGTCTTCGGCGGTCCACCCGCGCGCGCGGGCGCATCCTGTGCCGAGACGCGGCCCCCGGCGATCATGCCGACGCCTGCCACTGCGGTGGTGCTGAAAAACTCTCGTCGTTGCATTTTCATGTCTGTCTCCGTAGCTCTTTGCTCTCGGCTCTCTGCTCTTATTTGAACGGCGCGTACACGTTGAAGGGCGCCATCCGCGTGTAGGTCGCGCTGAATTTCTGTCCTGCCGCATCGGTACCGGTCCACGTGAAGGTGTCCCCCTTCACCGCGAACGTGCCTGTGCTCAGCTTGTCTTCGAGATTCGGATCGGTATCGCCGATATGGCGGCGCACGAATGTCGTGCCCTGGACGTTGTACGTGCCGCGCGATGCGGACATGCCGTTGAAAGCGCCGGCGAACTGCTGCGGCGTCCATTGATCCTGCGGCACCTTCGGCACCCCCTTGCGTCCCGCGGGCAATGTCGTGGCGTGATACCAGCCATCTTCACCGAGCAGCAGGTGTTCCGGTGTGGTCGTGCCGGCTGCGCCGTTCACCGTGTAGGCAGTGCGCTCCCACGATCCGACGAGCGCCGTCGAGCCGAGCTTCTGATTGGGAAGCTTGCGCGTGTGAATCTGCGGCGAGCGCGTCGGGCCCGAGCCTTCGAGCACGAGGATGTTGCCTTCGAATCTCCACGCGCGCTCTTGCGTGTTCTCGCCGCCGCCCGGGCCGAGGCCGGCTTTGTGATGACGGTAGTTCACCTGGCCGCTGTTGCTGTAGTTGCCCCAGCCGCCCGACATCTTGTCGAAGCGCGAGAACAGCTCCTTGGTGGTCTGCTGGTCGAGCGGCTTGTTCACCTTCATGCGGTTCGCCGGGAACTCCATCATCGACCAGTAGCCGTCCTTCATGAACTTCACATACAGCGGCGCATCGGGCGGCTGCACGCTGAAGCCGTTGCGCAGCAGTGAATATCGGATCCAGGTGCCGACGAGCGGGTTGTAATCGGGCGGAGGCGCCGGCGCCGAATCGCAGGTATTTTCGTCGCGGTTCGTGCACCCGTACTCGCTCATGTCATGCGGATAACTGGCCGGTTCCTGCGCGTGCAGCACCAGCGCGGCGACTCCCACTGCTGCGCACATCCCCGCGCACAACAGGACAGATCTGACGCGCATTCGAAGCCTCCTGTACCGGTAAAGCTGGGAAGCTTAACATACGGGGGGTTCCAAGTTCCCGGTTCCGGTTCCGAGTTCCGAGTTCTGGTTCTAGGTTCCGGGTTCATCCGTCCCACGCTCGCGATGTTTTGGGTTGATCTTGCGCGGGTCGAAGTTCTTCGGAAGGCCCAGCAGGTACATTCGCAGTCCTGTCGACGCGCCCATTGCTCGCTTGCATAGCCGGCTGAGCTCGCCAAAGTCGGCGTCGGTCAAGTATTTGCTCGAATGTGCGTGTCTCAACTGGTTTCGCACTTCGCCTAGAGAGCCACGCGCGATCCTGACGAAGTTTGCGAAATCAGGAGGATTGAATCGGTAGAAACCTTCAGAGATGTTGTCGGGTGCCGAGCGCGCCGACTTGCGGATCTCTTCGCAAAATTTGAAATCCCGCGCGGCTGGGATTGTGGCAGTAAATGCCATCACCCGCTCCTTCAATTCCCACGCAAGTTGCCACGCATCAAACTCTTCCGGACTTTTGAATCCTGTCATGCGCGCGCGTATTGCACGCGCCGCGCCAGAACGCGGAACTTGGAACCGGAACCCGGAACCCCGAATCCGTTTAGAATCCGCCCATGCCACCAACCGTGCGTCTCACGCTGTCCGTGATGATGTTCATCGAGTACTTCATCTGGGGCGCGTGGTACGTGACCATGGGCACCTGGCTGGGCGCGCTTGGATTTTCGGGAGAACAGATCGGCCTGACGTACGGGACGACGGCGCTGGCCGCGATGATCTCGCCGTTCTTCGTCGGGATGTTCGCCGATCGGTTCTTTGCGACCGAGCGCCTGCTCGCCGTGCTGCACCTTGCGGGGGCGGCCGCCTTGTTCTATGCGTCGACGCAAACGGTGTTCTGGCCGCTCTACATCGCGGTGCTCGTCCACACGCTCTTCTACATGCCGACGCTGGCGCTCACCAACTCGATTTCGTTCCGCCAGATGCGCGATCCCGGGCGTGAGTTTCCACCCGTGCGCGTGCTCGGCACGATCGGCTGGATCGTCGCCGGCCTCGTCGTCGGCACCATGGGCGTGGAAGCGACCGGACGGCCGATGCAGCTGGCCGCGGCCGGATCGGTCGCGCTCGCGGCGTTCTGCCTGCTCCTTCCACACACGCCTCCACAGGCGACGGGACGCGTCAGCGTCCGCGAGGTGCTCGGGCTCGACGCGCTGCACCTGATGAAAGATCGATCGTTCGCCGTGTTCGTCATCGGATCGTTCCTGGTCTGCATCCCCCTGCAGTTCTATTACGCGTTCGCCAATCCGTTTCTCAACGCCATCGGCGTCACCAACGCGGCGGGGAAGATGACCATGGGGCAGATGTCGGAGATCGTGTTCATGCTGCTGATGCCGTGGTTCTTCCGGCGGCTCGGCGTAAAACAGATGCTGCTGGTCGGCATGGCCGCATGGGTCGCGCGCTACGTGCTCTTCGCGTACGGCAACAACGCCGAGCTCGTGTGGATGCTCTACGGCGGCATCCTGCTGCACGGCATCTGCTACGACTTCTTCTTCGTAACGGGACAGATTTACGTCGATCAGAAAGCGCCGCCCCACATGCGCGCCGCGGCGCAGGGGTTCATCACCTTCGTCACCTACGGTGTCGGCATGCTGATCGGTTCGTGGCTCTCGGGCCGCGTGGTCGATGCCTACGCGCTGCCCGGCGGTGCCGGGCACGACTGGCAGACCATCTGGCTCGTGCCGGCGGCCATGGCGGGCGTCGTGCTCGCGTTGTTCGCGCTCTTCTTCCGATCGACGGAGAAAGCGGAGGCGGCGCGATGATGCGAAGGCCGTGGCTGATTCTCGGGTTCATCGCGATTGCCGGCGCGCAGTCCGCCGGGTCTACAAAACAAGACCCGGCCTACAGACCTACAAAACAAGACCCGGCCTACGTACGTAGGGCGGGTCCTGCTGTTTGGACCCGCCAACAGGCGCCTGTCGGGCCCGGCACGTTCACGTTTCGTGAGGGGCGCAGCCGCGTGATCGATCTCACCGTCGCTGACGTCGGCGGTGTGCCCGGCATCGTCTGGCCCGAGCTGATCGACGCTCGGTATGACACCGCGCTTCTCGGCGTGCAGATCAGCGCCGATCCGGCGGCTGCTCTTCCTTACATAGAGATTGCGGCGGGCGGGTCGTCGGATCGGCAGTACTTTCCCGCGGGTGACGCGGGCGAACGATGGCTGAATCTCACGTTCCTGCGGGGAGCGATGGTCGGCACGCGCATCGCGCTCGGTGGCGAAGGCATCACGTTTGCGTCTCCCGCGGCGACGCTGCGCCTCTTCGAGCGCAGCCACGATCTCTCCAGGCCGGTTCTTGTGCTCGCGCCGCACCCGGATGATGCGGAAATCGCGGCGTTTGGGCTGTACGCCCATCGCAACGCCACGGTCGTGACGATGACGGCGGGCAATGCCGGGTCGCCGACCTACGAGGCGGTATTCGACGATCCGGGCGATCTGTACTTGTTCAAGGGGCGCATCCGCGTGATCGACAGCATTACCATCCCATGGCAGGGCAGGATTCCGCCGGAACGCGCCTTCAACATGGGGTACTTCGACGCGCGGCTGGCCGAGATGTACGACACGCGCGATGCGGTCGTTCCCGAGATGTACCGCCCGAACACCGACATCAACATCTATCGCCGGGAGAACATCGGCTCGCTGCTGCCCGTGCGGCCGCGCGAGTCGAAGTGGGGCAATCTCGTTGAAGACACGCTCACGTTACTGAAGAAGGTGAAGCCGGCCGTCATCGTCGCGCCGCACCCGCAGCTGGACTCGCACCGCGATCATCAGTACACGACGGTCGCGTTATCTGAAGCGCTCGCGAGGTGGAATCGGCCGGTCACGCTGCTGCTGTACACGAACCACGCCGATCGCAACCGCTATCCGTACGGACCGGCCGGCACGCTGTTGTCGCTGCCGCCGCCGCCCGGTGAAGTTGCGCTCGATCGCGTCTACTCACATCCGGTGTCGCCGGCGCTGCAGCGCCTCAAGCTGTTCGCCCTCGAATCGATGCACGATCTGCGCTTCACGCCGACGCGCCAGTATCAGCTCGCGCGAGAAGACCCCCGCGCGACCGCGCCGGAAAAGCCCGGCCCGGAACCCGACATCACCTACTTGCGCCGCGGCCCCCGCTCGAACGAGCTGTTCTTCGTGTATGACAGGGACAGCTTCGGGACGATGATCAAGGCGTTCCTCGATTCGCGCGCGCCGCGGTAGGTTGGACCACGAAGACACGAGGACACGAAGAAATTCTCAACACGGAGCCCTCTTACGCTGCCCGCAGAGAATGCCTGTTTTCTCCGTGCGTCTCTGTGTCTCCGTGCCTCCGTGTTGAGACCAGCAAAAGATCAGGCTTGTAAACGTTTGCAGCCGTCCAATTTGTGATACAAGAGCACCTGCAGACCGTACCAGGAGGGCTTCCATGTTGACCCGGCGAGAGTTCACGACCCTGGCGCTTTCGACCCTGGCGTGGCCGCAATTGCTGGCCCAGTCCAATACCGTCGCCGGCGTCACGCTCGGCGCCCAGACCTACAGTTTCCGGCAGCTGCCGCGGCCGGCGGGCGGGGACATGTCCGATGTGATCATTCAGGCCTTCACCGAGTGCGGCCTGCGGGACTGCGAGCTGTGGTCGCCGATGCTCGAGCCGGCTGCCCCGCCGCCGGCCAAGATGTCGCGTGAGGAGGTGCGGAAGTGGCGCATCGAGACGCCGCTCGAACATTTCACTGCGATCCGCAGGAAGTTCGACAGCGCCAAGATCGCCATCCGGGCCTACAACTACAGCTTCAACGACAGCTTCACGGACGCCGAAATCGACCGCGGCTTCGAGATCGCGCGGGCGCTCGGAGCCGGATTCATCACGGCGTCGAGCACCCTCTCGTCGGCCAAACGGGTCGCCCCGTTCGCCGAGAAGCACAAGATGATCGTCGCGATGCACAATCATTCCGACGTCAAGAACCCCAACGAGTTCGCGACACCCGAAAGCTTTGCCGCCGCGCTGGCGATGTCGAAATACTTCAAGATCAATCTCGACATCGGCCACTTCACGGCCGCGAATTACGACGCCGTCGCGTACCTCCGCGACAACCACGCGAGCATCACGAACCTGCACATCAAGGATCGCAGGCGCGATCAGGGGCCCAACGTGGAATGGGGCGCCGGCGACGCCCCGATGAAGGACGTGCTGCAGCTGGTGAAGCAGAACAAGTGGCCGATCGCCGCCTACCTGGAGTACGAATACACGGGTGCGGGCACGCCGGTCGACGAAGTGAAAAAGGGGCTCGCATACATGCGGGCGGCCCTCGCGTAACCCCATGCGCCGGATTGGGATGGGCCTCGTCGGCCCCGGGTTTGTCGGGGCGCACCACATCGATGCGGTGCGGCGTCTCGGATTTGTCGATGTGGTCGCCGTGGCGGCGAGCTCCGATCGTTCGGCCCGCGCGAAGGCCGATGCGCTCGGCGTGCCCAAGGCGTACGGCAGCTACGAAGCGCTGGCGGCCGATCCCGACGTCCACGTCGTTCACAACACCACGCCGAACCACATGCACGTGCCCGTCATCATGGCGGCGCTCACGCACAGGAAGCATGTCGTGTCGGACAAGCCGCTCGCGCTGAACACGGAGGATGCGCGCGCCCTTGTCAACGCCGCGCGCGAGGCCGGCGTAGTACATGCCGTCACGTTCAATTACCGCGGCAATCCGCTCGTCCAGCAGGCGCGCGAGATGATCCGCGACGGCGCGATCGGCGAGCCGCATTTCGTGCACGGCGCGTACTTGCAGGACTGGCTGCTGCAGGCCACCGATTTCTCCTGGCGCCTCGAGCCGGAGAAAGGCGGGAAGAGCTCGGCGATTGGCGATATCGGGTCGCACTGGTGCGATCTCGTCCAGCACGTCGTCGGCCGGCAGATCGAATCGGTGCTCGCGGATCTCACCACGGTCGTGACCACCCGGTTCAAGCCGCCGAAGAACAGGGAAGCGTTCTCCCGCTCGGAAGAACGGGGAGAAGCGTTCCGCGTCCAGAGCGAGGACCTGGCGACCGTGCTCGTGCGGTTCGAAGGGGGCGCACGCGGGTCGGTCTCGGTCGGGCAGGTGTGCGCAGGGCACAAGAACGATCTCTGGTTCGAGGTGAACGGCGCGAGCGCGTCGCTGCGCTGGCAACAGGAAAGGCAGAACGAGCTGTGGATCGGCCGCCGCGATGCGGCCAACGGCATGCTGCCGAAGGATCCGTCGCTGCTCCATGAAGGCGCGCGGCGGTATGCGCACCTGCCGGGCGGCCATCAGGAGGCGTGGGCCGATGCCTTCTGCAATGTGATGCGAGATATTTACGGCTTCATCGCCAGCGGCAGGAGCACTGACGAAGCGAAGCCCCCCGCGTTTGCGACGTTCGACGACGGCTATCGTGCCGCGTGCGTCGTGGATGCTATTTTGAAGAGTCACGCTGACGGCGGCGTCTGGACCGGCGTTCGGTATTGAGAGGCGACGATGAAACTTGGGTTGTTTACACCGGTGTTTGCGAAGCTCAGTGTGAAGGACATGCTGGCGAAGGTGCGATCGCTCGACAAGGTGAAGGCCATCGAGCTGGGCACCGGCGCATGGCCGGGCAGCGATCACGTCGAGGTCGACACGTATTTAAAAGACAAGGGGCGCGCCGCGGACTTCCGCAAGATGATCTGCGACGCCGGGCTCACGATCAGCGCGCTCTCGTGCCACGGCGATCCGCTCCATCCGAATCCGGCGCGCGCGAAAACGGACGACGAGATATTCCGTAAGACCGTTCAGCTGGCCGAACGGCTGGAAGTGCCCGTCGTCGTCACGTTTTCCGGCTGCCCCGGCGACTCAGAGACCGCGACCCATCCGAACTGGATCGTCACGCCGTGGCCGCCCGAGTTTCTCGAAGTGCTCGAGTGGCAATGGGAGAAGAAAGCGATTCCCTACTGGGCGAAGACGTCGGCGTTCGCGCGCGATCACGGCGTGAAGGTGGCGCTCGAGGCGCACCCCGGCTTCATCGTGTACAACGTCGAGAGCGCGCTGAAACTGCGGGCCGCGTGCGGAGACAACCTGGGCGTCAATTTCGATCCCAGCCATTTCTTCTGGCAGGGCGTGGATGTGCCGGCCGCGATTCGCGCGCTGGGGCCGGCGATTTTTCACGTGCACGCCAAGGACGTCTATCTCGATCGCCAGAACGTCGCGGTCAACGGCGTCCTCGACACCAAAACGTATCGACGCATGGCGGAGCGCTCGTGGCTCTTCCGAAGCGTGGGATTCGGCCACGACGCGTTCGAATGGAAGCGCATCGTCAGCGCGCTGCGGCTGTCGGGCTACGACTATGTGATGAGCATCGAGCACGAGGATGCTCTCGCGTCGATCGACGAAGGCCTGAAGGCGGCCGTCGACGTGCTGTCGAGCGCGATACTGACGGAACCCCCTGCAGAGGCGTGGTGGACGTAACGATGGGTGCGAGAGGTGCTATGGGTGCGAAAGGTGCGTTGGGCTTGGCCCGCCGAAGCGGCAGGGCCGCGAAGGCGGCTGCGGGCGCGCTCGCGGTGGTATTGCTGTGCGCGACCGTGTGGGCGCAGGGGCGCGGCGGCGTGGCGAGCTTTCCCGCGCAGCAGCGCGACCCGGCGGACCCGGCGGTCGTCGCGCGCGGGCGCGCGATCTACGACACCGACTGCCGCAGCTGCCACGGCGCGGATCTCCGCGGCGGCGAGCAGGGCGGATCGAATCTATTGCGTTCGACCGCCGTGCTGAACGATCGCGAGGGTGAGCGGATACAACAGGTCCTTCAGGCGTCGCACAAGGGCCACCTGCCGTCGGTGGGCCCCAGCGGGGACGATATGAAGGCACTGGCGGCCTACATTCACAGCATTCTGGCGCTGGCGCCCGGCCAGGGCGCGCCACCGCCCGGACCGCCGAGAGAGCTCAACGTGCTCGTTGGCAACGCCGCCGCAGGCGAGCGGTACTTCGCCGCGAAGTGCGCGAGCTGCCACTCGGTGACGGGCGATCTCAAAGGCATGGGCGCGCGCAACCTCGGTCCCGCGGCGCTGCAGAATCTGTGGGTTGCGGGCGGCGCTGGAAGAGGCGGAGGCCGCGGTGGGCGAGGGGCAGGCCTGGCGCCACAGGCGCCGCCGATGACCACGCGGCGCGAAACGACGGTCGCAGTGACGCTGCCGGGCGGCCAGAAATATGAAGGCCGTCTCGAGCGCATCGACGACTTCATGGTGACGCTGACGCAGAAGGATGGCACGCCTCGATCGTTCCGGCGCAACGGCGATGTGCCGAAAGTCGACGTGCGCGACCCGCTCGAAGCGCACCGGACTCTGCTGCCGACCTATGTCGATAAAGACATCCACGATGTGACCGCGTATCTGGCGGGTGTGAAATGACCTTGAAACAATTCCTCGTTGTCGCATCGCTGCTTACAGCGCCGGTTCTCCTGACAGCCCAGAACCCCGGAACCGGAACCGGAACCGGAACCGGAACCCGGAACGTCATCGTCGACCCGGCATCGCTCGTGAAGCCGCTCGCGGACGAGTGGGCGACATTTGCCGGCGACTACACCAGCCGCCGGTACAGCACCCTGAAGCAGATCAACACGACGAACGTGAAGAACCTCACGCTCGCGTGGATGACCACTGTCGCGACCGGACCGCGCGGCGGTGTTCCGCCGACCATCATTGGCGGTGTCGGCACGCGCGAGTTCACGGGCGGCACGATTAAAGGCTCGGTGCTGCAGGTCGGCGGCATCCTCTACGTCACGGCGCCCGACAACGCCTGGGCGCTCGACGCGATCGACGGCCGCGAAATCTGGCATTACTTCTGGCGGACGCGCGGCGCCACGCACATCGGCAATCGCGGCGCGGCCATCTGGTACAACTCTCTGTTCTTCGAGACGCCCGACAACTACCTGGTCTCGCTCGATGCGAAGACCGGCAAGGAAAACTGGCACGTCGAGATCGCCGATTTCGATGAGCAGTACTTCTCGACGCCGGCGCCGATCATCGTCGACAACCACGTCATCGTCGGCACGGGCAACGACCTCGACGGACCTGGATTCCTTCAGGCCCTCGATCCCGAGACCGGACAGCTTCAGTGGAAGTTCTATACGGTCCCGATGAAGGCGGGCGATCCCGGTCTGGAGACATGGCCGAGCATCGAGGCGGCGAAGTACGGGGGCGGCCACACGTGGATGCCCGGCTCGTACGATCCCGAAACGAGGCTGTACATCTTCGGGACCGGCAACCCGAGCCCGGCGTACACGGGCGTCGGGCGTGCGGGAGACAACCTGTATACGTGCTCGCTCGTCGCGCTCAATGTCGACACCGGAAAGATGGCGTGGCACTACCAGATGTCGCCGCACGACACGCACGACTGGGATACCGTGCAGAACCCGATGCTCATCGACGCGCCGATCAACGGCAAGCCGCGCAAGCTCGTGTCGGTCTCCGCGCGCAACGGATATTTTTTCACGGTCGATCGCGTCACGGGCGAGCACATCGTGACGACGAAATACGGGACGGACACGAACTGGGCCGCCGGGCTCAACAGCAAGAAAGCCCCGTTGCCCGCGCCTGAAAAAGAAGCGACGATACCCGGCGCGCTCGTGTCTCCCGTCGAGGGAGGGACGACGAACTGGCAGCCTGCCGCGTACTCGCCCGATACGGGTCTGGTCTACACGCAGGAAGCCAACTCGTTCAACATGCTGTATCTCACCGATCCCGATCCGCGCGGATCGATGGGGCTCGGCGGAAAGCTGCGTGTCGAAGTCGGCTCGACGGGGAAATTCCTGACGGCCATCGAACCTGTCACGGGCAAAATTGCCTGGCGTCGCAAGTACGCGAGCAGCGGAGGCGGCGGCATCGGGTTCCTCACGACCGCAGGTGGATTGCTTTTCGGCGGCGACGGCGCCGGCAACCTGATCGCCCACAATGCCAAGGACGGGAAGCCGCTCTGGCACACGCGCGTCGGCAACATCAGCAACGCGCCACAGACCTACGCGATCGACGGGAGGCAGTACCTGCTGGTCGGTACCGGCGACATGCTGTGGGCGTTTACTTTGTACTGAATTGGTGGATTGGAAGATTGGGAGATTGGAAGATTACGGAGAGTCGCGGCAGATTGGCAGAGTGCGAACTTAATCTGCCAATCTCCCAATCTCCCAATCCACCAATGCTGAGCTACGGTACAACCGTTATCAGCGACTCCCTCGCCACCGGCTTGACGTCCCTGTTGCCGCGAACCTGCGCTTCGACGCGCACGGCGTAGCGTCCTGGTGCGATGTCCTTCAAGGCGATTTCACTCGAATATCCGTAGAGGTCCCACGGTGTCTTCGGCGCGACGCCGCCGTTCTCAAGCTCATCGCGGGTTGCGAACACTTCTTTGCCGTCTTCCGAGACGATCCGCACGGCGACGTCGATGTGACGTGCCATCTGCGCTCCGAGATTGTCGTAAATCTCCGTGTAGAGCGCGATGAGATCGCGCTGCGAGAACTGGCGGCGGCTCGTGGCGGCGGCCGGCATCACCTTCTCGAGCACCGGATCGGGCTGGATGCTCGGCGTCTGCTGGCCCATGTTCGACGCGAGCAGAAGCCCGCCCATCATCAATTTGTCTTTGCGGAAATCGGGCACCTCGAGTTCGTAGAAGACCGTGCCCGTCATGCCGGCGACCTCGTCCCGTGCGCCGATGCGCAGGTGATAGCGCCCGGGCGGCAGGCTGATCCGCGGATTGACCCGCACGCCGAACATCCTGACCCGCTCGCGCGTTTCGGGCCGCAGCGTGAGATCGAGGACCGACCGCGTGCCCGCCATCGCCTTGCCGTTCTGGCTGATGCCGTAGAGCGACAGCTCGATCTTGTTTGCGGCCATCCCCTGCGCGTTCGGCGCCGAGTACTGCAGACGATCGCCGTCGATCTCGATCGCCAGGGCAATCGACGCCTCCTTCTGCGTGTTCTTGAACGGCGCGGCGTGCACCGTGAAGTTGAGGCCGCTCTGCATCAGCGGGCTGGTGAGGACGTCGCGCAGCTCGGTGGACGTCTTGTCGGCGTTCGGTCGTTTCGCTTCACGCGCGCGCCGCGCGTCTTCGTCACGCTTGCGCTCTTCCGCGGTCCGGCCGCGCGGCGATCCGTAGCCGCGCCGCGCCGCGACGCGCAGCCCCGGCCGTTTGGTCTTCACTTCGATCCTGTGGAACCGCCCGTCACGCTTGTGCTCGGGCGGGTAGTAGCCGAGCACGTAATACCGGCTGTTGGCCTGCACGATCTGATTGAACGTGTTGGTCAGGGAGTTGGTGTTGACCGATGCGATGCCGCCGGTCTGCTCGGCGAGCTCGCGCAGACTGCCCTGCGACAGCATCAGCTCGGCCATCAGCTCGGTCTGCGCATTGAACACGCCGCCGGTGATCGGCGAGTTGGTGCCTGGCGTGCGCATTGCGGGGTTCCCCGCCATCTCCGGGGAGCCGCTGCCGGCCATCTCAATGAACTCGTTGGTCATGCCCACGAGGCCCCGCGGATCGATCGTGTAGAAGTTCACGTTCGCGCGCGCGGCGGCAGTGATGGCATCCTGCGTGGTGCGAATGACGTCGCTGGCGCTGTGGCCGCCGAACGAATCGGTGATGGGGTAGTCGATGCCCTCGCTGAAGAACAGGACGGCCTTCCGGCGTCCGCGCACCGACGACAGAAATTCCGCAGTCAGCTTCAGGGTATCGAGCACGCCCACGGCGCGGAAGCCGCGCTCCATGTCGGTCGGCTCCATCCGGCTGTACCCGCCAGGATCGGTCGACGGCTGCTGCTCGGTGTCCGTGCCCTGCTCCGTCTGATCGTTGGTGAGCTGCGAGAGGCGTTGGTAGTACGAGTCGAGCCGTTCGATCGTCAGTGAGCGCATGCGGCGCCCGACGAACTTGTCGATGGCGGCGTGCAGCAGCGCCTTGTTGTTCGTGAACTCCTGTGCGGCGTCCGTGCGGCCGCTCGTATGGACGACCGCGGCGACGTCGTTCGCGCCCATGTATTTGTCGACGAATTCCTTGGCCGATTTCTTCACCTGGGACGTGCGCATCGCGGCGACGTCCTGATCGTCGAGGACGATCACGTACAGGCGCCCCGCAAACGGAACGCGGTTGCTCTGCGTGTCACTCGATACCGGCCGGCCCCCGAGGACGAATGGGTTGTCCTGCTCGACGGGAATCTCGACATACGCGAACGTATCAACCTTCTGCGGCTTGCCGTCTTCGAACACCTCGAAATCGTCGCGCGTGAGGCCGGAGACGAAGTTGCCCTTCTCGTCGGTGACCACCACGTCGACGTCGACGTAGTTGACCTCGATCTGGAAGGTGACCGACGGCGGCGTCTGCGGAGCCTGCGCTGTGATGCCCGCCGGCGATTGAAGAACGGCCGCACCGATGGCGAGCGCAATGAGTTGTCGCTTCATATATGTGACGTCCTATCGAACTGTAATCAGAGTTTCGCGCGCGGCGGGATTCGAGCTGCCGCGCGCTGTTGCTTCCACTCTCAACAAATATCGCCCTGGCGCGATGTCCTTCAACGCAATATCGCGCGTCAGCCCGTACGCAGTCCAGTGGGCCGCATCACCGGGGTTCGTAACGGTGTCGCGCGCGTTGAACGCGTCCTGCCCGCTCTCAGACACCAGGCTCACCGCCGTGTCAATCTGTCTCGGCTGCCTGCCTGAGCTATTGTCGTAGATCTCCGCGAAAATCGTCAGTGTGTCCGTGCGGGCGAAGGTCCGGCGGCTGACGGCCGGTCCCGGCAGCAGCGCTGGCGCCGCCGGATCGGGCATGGCGGTCATGGCCGCGTTCGCCGACGCCGAGGTGATCAGCACGCCGCTCAACATCAACGGCTCCTTGCGGAAGTCCGGCACCTGCAGGTCGTAAAACACGGTGCCGGCGCGGCTGCCGACGGCCTCACGCGCGCCGACGCGAATCTGATAGCGGCCAGGCTCGAGCGTCAACCGGGGATTGAGGCGAAGCCCGCCCGCCTTGACGCGCGTGAACGACTCTGGCCGCAATGTGAGATTGAACTGCGTGCGCGTCGCCCGCTGCGCCTTGCCATCCTGGTTGATGCCGAAAAACGACAACTCGATGGTGTTGGTCACCACGCCGGCGCCGTTCGGCGGCGCGAACGGAAGTGCCGCGCCATCGAACTCGATTGCCAGCGCAACCGACGCGTCCTTCTGCGTGCTCCTGAATGGCGCCGCCTGCACCGTAAAGGTGAGGCCGCTCTGCTGCAGCGGCGCATCCAGCGCGTCGCGCAACTCGGGCGAGGTATTGTTCACGGCGCCCCGCCTCGCCTCGCGCGCCCGGCGTGTGTCCTCGTCGCGCTTCCGTTCTGCAGGCGTGCGCCCGCGCGGCGAGGCATATCCACGGCGCGCCGAGACGCGCAACCCCGGGCGCTTCGCGCGCACCTCAATGCGATGGAACCGGCCGTCGCGCGCTGTCGTCGGCGGGTAGTAGCCCAGCACGTAATACCGGCTGTTCGCGTCGACGATGCGGCCGAAGGCCGAGCCGAGCATGTTCTGGTTGACCGCCGCGAAACCGCCGGTCTCTTCGGCGAGCGTGCGCAGGCTGTCCTGCGACAGTTTCATCTCGGTCAGCAGCCCCTGCTGCGCGTTGGCGGCTCCGAAGGCACCGACCGCGACATCAGGCGCATGTGAACCAGCCGTTTCGATGTATTCGCTCGTCATCCCGATCAACCCGCGCGGATCGAGCGCGAAGAAGTTGACGTTCGAGCGTGCGGCCGCTGTGATGGCGTCCTTGATCGCACCCACGACGTCGGTCGCGGTATGAATGCCGTAGATCTCGCCCATCGGCATCTCGAGGCCTTCGCTGAAGAGCAGCACCGCCTTGCGGCGGCCGCGCACGCCCGCGAGGAACTCGCCGAGATTTCTGAGCGTGTCGAGCACCATGACCGCGCGCTGCTCGCGCTCGAGATCGCGGATGTCGATGGGGCGGGCGGCGTCGACGATCGCGGCCCCCGGATCGGGTGCGAGCTCAGCGTCGCGATCGCCGAGGCCTTTCGTGAGCTGCCCCTGATAGTGACGCTCCAGTGCCTCGACCGCGGCAGACCGGAAGCGTCGTCCCACGAGCTTGTCGATGGCGGCGATGAGCAGCGCGCGATCGTTGGTGAAATCCTGTGTGGCCTCCGGGCGGCCGCTCGTATACACGACGGCCGCGAGATCGTTCGCGCCCAGATGGCGCTCGACGAAGTCGCGCGCCGCGGTCTTGACGAGCGCGCCGCGGAAGGGGCTGATGTCGAGATCGTCGAGCACGATGACGTACACGCGTCCGTCAAAGGGTCGGCCGTTCGATTTTGCGTCGCTGGTGACAAGACGACTCAGCGCGCCGAACCGATCCGGCGGCTCCACCGGCAGCTCGACATACGAGAACATCTCGATCGTCTGCGGCTTGCCGTCCTCGAAGACCTCGAAATCGTCACGGGTCAAGCCCGTGACGAAATGTCCCTTCTCGTCGGTGACGATCGCGTCGACGTCGACGTAATTGACCTCGACCTGAAATGTGACCGACGGCGGCGCCTGCTGAGCCTTCAGGCCGGCCTGTGCGCAAAGCAGCAGGGCAACGCCCGCGACCGACAGCACTCGAACGGGTTTCATCGGAATTTTCATTATACGGGCGGGGTCGTAGGGGTCGTAGGGATCGTAGGGATCGTAGGGATCGTAGGGATCGTGAGGAATTTCCCCACGCGACCCACGAACCCCACGATCCCCACGCGACTATTCAGAACCCGAGGCGCAAGCCGAGCTGCAACTGCCGCGGGAAGCCGGTGCCGCCGACCAGGCCTGTGTACCTGAGGAAATCGGTCGCGACCCGGCGGTTCGTGCCCGGATTGTTGAAGTTCGCGCGATCGGTCAGGTTGAACGCCTCACCGAACACGTCGAGCGTGCGGCGCGATCCGAGCCGGGCGCGGTAGCCCAGCCGGACGTCCATCTGGAAAAAGCCCGGCCCGTACGCGCCGTTGCGCTTGCCATCGAACGCGACGTCTTTCATGCCGTACGTGGCGGCCGTGCTGTAGGTGCCCTCCGGTAACGGCTCGAACAGGATCCCGTTCTGATTGGCGTCGAAGCTATCGTCCTGCAAGGTAATGGCGGAGCCGGTCATGGCCCGCAGCGTGCCGCTGAACGTCAGGCCTCTGGTCTTCGGAATTTCCATCCGGCCGCTCATCGTGAAGACGTGCTCGCGGTCGACGCCGTTCTTCCCTTTCATCTCGTCGAGGTGAAGTTCGGCGTTCTTCTGGTACTGCGGCGTGTCTCCCTGGCCGCCGGTGATACCACGCGTGTAACCGTGCGAGTAGCCGCCGCGTACGCTGTAACCCTTGCTGTACCGCTTCTCGACCGACAGGTTCAGCGCGTCGTAGTTGCTGTATCCGTACGCGGTGGTGAGCAGTCGAACCGTGCCGACATACTGCGCTTCACCCGGCAGCAACGTCTGTGTCAGGACCTTGAACGGATCCGTGCCGCGTATCACGTTCGCGGTGCGGCCGGTGCTGACGCGATTGCCGATGTTGAGGTCCGGGTTGAAGAACAGATCGTTTCCGCGCATGCGAACGTAGTCGGCGGAGAACGACACACCAGGGAGGAATTCCCTCTCGTAGCCGAAGGTCACCTGGTCGAAATACGGCTGCTGCCGGTCTGCCGAATCCCACGTCAGCGTGCCGGTGTTCCGCACCGTGGAGCCTGGCGGATACAGCGCGTCGATGATGGCACGAACACGAGGCTCCATCGTGCCGAGCCTCGTGATTTTCAGCACCTCCTCGGTTGGCATCCTACCGGCCGCCGGCCCCGGGTCGAGGCCGCTCTGGGGGAAGCTGGCCGTGAACGACGGCGCGTACTTGATGTCGGTGAAGAAGTTGTCCACGGTTCCGAGCTGCGTCCGGTCGTAGAACCGCCCGTACCCGCCGCGAAACACGGACTTACCCTGGCCGTCCGGGTTCCACACCATGCCGATTCGCGGCGAGATGTTGCCCTTGTCCACCGGATACTGTTTGTCGCTGCCCTTGAAATAGGGGTTCGCGGGATCCTGCGTGTACGGCATGCGCTCGAGGTCGTAGCGAACACCAAAGCTCAGGGTGAGGCCGGCCTTCGGCTGCCACTTGTCCTGCACGAACCCTTCATAGACGTGCATCCACAGGTCGTACGTCAAGTCTCCGGGGACGCGAATCTGCAGACGGTTCGGGTAGGTGGAGGGGTTGCTGACGTCGAACTCCAGGTCGTGGTCGAAGTTGTACGTGCCGTTCAGATTGCTCCAGTTCGGATTGCTCAGCCACGTGCGCGTGTACTGCGCGCCGAACTTCAGGTCGTGTCGTCCTTTCGCATCCGGGACGAACCACGAGAAGGTGTCGCTGAACTGCCACGACCGCTGCAGCGAATAATCCATCGTCGTCGCCGACTGGATGTTGAAGCTGTCGTAGGTGAGCGTCGGCTTGACGGTCTTCTGGTCGGCGCCGGCGCCATCGGGGCACGGCACGCACGTGGCGTACTCGGGCTTCAGCGCGCGCCACGCCGGGTTAGAGTGGACCGTGTCCTCGAGCGTGCCGCCCGCGCGGAACGTGTTGACCTTTGTATCTGTGAGGACCGAGGTCAACGTGGCGACGAGCGTCTGATCGAGGTCCGTCTCGTCGCCGTAGCTGTCCTTCGTCTCGGTTGCGCCGTCAAAGCGGTTGAACTGCGGCGCGACCTCGCGCAGCCAGCGGAACGCCCATGTGTGCTTGTTGCTGAGCTGATGATCGATGCGCCACAACGTGTTCCAGGCTTCCTCGTTGCCGGCCTCCGACAGATTGAGCGATGGCCGCGTGGGGAAGCTGCTCGACCAGTTGCGTCTCAGGACGAGCCGTTCGACGCTGCCGAAGAAATGCAGCTTGTTCCGCACGATCGGGCCGCCGACCGTGAATCCCCACTCGGTCTTGCCGACGTCCGGCTTGTCAAAACCATTGACCCGGGTGAAGAAGTCCGTGGCCGTGACGGCCTTGCTGGTAAAAAAGCTGAAGGCCGAGCCGGTCAGTTGGTTGGTGCCAGATTTTGTGACGGCGTTGACCACCGCGCCCGACGCCCGCCCCCACTCCGCATCGAACTGGTTGGTGATGATCTGGACCTCCTGAATCGATTCGTTGGCCGCGCGCGTCTGGCCGCCGACGTTCGATCCGCGCTGCTCGTCGGTGTTGCCGGCGCCGTCGAACACGATGTTGTTGGCCGCCGCCGACTGCCCGTTGGCCTGGAACGTGTCGTTCAGGAACTCCGAGCTCGGCACGAAGATCGTGCCCGGCACGTTGCCGACAAACGCCATGTAGTTCCGATTGCCCGACGGCAGCTCGTTCAGCTCCGTGGCGGAGATGTGGCCGCCGACCGTCGCCGTCGTGACGTCGACCAGCGCCGCTTCGCCGGTAACGGTGAGCGTTTCGGAGAGGCCGCCAACCTCCAGGACGAGAGTGACGGCAGCCGTTTCACCGACCGTCAGCGAAAGACCGCGCCGGTCGAGCGCCTTGAAGCCTTCGAGCTTTGCCGAAATACGGTAGCGGCCCGGAACCATCTGTGCCGCGAAGTAGCTGCCGTCGGCCGTGCTGACGGTCTCGCGCACGACGCCGGAGTCTTCGTTCGTAATCGTGATGCTGACGCCGGGCAGTGCACCCCCCGACGAGTCCGTAATCTTACCGCCGAGTTGCGCGGTGCCCTGCTGGGCGAGCGCCGGCGCAACCGCACACAGCAACAGAAGAAGTGAGAGTCCCATAACCACTCTACGCATGTGCCCTCCTCAATACGGCCGAAGGTTATACGCCGAGAACGTGGGTCCGCCGCCGGTTCAACACCGCCGCTGGGAAACTGAGTTGTCTGGAGTGGGGGTAATCATGCTCCCGCGCATGCTGAAGTTCAAGAGGTTTCAGGCCAAAAAAGAGGCCTGCATCGTGAAACCAAGTTTCTGGACGGGATCCAAACCGATGGAAGCCAACTAAGGGAAATACGGGAGAACCACCAACCACCAACCACCAACCACGAACTACGGAAGCGCGAACACAAAGATCGAATTCGTCGCCTGCGGAATGCGCGCTTCAGGAATCGTGTCCGTGACGATGCTGCTGGCCCACGAGCCGCCGCCGGTGCCCACGGGGACGGCGACGTACTGTTTGCCGTTCACCGCGTACGTGATCGGAAATCCCTGCACGAGCGTCGGCATGCGCGGGCTGGTGTATAGCACTTTGCCAGACGAGGCATCGTGCACGCGGAAGTAGCGATCCCAGTACCCCTCCAGCACGAGCCCATCGCCCATCGTCAGCGCCGACGTGTTCGGCGGCGTGCGCGTGCGATGCCGCCACAGGATCTTTCCGGTGACGTCCATCGCGAGCAGCTCGCCGAGACCGTCGGGGCTCTCGGGATGCATGAGGTTGATGCGGCGCACCGGGCCAGAGCCGCCGCCGCCGGGCGTCAGCGTGACCGGACCGAACGTCCCGTCTTCGCAGGTGAGATTCAGCGGGATGTAGAACGCGCGCGTCGATGGGTGATACGCCATCGAGCGCAGGCTCTTGAAGCCGCCTGTGCTCGGGCAGAAGCGGAACTCCACGCCTTCTTTCGGGATGGTGTCGGCGCGATACGACGCACGGCCCGTCTTCGGATCGACGTCGATCAGCGTCTGGTATCCGGGATCGTGCGCCGCGACGAATCTGCCGGTCTTGCGATCGAGGTGCCAGAGAATCGCCAGCTTCCCCATGGAGAACACGGACGCGCGGCCGTCGACGTCCACCAGCACGCGCTCGAAGACTTCGTCCATGTCGTGCGTCTCGCCAGGGATGTGCTGAAAATACCAGCTCATCTTGCCGGTCTTCGGATCGAGCGCGAGCGTGCTGTTCGTGTAAAGCGCGTCGCCGGCGGTGCCGCGCTGGAACTGCGCCCACGGCTTCGCCTGTGCGGTGCCCCAGTACACGAGATTCGTGGCGGGGTCGTAACTGCCGGTCATCCAGGCGTCGCCGCCCGCGCGAAACATCAGCGGCTGATTGTCCCAGGTGTCGCCGCCCGGTTCCCCCGGCCTCGCAATCGTCGAGGTCCGCCAGATCTCTTTGCCCGTCTGCGCATCGTGCCCAAGGATGTAACAGGTCTCTTCCTTGAATTTCTGGCACCCGGTCACCGACGTGATGATGACCCCTTTCACCGCGAGCGCGCCCGCGGTGTACGTGTAGCCGATTTTCGGGTCGAGCACCTGTGTGTCCCACACGACGCCGCCCGTCCGCGCGTTGAGCGCGATGAGACGCGCGTCGCCGGTGGTCACATAAATCTTGTCGTCGTAAATGGCGATGTTGCGCGTCGGAGTCGGACGCACGTTGCCGTTGCCTTCCTTCGGCGCGGGCGCGCGAAATTCCCACAGGAAATCGCCGTTGGTCGCGTCAATCGCTTGCGCGCCGCCTCCGGGCGTCGGCAGAAACATGACGCCATCGTGCACGAGCGGCGTCGGCTGATGCTGCCCCGCCGGCATGCCCCACGACCACGCGAGCGCCAACTGACCGACATTCTGTTTGGTGATCTGATTCAGCGGGCTGTAGCCGGTGCCGTCATATGTGCGGCGCCAGTTGATCCACTCACCCGGCTCGGGCTTTTCGAGCATCGCATCCGTGACGGGGCGGAATGCGCGGTCGCCGAGCCCGATGTTGCGCACCTGGCGCTGCACCTGGGCGCCAAGGCCGTTCTCGACGACGGCGGCGCATGCGGCCAGCACCAGTGCGGCCGATAAGACGACTCGTGCACGCTTCATATATAAAGGTCCTTCTGGAATGACATTGAGAAGGCCTGCAGTTTACATCATCCTGATGATCGCGCTGTCGGCGGATCTCGTGTATGCCCAGGGACATCGAGCGGGTGACGCGTTCGTCGCCGTGCGCGGCGGAGCCAATCTCGTCGGCAACACCTATCGCGTGCGCGAGCGGAAGCCCGAGCCGGGCGCCGGCGGATCGATCGGCACGTTTCTGTCGGAGCTCTGGGCGGTGGAATTCGAGACGTGGATGCGCGCCTCGAACCCCGAGTGCTGCGGTCCCCGGCGTCGTGAGATGCTCCATAGCATCAGCGTCGTGCGGCTGCTCACGACCCAGGGTCTGCAGCCGTATATGCTGGGCGGGCTCACGCTGCTGCAGGCGGACAGCCCCGAGATGCAGGTGCAGGTGGGCGTGGGTGCGCAGTTTCCGCTCTATCGCCGGCTGCAGATGGCGGTCGACCTGCGCGGCAACGGCGGCGGCTCGACGATGATCGTCCGGCCGACAGCGGCGATAATCTACAACTTTCGCTGAGTGGATCGTAGGTCGCGTGGGTGGCGTGGGGAAAAACGATGAACAGACAACTGATTTCGACCGGCAGCAAATGGGAACCGATCATCGGCTACTCGCGGGCGGTGCGCATCGGCCCGAACGTGTGGGTGTCGGGCACGACGGCGACGGGCGCGAACGGCGAGATTGTCGGCGTCGGCGATCCGTATCAGCAGGCGGTGCAGACGCTGAAGAACATCGAGGCCGCGCTCGGTCGCGCCGGGGCGTCGATGACGCAGGTCGTCCGCACGCGGATGTATATCGTCGACATCGTGTCGAACTGGGAGAAAGTCGGGCGGGCGCACGGCGAGGTCTTCGGCGAGATACGCCCCGCGACGGCGATGGTCGAAGTGCCGCGCCTGATCGATCCGCAGATGCTGATCGAAATCGAAGCGGACGCGTACGTGGACTAGGTGGAATGGGTGCGAGAGGTGCGATGGGTGCGATAGGTGCGGTCGCGCTGGGAGGCGCGCTCGGGTCGCTGGCGCGTCATGGGGTGAACGTCGCGCTTGCGCATGCGTTCGTGCGGGCTGTGCCGTATGCGACGGCGGCGGTGAACCTGCTCGGCTCCCTGACGATCGGCGTGCTGGCGGGGCTCCTCGCGTCGGGGCGGCTCACCATGTCGCCCAACATGCGCACCTTCGTGTTCGTCGGTCTCCTCGGCGGATTCACGACGTTCTCGAGCTTCATGCTCGACACGCTCACGCTGACGCACACCGGCGATTACACGCTGGCGATGTCGAACGTGATCGGGCAGGTCGCGATCGGGCTGATCGCGGTCTACGCGGGGTACTACTTCGTCACGAACTAGTAAGGGTAACCTTTGAGCCTTGGCGTCCTCGGCTTCCACTCAGGCAGGGCAGCGTATCTATCCCCGATTGGCATTTTCACTTTCGGCAGACTCTGGGCGTCGAGTATCTCGTCCTCCGGGATGACATCGTTTATAGAGAGCAGAAAAGCCGTCAACGCGTACACCTCATCGGCCGTCAGCGTCCCCTCACGATTGAGAGGCATGGCGCGATTGATGTAATCCCACACCGTCGTCGCGAACGGCGAGCGAAGCGGCAGTATGCGTCCCCGTGCCCAGAGCTCAACATCCGGGCCAGCCTTGCTTTTCATAATGGGCGCCTTGCCCTCGATCCCCGTCGCCCCATGGCATCCCGCGCACTTCGCGCGATAGATTTGGGCGCCCTCCTTCGTCGTTCCGCGCCCCGGCGGGAGCTCTTCTCCGGTGGGACCGATGGAGATATCCCACGCGCGGATTTCCTCCGCGCTCGGCGTGCGTCCCACTCCATACGTAGGCGACTGCGCCAGCGCGCAGACGCCCATGAGCCACACACACAGGAGAACCTTAAGCATTCCCATTGTGGACGCTCCCATCGCTGGCGATCCTCCACGGCTGGATGGTGTTGTCCAGCCCCGGCACGCTGTATGAGGGATCCAGCGTCGCGTTCCAGTACTTGGCAACCTGCGCTCGCGACGGTTGAACCTGACCGATCTCGTCCGTGCAGCGCGAAAGGAGCTCGGTCTCTTGTCCGTCCCAATTCCACGTATGACCGAACCGGGCATGCGACATGCGATGCACTGTCCCCTTCATCTCGGCGATGTTCCAGCGCCGGCCACCGTCGGTGGACACTTCCACCTTGCGAATGGCTCCGCCACCGGACCAGGCCAGGCCGCTGATCTCGTAGAATCCGCGGCCAGGCAGTTGATGTCCGCCGGAAGGGAACGTGATGACCGATTTGGGCCCGATCTGGTACTCCAACGCCGCGACTTTAGGGTCCCGATCGAGATGCCCGTAGTCGTTGTAGTTCATGTAGTACCGGTCCACCACCTTGATTCGCCGCAGATACTTGGAGTGAAAGATTCCCTCGAAGCCGGGGACCATCAGCCGTAGCGGAAACCCTTGCTGGAGCCGCAGGGCTTCGCCGTTCATGGCGTAAGCCACCAGACAGTCGTCCATCGCCTTGGCCAGCGGAAAGCTCGACGCTCCCTTCACTTCCTCCGACCCTTCTGCGACGACCCAGGATGCCCCGCCTTTCAGGCCGCACTCCTTGAGCAGCACAGAGAGGAGCACGCCGGTCCATTCGGCGCAACTGGTCATCCCGTGCGATTCCTGAACCGTCTTCGCTCTGCGCGACGTCCGATTCCCCGCACACTCGATGAAATGAAGGCGGGTCACGGAAGGGAGGCGCTTCAAATCCTCCATGGTGAAGGTCAGCGGACGGTCCACCATCCCGTGGATCATGAGGCGATGCTCCCGGGGATCGATGTCCGGGAGGAAGGCACCACGGGTCGTTCCCACGAAGTGGAGCGAGGATGGTGTGATCACCCCCACCGAATCCTGAAGCGGCGTCGCGATATGAAAGTAGAGCCCGAAGGCATCGGGCGAAGGCCTGCCGCCGTGGGCGATGCGTACCGAGGTGACGAAACGCGAGCGGTCGCCGTAGGGGATCTGATCCTTGTCGCCCCTGATCATTGCCGGGGATGCTGGTGTTTGGCCGGCCGCGGGTGTTGCGGCTCCCAAGGTGAAACCACCGGCCAACGCGGCGCCGCTTCTGAGGAATTCCCTTCGCGCAGGTCGTTTCGAGTCCATGGGTCTCTCCTGTTAAATGAGCCTGCCTGGAGATCGCTTCGACGCTGGCGGCAGTATACGCCTGTCTCGGGCCTGAGCGGGGCGGGGCCCTAACCCGTTCTCTTTCCCCCCCGCCACCCTTCGATTCTATGCGACACTATGGGCCGACGCTTCGACGGATGCAGTGAGCCCGCGAGCGTGGCGGGAGCTCCCGCACTACTAAAAGGAGATTTGATGGCCAAGACAGCGAAGAAGAAGACCGCACGGAAAGCCAACGCCGCCTTCATGAAGCCCATGACGCCAAGCGCAGCACTCGGCGAGGTGATCGGCGACAAGCCGATGCCGCGCACCGAAGTCACCAAGAAGCTCTGGGCCTACATCAAGAAGAACGGCCTGCAGGACGCGAAGAACCGGCGGAACATCAATGCGGACGACAAGCTCAAGCCGGTGTTCGCCGGCAAGAAGCAGGTCAGCATGTTCGAGATGACGAAGTTGGTCAGCAAGCACCTGAAGTAGAACGGTCTTCAGGTTGGTGGTTGGTGGTTCGTGGTGGGTTCGCCTTTCCACCAACCATCCAACCGCCAACCATCATCCGCGAGGCCAGAATGGCTACGCAGGCAGCCCCGGTCGCCGCTCCACCCGCAGCGATCTGGGAAGACTTCATCGACATCTTCTACGCGCCGTCTTCCGTGTTCCGCCGCCGGGAGAACGGCAACTTCTTCATCCCCCTTGCTGTCATCACGATCGTGTGCGGCGTGCTGTTCTACCTGAACAGCGGCGCCCTGCAGCCCATGTTCGACGCCGAGTTCGATCGGCAGATGGCGATCGTCGCAACGCAGAACCCCAACTTCCGTCCCGAGGCGGCCGAGCAGATGCGCAGCTTCGCCTTGCGCATGCAGATGGTGGTGGTGTTCGTGTTCCTGCCGATAGCGATGTTCGGCGTCGGTGTCACGACGTGGCTGGCCGGCAAGCTCGTCGATGCGAGGCAGACGTTCAAGGCCGCGCTCGTCGTGGGCGCCTATGCGTACGCGCCGCGCATCATCGATGCCGTTCTGCAAGGGTTGCAGGGGCTGTTCCTCGATCCCGCGCAGCTCGACGGACGCTTCCGGCTGTCGCTTGGCATCGGGCGCTTTCTCGACCCTGACACCACGTCGCCGCTGCTCCTCGCCATTCTGGGCCGCGTCGATCTGATCACGATCTGGATTACCGTGCTGATCGCCATCGGCCTGTGCGTCACCGGCCGCATCCCGCTCCGCAAGGCAACGATTGCCGCGGCGATCGTCTGGCTCGTCGGGGGTCTGCCGCTGATTCTTCCCGCGCTTCGGCAGATGTAGTTTCTAGATTTCAGATTCTAGAGGCCCCATATGGCGATCGCTGAATCCATCCTGCCTGAGTTCGATCACGAAACCGCGACGACGAGAACGCTGCTGGAGCGTGTGCCTGAAGCCATGGCCGAGTGGAAGCCGCACGCGAAGTCGATGTCGCTCGGGCAGCTCGCCATGCACATCGCGAACCTTCCGCAGTGGGCGTCCATCACGCTGGAGCGCACCGAGTTCGACACGAATCCGCCCGGCGGCCCGAGAATCACCACCCCCACGTTCCAGTCCGCGTCGCA
The DNA here is from genome assembly GCA_964356125.1 of uncultured Bifidobacteriaceae bacterium. Taxonomy (GTDB): domain Bacteria; phylum Acidobacteriota; class Vicinamibacteria; order Vicinamibacterales; family JAMQPK01; genus JAMQPK01. The sequence continues at coordinate 32,506 of CAYHHH010000003.1, read as the reverse complement.
TCTGTTGCAGTCCTACGATGCGGGCGTGACTGCCGCGCGCGCACTGCTTGCGCGCACCACCGACGCCGAGTTCATGGTGCCGTGGACGCTGAAAAGCGGCGGCAAAAAGATGTTCAACATGCCGCGCGTGGCCGTCTTCCGCTCGTTCATCCTGAACCACGCGGTCCATCACCGCGGCCAGCTGAGCGTCTACCTGCGTCTGCTCGACGTGCCGATCCCGAACATCTACGGGCCCACGGCCGACACACAATCCTGATTCGGCTGTATCTCGACGCAGAGACGCAGAGACGCAGAGGAAGTCTCATCACGGAGGCACGGGCAGCCGTCGACGTCGTTGGCCGCCTTGCGGCCAACGCGCGAGAACACACGAACGAGAAATACAAGAAGCGCATTACCGCAGACCTTCTTGTATTTCCCGTTCGTGTGTTCTCGCGGGCGCGCCTACGGCGCGCGTCGACGGCTGCCACGGAGCCCACTAACGCCCCCCACAGAGAAATCCCTGTTTTCTCCGTGCGTCTCCGTGTCTCCGTGTCTCCGTGTTGAGACTGGAAATCTCAGCGCTCTGCAAAGAGGCTTTTGACGACGAATCCGACGTTCGCGGGCCGCTCTCCCAGCCTGCGCATGAAATACGGGAACCATTCGCGGCCGAAGGGCACGTACACGCGCACGCGATGGCCCGCGTCGCGGAACTGGACCTGCAGGTCGCGGCGGATACCGTAGAGCATCTGGAATTCATACGCATCCGGCGGGATCGCGCGGTCTGCGGCGAAGCGCTTCACCGCGTCGAGGATCTCTTCGTCGTGCGTTGCGATCGCCGGGTACGTGCCCTCGACGAGCAGGCGCTTCGCGATTCGAACGTACGCCGCATCCACGTCGGACTTCAGCTGATACGCGACGCTCTTCGGCTCGCGGTACGCGCCCTTGACCAGCCGGATGCGCGCTCCCAGGTCGTTGATGCGCTCGAAGTCTTTCTCCGTGCGGTACAGGCACGATTGCAGCACGACACCGACATGGCGATGCCCCAGCTTCCAGACCGTCTCGAAAATATCGAGCGTCGCATCGGTATAGGCCGAGCTCTCCATGTCGATGCGGACGAAGAATCCGCACCGCTCCGCGGCGGTCAGAATCTTCCGCAGGTTATCGACGCAGATGGCGCGATCGACGTCCAGGCCGAGCTGCGTCAGCTTGAGCGAGAGATTGCGCTCGGCGTCGGCCCGATCGACGGCGTCGACGAGCTGCAGGTACTCGCGCGTCGCGGTGTCGGCCGCCCCCAGCGACGTGACGCTCTCGCCGAGATAGTCGAGTGTGGACAGCAGCCCCTGCGACTGTATGTGGCGTACCGCCGCGATGGCATCGGCGACCGTCTCGCCGGCGATGAAACGCCGGGCGAACGCGTGCGGACCCGACATGCCGTATCGGGACGCGAGCCTCTTCAGAATCCGGCTGTAGGAGAGCGTGTGGAAGAGGGCTTTGGATGCAACATCCAGCATCAGTGGGTGCGGGCGGAACCGGCCGTCAGAAGGTGCTCGATCGCGCGCGCGTAGTAGCGAAGCACGTTGCGGTCGCGAACGCGGAACCGGCCGCGGTCGTAGACGATGATGCCGCGCGACTCGAGGGGCTCGACGGCCTCGTCGACCGCCTGGCTCCCGCTGGAGACGCCCAGATTGGCGCCGACGGCGCGGAGCGTTTCGATGAGGGCCTCGGCGCGCGACTCGAGATCGCGCCGGGTGACCGACGGCCGCATCACGGTCGCGACGACCGACGTCGGCAGCACTTTGACGAGCTTGCCGATCGACGCCGTCGTCAGCCGGCCAAGCTCCATCACGTCGCGGCGCGACTCGGGCTCCCATCCGTCGAGCGGAATCGGCCGGCCGAACGTGACGAACGCGCGCGAGCGATAGCCCACGGCGTAGCGCACCATCTCGGCGAACTCACGCGCGAACGGCCGCTGCCTGCGCTTCACGCCCTGTCTCGCGAGAATGTGATCCTCGAGCACCAGATCGTAGGCGATGGCCGTGGGGACGATCATCAGTCCGGGCATCTCGGAGGTCAGTGCCGCGTGCAGCAGCCCGGTCTTCGGCGGCTTCAACTCGCCGCTGTAGCTGCGTCCGCCTTCGGGATAGAAGAGCAAGTCGTGACGGCGGAGCAGCTCGGCCACGTACGCCTTGAGCGTCACGAGGTACGCCGGATCTTTCGCGTTGCGGCGGATCGGAATCGCGCCCGTGACGTGGCGGTGAATCAAGCCGAGCGGCCCGCCGAAGAGATTGATGCCGGCGGCGATGATGGGCGGCCGCACGCCGTTGTCGTCGAGCACCACCGGCTCGACGAGATAGTCGGTGTGGCTCTTGTGGTTCGACGCGTAGATGACCCGCCCGGCGCGCGTCGCCGCTTCGACGATGTCGAGATGCTCGACGCGCCGATCGATCTTCCGGAGAATGGGGTAGAGCGGGTGCTTGAGCGCGCGATAGAACGGATACCGCTGCGTCGTCTTGAGCTCTTCGAGGTACGCAAAAACCCGCTCGCGGCCATCGGAGCCGCCGTGCGAGCTCTGAAGGTATCGCACGACGTCCTCGCGCGAGAGGACGGCATGAGCGAGCTCGTCAGACACCATTATTAGTCGCGGGGGCCCCTTCCCCCCGCTCCGCGCCGTTTTCGCTTGCGGGGCCCCATTGCCCCGCGCCGCTCACGGCGCTTGGAGTGTCTGGACTATAGCACGCGCGAACTCCGTGGTTGACGCTTCCCCGCCGAGATCGCGCGTCGTCTTCTCCGGTGTCGAGAGCACGTGAAAGAGCGCGGCTTCGATGCGGCGCGCCGCGGCGGACTCGCCGATGTGATCGAGCATCAGCAGCGCAGAGCGCAGCAGCGCCGTGGGGTTCGCGATGTTCTTGCCGGCGATGTCCGGCGCGCTGCCGTGCACCGCTTCGAACACGCCGACCGTCTCGCCGAGGTTCGCGGCGCCGACGGTGCCGAGCCCGCCGACGAGGCCTGCACACAAATCCGACACGATGTCGCCGTACAGGTTGGGCAGGACGAGCATGTCGAACGTTTCAGGCTTCATGACGAGGTGCATGCACGCCGCGTCGACGATCTGCTCGTCGTACGCGATGTTCGGATGCGACGCCGCGACCGCACGGGTGCAGCGGATGAACAACCCGTCGCTCATCTTCATGATGTTCGCCTTGTGGATGGCGGTGATGCGCGTGCGACCCATGCGTATCGCGTAGTCGAACGCGAAATGGGCGATGCGCGTCGACGCGCGCTCCGTGATGATCTTGAGGCTCTCGATGACGCCGGGCACGACTTCGTGCTCGAGACCCGAGTACAGATCCTCCGTATTCTCGCGCACGATGACGAGATCGACGTGCTCGAAGCGCGATCGGACGTTCGGCAGGTTCGCCACCGGCCGGAGGTTCGCATACAGATCGAGCGCCTTGCGCAAGCCGACGTTGACGCTGGTAAACCCTTCGCCGACCGGTGTCGTGACCGGGCCCTTCAACGCCACCTTGTTGCGGCGGACCGACGCGATCAGATCGTCGGGCAGCGGCGAGCCGTGTTTCTCGAGGGCGAGCACGCCCGCGTCGTGCCGCTCCCAGGTCACCGTGACGCCCGAGGCTTCGATAATCGATACGACGGCGGCCGTCACTTCTGGTCCGATGCCGTCGCCTGGAATCAGCGTGATGGTGTGCGTCATTCTATTGGTCAGGCTGCCAGAGTCCCGTCGCGCGCTTCCCAGAAGAGCAGCATGAGGCCGCCGATCGCGATCGGCGCGAGGAGGTTGAGAGGCAGGCTTCGCAGGTGAAGCCCGGCGTAAAGGGTGACGCCCAGCATGGCGACGGCGACGCCGAATCGTGCGAAGAATCCCGACGGACGAGGACCGAGCAGGGCCATGCCGGACAACGTGGTCAGCACCAGCGAGCCGGCGACGTACGACGTCAGAAAGAACCGGTGCAGCGCCTCGCCAGACACGGGCGCGAGGATGGCCCCAATCGTGATGATGCCCCCGAACCAGATAGAGAGCGCAAGCACGTACACATACCGCAGCGCGACCACACCGTCATTATAATTTGCATATTGATAATGTGGGCTGAATGGTCGCCGCAGGCGTTTGCGCGGGCGGAAGCGGAAAAGAAGCCCGTTCTGCTGTCGCTCGTCACGGCGTGGTCGGACGAGTGCGCGGCAATGGATCGGACGACGTACGCAGACCCGGATGTCGAGTCGCTGATCGACGACAGGTTCGTGGCCGTGCGCGTCGACGCCGATCGACGGCCTGACCTGAACGAGCGCTACAACCTTGGCGGCTGGCCGACGACCGCGTTCCTCACGAGCGGCGGCGACATATTGAGCGGCGGCACATATCTCGACGCAGCGGAGATGATCGCGGCGCTCGGGCAGGTGGCCGACGCCTATCGCGATCGCGCAGAGGAAATTCAGGCGCGCGCCACCGTTGTTCGTACTGCCGGCCTTCTTGGGCGCCGTAGCCTTGGCGAAGGCGGCCAGGCGGACCTCGATCCCGTCGATCTCATCGCTGACTTCCGCGCCCTCCTCATCGCTCGCTTCGATCCCACGCTTCCGCATCCGGACGCCATATCGGTCGCGCTGTCGCTGGCCGGCGACGGCGACAGCGAGATGGCAGCTATCGCCGCGGCCACGCTGCTTCACATGAAGGGGTTGTGGGGAAGCAGAAAGACGCTCGACGATAACGCCGCGCTTCTGCACGTCTCTGTAGAGGCCGCGATTCGGCTGCGCGACGTCGAATGGCTCGAGCAGGCGGCAGCCATCGTCCGGTGGACCCGGAGCGCCGTGGTCGATGAGTCAGAGGGCGGTTTTTTCAACGCCGTGTCGTCCCGCAAATCGGACAAGACGATATACGTCGACGGCAACGCCATGATGGTTGGTGCGTTCATCAGGGCGGCCGCGCTCTTCGACGACATCTGGCTGCGCGACTTTGCATTGAAGTCGCTCGAGGCGGTCATCGTGCCGGCGTACAAGCCCGGAGAGGGCGTTGCGCATCTGACGGTGGCGCACGGCGCACAGGGCGTTCGCGGGCTTCTCACGGATCAGATTCACGTCGCGTCGGCGCTCGTGTGGGCGCATGCAGCAACCGGTCAACTGCCGTACTCCATGCTCGCCGCGGAAGTGCTGCAGTTCGCCATTCGCACGATGTGGGACGAAGAGGAGGGGCTGTTCCGCGACCGCGTTGATGTGGAACACCCGCGCATGCCGTTCGGGCTCAACTGCCAGGCCGCGTGCGTGCTCGATCGGCTCAGCGTGCTCACCGGCGACGCGGCATATCAGGACCGCGCCCGCTCGATTCTGCAATCGCTCGCGGCAGACGTTCGCGCGCAGGGGCTCTTCGGCGCGCCGTACATCGTTGCGGCGCGTGAAGTGTTCGATCGGCGTCCACCTGCAGGGCTCGAGCTGAGCCCTGTAGATTGGCAGTTGGGGTAAGAGGGGTGAGGGGTGAGGGGTGAGGGGAGTAACGAATGCCGCAACTCGACGAGCTTCAATGTGTCGCGTCGCTTCCGGGTGAGCCGCGGCAGGTGAGTGCGGCGGGCGTGACGCGGACGGCCAGCCGGCTGTTCACGATCGAGAACGGCGACCCGTTCACTGCTTCAACCCGCAC
>CAYHHH010000003.1:25515-26783 GCA_964356125.1 uncultured Bifidobacteriaceae bacterium | reverse complement strand
GCGCAGCAGCTCGAGTTCCCGCCGTCGAAAGGGTTCTTCGATCATCCAGACCAGCCTGAGAGCCGGTACTTGTGGCGCTGGGTGGCCTATCAGGGTCCTGACCTCGTGCTGCAGATACGTGGCGGGGATGTGCTTTCGCGAAGCACGCCGCCGCCGGGATCGCTTGCGGCGGCGCTCGCAGGCGGCACCGAGATGGGCACTGTGCCCGTGGTGTACGGCTCTGCCCGCGAAACCGATGGCCCCGCGCTGCTGCACGCTGCACTGACGGACGCGCCGCAAACGCGGCCGTCGGAAATCCGATCGACGTTGCTGGCGCGGTCGTCACGCGATCCGCTCACCGTGGCCAACGTCCTCGCCGAGAAGTATCCGCAAACGCCGCTCGTCAGCTACATCCCGTCGGTTGCCTGGGCGAACACGCTTCGTCTCTCGGACATCACCAAAGACGATGCGCTGCGACAGAAGGTGCTGAACGAGACGCGTCCCTGGACCTCGTGCGAGCGGCCGTTGTTCGGCGAGCGCGTCGCGTTGACCGCCGTTGCAGGCACGTTGATCTATGCCGAGCTTGCGAGGCGGGGTGACGAGGCCGCGCGATCGCTGGCCGTGCAGGGCGCTGACGAGGCGTTGAAAGTGGCGCCGGCCGGTTACGCGCAGCACGGCGCAGGGTGGACCGACGACATGTTCCGTGAGGACGGTGTGTTCGTGCATTTCACCGATGGACGGGTCGCGTGGGGACGCGGAAACGGATTCGCGGCGCTCGGCCTCACCGAGACGCTCACGGCGCTCCCGGCTCTCGCGCGCGGCTGCTCGACATCTACCGGCGTCACATGAACGGGATGGTTGCGATGCAGGCGCCCGACGGCATGTGGCGGCAGGTTGTCGACGAGCCAGGGGCGTACCGCGAGGAATCAGTGACGGCGATGACGCTGACCGCCATGGCGAGAGGTATTCGACTCCGGTGGCTCGACGCGAAGGCCTATCGGCCGGTGGTCGATCGCGCGTGGCGCGCGCTTGCGGCCCACATCACGGAGAGCGGTGCCGTCGTCGACATCTGTGCCAGCACGGGATCGCAGGCGACGCTGAGGCTGTACCTCGATCGTCCCACTGTCAGCGGCTTCGACGATCGCGGCGGGGCGATGGCGCTATGGGCCGCACTTGAGACGCACGAGCTCCAGCTGCGCGCTCGTGTACACGCCTGCCCAGATCGGAGGGGGACCCTGCGCGAGCAACGACGTGAAAATACTCGAGGTGAATGCGGCCAGTAGTGTCGC
>CAYHHH010000003.1:23522-25415 GCA_964356125.1 uncultured Bifidobacteriaceae bacterium | reverse complement strand
CGTGCGCATATCAAACGCGCCGGTCGCCGCACCGAAGCCCGCAGTCCTCGGCGTCAACCGCGCCGGGTCGATCGAGCCATTCGCCAGCGTCTGCGAGTTGCGGATGGTCAGGTTCGTCGGGCTGACGTACTGAATCTCCGCCTGGCGATTCGAGATCACAACGGTGTTGAACGCGTTGAACAGATCGAGGCGGAATTCCAGACCCTGGCTGCCTCGGATACGAATGTCCCGCGACAACGACAGGTCGACGATCTTGTTGGGGCATGCCCGCATGATGTTGCGTCCCGACTCCAGGCCAAGGCTGCCGTAGGTCGGTCCGGTCACCGCAGCGGTGTTGAACTGCAGGTATTGATCGTTCGAACAGCCGCTCCCGGGATCGCCCGTGAAGACAATCCGTGGGGCGTAGTCCGGCGAGCCCGTCAGGTTCACGTTTCCGCCGTTGTTCTGGTAGTTGTACGAGAGGTCGTAGGTCTGGCCGGAACCGGCGGTGAGGACCCCCGCGAGCTGCCAGTCGTTCACGATGTACCCGACGACGCGGCCGAAGCTGGACGGCGCGCGCGGCAGACTCCATATGGCATTGGCCTTGAGGAAGTTGGGCCGCATATCGAGTGTCTTGTTCAGTTCTTCGTACTCGGCCTGATCGGCACGGAGCGAGAACGAGCCGTCAGCGTTGTGCTGCAGCCGCTTCGCCAGGCCGGTATTGCCTGTGAGAGACAGCCCCCGCGTGAAGTTAACACCGAACGAGAATCCGTTCCGGAAACGGCGGTTCAACGACATCTGTAGTGAGTGATACGTGTCGTAGTAGTCCGTGGTGTTTTGTTCGATGTTGCCGAGGCCACGGTACGGTCGCAGCAGATTGGTCGTGTAGGCCGACGCGCCAGGCACGGCGTTGGTGCCGAGGGTCGGGTCCTGATTCTGCGGCAGGTACGCGGCTCCGATGTCCACAGCGTTCAGGTTGGTCCGCGATCCGCCCTGGAACGATCCGAGGCGGTTGACGCCGTGGTTTCCCACATAGGAGACGTCCATCGCTGACGCCCACGGGAGCGCGCGCTGAAACCCAGCCTGCCATTGCCACGACGCCGGCACCTCGGCTTCGTACTGGAAGGTGATCAGCGCCGGAACCGGAACCGGCTCGAGGCCCTGTCCCAACGTCTGCAACTGCCCGTTGCGAAGGTCACGCGCGGTGGCGAGTGGCGGGTTGCCGGGAATCGAGAACACGGTGTTGCCATCCGGACGGTCGTAGTACAGGCCGCCGCCGGCGCGTAGCACGGTCGTCTGATTCCCCGTCAAGTCATACGCCATCCCAAAGCGCGGTCCGATGACGAGCGTCGGCCAGACGTACCCGGTGCTCGCAATGCCGTCTCCCGCCCGCTTGATTCCGTTCAGCGCGTTGCCGCTGTTCGGAATGGGCGTGCCGATGGCCGCCTGGGTGTTTGCCGCACCAGGCGCTGTCAGAATCAGCCCCGTACGGGGGTCCTTCGCGTTTCGCGTATTTCCGGAACACGTTGTAGCCCCGTTGCTGCAGCCCGCGACATACAGCACCGGCGCCTGCGAGGCGGACCACTGATCGGGGAAAAAGTTCGACATCTGCTGGAAGCGGTCGTGCTGTGGCTGCTGGCGCGTAAACCGTATGCCATAGTCCACGGTCAGCCGGTCGCTCGCCTTCCAGTTGTCCTGGATGTAGAACTCCGTGTTGTCGTACACCATGTGCCCCTCGATGAACTGGGAGGCCTGCAGGTACTGCGTAAACACGCCGGTGGCGGCGTTCGCAAACCCGAAGCCCGTATCGAGTGCGTTGTTGGAGTCATTGCCAAAGTTCACATAACCCTGGAACGTGAGGTTGGCGATGCCGCCGGCGCCCGTGTTCTGCGCCTTGAAGCTGTGGTTGTTGTA
>CAYHHH010000003.1:20715-23422 GCA_964356125.1 uncultured Bifidobacteriaceae bacterium | reverse complement strand
AGATCCTTCAGCCGGTTCGCGGAGTCGTTGATCAGCACACCGCCTTCGTTGCCGCCCGTCAGCTCGTTCCGGATGAAACCCCAGGTCCCCTCCATGAACGTCGTGGAGTTGATCATGTAGTTCACGTTCGCCGCGTAGTTCGTGATGTAGGGATACGGCGTCTTGACGTCGGTGAATCCCTCAATCAGGCCCGGGGTGGTGATGGGCCTGGCGCGCTGCCCGGAGTACTTCCAGTTCACCCGCAGCTTTGGGCTCAACTGGTAGTCGATGCGGACGGATGGCTGCTGGATCAGGTTCTCGACGCTCGGCGGCGCCACCTGGTAGTTGTAGTTTGTGGCGGCGGCCTGCTGAATATTCGGCAGCGGATAGCGGTTCAGGATCGCGAGGCCCGTCGAGTACAGACGATCTGCCGGAATCCGGTTGCCCGGGAACGGCTGGCGCGTGACTGGATCGAGCAGTTGTGGAATCGGCGCGCCGTTGTTGTCCAGACTCTGCGAAAAGTCGCCCGCGCGCTCGAGTGCGGTCGGCACCCGCAGGCGGATCGGATTGCCGTTGTTGATCGGGTTGTTCCGCGGACGGTACTCGTGGGCATAGAAGAAGAACAGCTTATTGTCGCCGCCCGGCTTCCCAACCGGGCCGCCGATTGAGTAACCCCAGTCTTTCTCTTTATTGAGGGGTTTAGGGTCGCCGTTCTTCTGGTTGACCCAGGTGTTCGAGTTCCAGTCAGAGTTCCGCTCGACGTCATAGAGGGACCCGCGGAACTGGTTGCTGCCGCCCTTTGTGACGGCAGTGATCTGGAGGCCGCTCGATCGGCCGAACTCCGCCTGGTAGCCCTGTGTCAGGATCTTCACCTCGCCGATCGACTCAACATTCAGCGCCAGCATCTGGCCGTTGTTGCCGGTGTCCATGGCCGAGACGCCGTCCATCATGATGTTGTTCTGACCGGCGCCGCCGAGGCGGGTCGCGCCGGCGCCGCCGAAGCCGCCGGTCGTATTGCCGGTAATGACACCGGGCGTGAACGCGACGACGTTGATGAAGTTCCCACGGGTGATCGGCAGATTCTCGATTTGCGCGGTCTCAATGACGTAGGATCGCTCGGCGCTCTGCGACTGCACCATGACGGTTTCCGCCGTGACGTTGACGGTCTCGGTGATGCCGCCGGTCTCCAGCACGACCGTCGGCACGCCAATCCGATCGGCGCCGCTCAACCGGATGCCGGTGCGGCGTACCGTCTTGAAGCCATCGAGGCTCACCTCGACCGTATATGTGTCTGCCGTCACGTTGGGAAACACATAGTTGCCGGCCGCGTCGGTTATCGCGGGCGCGGACTTCGTGGCGCGCGCCTCGCTGACCAACACCACAGTGGCGCTGGGAATCACCCCGCCCTGCTGGTCGCGCACCGTGCCCGAGATGGTGCCGGTCGTGATCTGCGCGAATGCGGCGGTCGACGCCAGCATGCACGCGATCAACACATTCGCCGCCGTGATCCATGTCCTTCGCAGCATAGGTTTCCTCCCCTTAAGAAGCCTGCCGACGAGTTGCCCTGTAATCGATTACACGAAATTGGATGGCGGATTATGGCACTCGACTTCGCGGCTGTCCAGAGAAGTTTGCATCCGCGTACTCCAAAAATCCGTATCGATAATCGAGCGCCGCGAAACACGGGATATGATGATTCCAATTCCTGCCGTGCCCACGATTTACGAAGTTGCCAAACGCGCACGCGTGTCCACTGCGACGGTGTCGCGTGTGCTCAGCCGTCCCGATGTCGTCGCCGAATCCACCAGGCGCCGCGTGCTGCAGGCCGTCGAGCGTCTGGGGTACGAGCCGAATTCGACGGCAAAGAATCTCCGCACGTTGAAAACGGGGAAGCTGATCGTGTCGGTCCCCGATATTTCCAATCCGTTTTTTTCGCTGATCCTTCAGGGCATCGAGGCGGCCGCCCAGCGCGAAGGCTACTCGGTGCTCGTCGGCGATACGCAGCACGACGAGAAGCGCGAAGAAGGCTACGCGATGATGCTGAGGCGCAAAGAGGCCGACGGCCTGATCTTTCTCGGCCATCGCCTGCCTCACGAAGCCGCGACCATGATTCGCCAGATGAAGCCGCGGTGCGCCCCCATCGTGAACGGCTGCGAGTTCAGCCCGACACTGGGCACGCCGAGCGTCCACATCGACAACGCGAAGGCGGCCTACGAGGCGATGGATCATCTCTATGGGCTCGGCCATCGCCGCATCGGCATCGTCACCGGCCCGCTCGTCAGCCCGCTCAGCCGCGATCGCCTCGACGGCGCGACCGCGCGGGCCAGGGAGGAAAAGGCCGAGCGCCATCTGATTTCCGTACAGGGCGATTTTTCAATCGAGTCGGGCGCCGCCGCGGCCGAGCGGCTCCTGTCGCGCGCCGAGCCGCCGACCGCCATCTTCTGTTTCAACGACGAAATGGCGATGGGGGTCATCGAAATGGCGAGGCAGCGATCGGTGCAGGTGCCGCGCGACCTGTCGGTCGTCGGATTCGACGACATTCGATTTGCGCGGCACACGCATCCGCCCCTGACGACGATTGCGCAGCCGGTGAGACAAATCGGTGAAGGGACCGTGCGGCTGCTGCTGGGGATCCTCGCCGGCGGAGATGCGATGGACACGCCCGCCTCGGTCACCCTGCGGCACACGCTCGTCGTGCGCGCGAGCACCGGACCGCCGCGCAAACGCT